>JAJTIC010000107.1 GCA_021300175.1 Pseudomonadota bacterium
AGCTCCAGTGTGAAGATGCCATGCAGAGAAGGAGGCAGGGTGGCGGCGCTGCTGGGAGAAGCAGCAACGATCGCCAGGCAGTTTTGGCGGCTTGCAAACTTGCCAGCTCCTCATGCGGACGAAGACGAATCACGACAGTACAGCCTTTCCCTTTTTCCGATTCGATATCGAGGCTTCCGCCCATCTCTCGCACAATTCCGAGAACCATCGGAAGCCCCATCCCTAGATGATCTCGAGAGTTCTTTGTCGTAAAAAAGGGATCTAGAATTTTTGACCGAATTTGAGGATCAACCCCCTCTCCCGTGTCCATGACTTTCAATTCAATCTCAGTCCCCTGACGTGACAATTGAATGGTGATTTCTTTTTTCGGAGCTCTCTCCATGCTTTCAATGGAATTCATCAAGAGAGCTTCTAAAGCTTTCATAAAATACTCCGGAGCCATTTTAAAATCACCGACATCCTCAAGCTGCTGAGTGACCTTAACTCCTTTGGAGTTCATTCGTGCTTGAAGCTTCTTGAGAACTTTGCCAATTGCTTGATTTATTGAAGCTTCCATCATTTTGGAAGGCTTCTCCCCAGAAAAAGTGGCGAGTTTTCCAAGAATCTCACGGCCATATCTTGCTTCTTCTTCGATTTTCTCTAGGAAAGACTGAGCAGACTCTGGCGAAGAAGTAAGATAGCTTTTCACGAGCTGAGCGTGACCTAAAATTGCCGTGAGAGGCCCTCGCAACTCGTGATTCAGCGCACTCGCCACCCGAGTGTAAGATTCCATTTTCTCTGGCACCACCACGGGTGGAGCTGGCGGTGCTTTCTCTACAACACGGACAATTTCTTTCTCTGGTTTGTAAAAAAGAAGAAAAAAGGCAATCCCCACAAAACAGAGGCCTAAAGCCATCAAGCCCATTTGCAAAAGCTGAGCTTGTCGCTCTTTCACAAAAGCTCCAAGAGGTGTGGTGACAGCCACATAGACATTGCTGCGATCGACTTGTTCGTAGAAACCTTGAACTTGGGCCGCGGACAAATCAGAGAACAATCCCGAGCCGGAAGCCATCTGGCTCTGCATGATTTCTTTCACGAGAGGGTCTTCAGAAAGATTGGAGCCAATATACTCAGGTGTGGTGTGCCCCACTGCTTGACCCAGCGGATTAACAATAAACACTTGGCTCATCTGACCTTTTTGCTTGTCGATCAATGCTTGAAAAACATCTGCGCCAATCACTCCTGCGTACCATAGATCCACCGAGCCAGTTCCCTCTTCGTTGGATTTTTGCGCTCTGAAAACTACCAACACAAAGGGCTTTCGCGAAGGATCCTGAAGAGCCACCACCCAAGATCCATTGAGCGGGATTTTTTTGAGACCCAAAGCCTGTAAGGCGAGCGTCGTGTACTGGGCTCCCCAAGGAGTGACTGGTGAATTCTTGCGAAAGAAAACTTTTCCCAGCTTTCCGTCGATAATTTCTCCCACCATCTGAAATCGCGTGTACGCAAGCTTACTCTCAGAATACTCAGATTTGCCTTGGGACTTGAGCGTCGGAAAGCCCAAAATAATTGAATCTTGCAAAGATTGAATTTCCGAAGACAAAGCCTGTGAAAGTGCAGACATTTGCGCTCGAGACTGAAGTTCATTCCAATCTAAGCGACTCATAGAGAAAAGTTGATCCACACGCCATAGCAGTGCAGCAGCAAAGACGCCGAAAAAGAGAAGGAAAATTGTTATAAACTTCGCTCTCATTCGTGTGACCGACCCTCTGTAAGATTGTAGTTTTACCTTTTCCAAAGAATCAAGTAAGAAGGGCGAATGAGCTTGATAGAAAGACATGATTATCTTGTGATTGGTTCAGGGCTGGCGGGGCTCGCGTTTGCCCTGAAAGTGATGGAACAAGATGAATCGAATTCTCTCTCTGTGGCTGTGGTCACTAAGGACAAAGCTCCTTCTGCCAACACATCATGGGCTCAAGGCGGGATCGCCGCTGTGATGTCAGATGAAGACTCTTTCGAAGATCACATTCATGACACCCTGCATGCAGGGGCGGGATTGTGTGATGCTTCCGTGGTGCGAAATTACATTGAACAAGCCCCCGAGCGTATTTTGGATTTACAGCGCTGGGGCGTTCATTTTGATCTGAAAGAAAATAGTAAAGTCATTGATTTAACGCGTGAAGGCGGACATAGCCATCGAAGAATTCTGCACTTCGAGGACCACACGGGGTCAGAAATTCATCGAGCCCTTTTAGAGCAGTGCCGAAAGCATCCGCGAATTCACCTTTTTGAAGATTTCTTTGCCATCGATCTCATTCTCAATCGTCACATTGACCCCAAACTTGTAGGCCCCAGTCGCTGCGTGGGCGCTTATGTCCTCAACAAGCAAACATCAGAAGTCTCCATTTTCCTCGGTCGTGCCGTGATTCTTTCCACCGGTGGAGCTGGCAAAGTGTACTTGTACACTTCGAATTGGAGCGGAGCCACCGGCGATGGCATTGCCATGGCCTTTCGCGCAGGGGCTCGAGTAGCCAACCTGGAATTCATGCAGTTTCACCCCACGTGCCTGTATCACCGCGAGTCTCGAAATTTTCTGATCTCTGAAGCCCTCCGCGGAGAAGGCGGCGAACTCATCAATTCTCAAGGTGTGCGCTTTATGAAAAAGTATCACCCCATGGGAAGCCTTGCCCCCAGAGACATTGTTGCTCGAAGTATCGATAGTGAAATGAAAAAGTCAGGGGAGCCTTGTGTTTTCTTAGATATGAGGCACCTGTCGCGCGACAAGTTAAAAACTCGCTTCCCCGTGATCTTTCAAAAATGCTTAGACTACGGGATTGATATTTCCACTGAACCTATCCCCGTGGTCCCCGCAGCTCATTATTTGTGCGGCGGAGTGCTCACGGATCCTCAGGGAAAAACCGACATTGAAGCTCTGTATGCGCTCGGCGAAACAGCTTGTAGCGGCCTTCATGGAGCCAATCGCTTAGCTTCCAATTCACTGCTGGAATGCTTAGCCATGGCTCACAATGCGGCTCAAGAAATTTCTCCAAAGAATTTAGAATTCAAATTCACTGAAGCACTCCCGCGCCCTTGGATTCATCCCCATTTTTCAGATCAGGATGAACTCAGTGTCATCAATCACATGTGGGATGAAATTCGACGCCTGATGTGGAATTACGTCGGAATTGTCCGCAGCAACAAACGACTCGAAAGAGCTTCTCATCGCTTAGAAAACATTCTGAGTGAGGTCAAAGACTACTATTCCAACTTTAAGATCCATCCTGACATCATTGAGCTCAGAAATATTGCCATTGTGGCGGATCTCACGGTGAAATGCGCCTTGAAAAGAAAAGAATCCCGGGGAATTCACTACAACTTAGACTATCCCTGGACAGAGTGGACCGAGAAAGATCGCTCCGAAGGTCGGGCTTCAGATAGTATTCTGTTCCGCGGCTCCTCAAAGTATTGACCACCTCTCAAGATGAGGTTTCAATAATTGATATGAAAAAACTCATCTGTCTTTCTTTGGTTGGTCTTTTCCTTGGTTGTGTAACTCCGCAGACAAATCCCTACATGCAAGTCATAAGCGCTGCTGATTATGAAAAAATTGTGACTCGCTTTACTGACCGCGAGCAAGTTTACGATGGATTCCAACAAGTCCTCGGCGTCTCAGCAACATTAGTCAGCACCGACGTCGCTCGAGCGCAGCTGGATCAAAATGCTCGTCTTTATCAATGGACCCCTGAAACTTTTCAAAACAAAAAATCAGAAACAGAAACAAATCTTTCTAAGCAAACCGAAGTTTTTGTGAGCTTCTATGTTCCGGAAAGAAAACATGACGATCTTCAAAAGGCCAACACCACTTGGAAAATCTTTTTGGATGCTGGTGGCAAGCGCTACGAGGGAAAAGCTCAACGCATGAAAAATATTTTGGCGGAAATTCAAGCTCTTTACCCCGAGCACAATCGATTCAGCACTGCTTATCGAGTGACTTTCCCCGTGCCTACTTCCATGGTCGACAGCAACAAAGCTCAGCTCACCATGACGGGCCCCGTGGGCTCTGCCACATTAGACCTAGTGAAGTAGACCCTGAGTTGCAAAAGTGATTTGTCAGAAAAGCTGATCAAAGCAGGTTTCCGAGTGACTCACGCTGAGTACTGCGACTCCCTCGGATTTTTTATTTGGTGGCTCAATGGCTTTAAGAAATTAGATCCTCCCCAATAAGCTGGGGTAAATTGTCCCATCTTGAATTCAAAGTCCTCCTGACTTAAGCTTCTCTGCTAAGAATGTGACAGAGGCTTTTTACTGTGGAGGATAAAATGTCAAAAATCCAAATGATGATGGCCAAGAACTTAATCACGCTTCCTTCAGGAAGCTCTGTCTCTTTGGCTCACGAGATTTTCAAAGAAAAGAGAATCCGACATCTCCCCATCGTCAGTCGAGAGAATCATATCCTTGGGCTCTTACAGGCTCAGAGCTTACCTTCATCTCAAGATTTTATGGATTTACCCGCTCACCTTTTCATGAGTTCTGAGATCTTTTTAATTTCAGAAAATAGCACCATCAAAGAGGCTGTGTTTAAAATTCTTGAAAGTAAAACCTCAAGCCTTCTTGTGCACAATGATTCTCGCGAAGTCGTCGGAATCATCACGACGGATGATCTGCTGTTTCACCTGACTCAATTTTTAAGCTCTGAAGAACCGCCCCATCGAACTTGGAAACAGTGGATGGATATCCCCACCTTGGGTCAATTGATCCACCAGCTTTCGATGAGTGGCGTCTAGACGACCAGTGACAGCTCTTTTCGGCCTGCAACAAGCCAAGCGCATACTCCCCCGTCGACAGAAGGCAGCAAGCAAAGTTGACGGAGGAAAAGCTTTGATTATTGCAGGTTCACGAGGCCTTTGGGGGGCTGCAGTTCTGACGGCTACCGCCTGTGCAAGATCTGGAGCTGGTTACGTCACCCTTTCCACAGCCCCTGGATTTCCTTCAGGGCGATTTCCTGATTTTTTGACCACCCGTCATCCTCGATCTTTTGCGAATTTTACAGCTATCGCTCTTGGGCCCGGATTCAAAGCTCATAAAACCATCGAGAAGACTCTCAAAAGTCTCCTTCGGCAAAATTTCAAAAAAGTGGTTCTGGATGCAGAGGCCTTGAAAGTTGTGAAAAATATCAAAGGTGCCCTCCCTTCAGACTGGATCCTCACTCCCCATGAAGGAGAAATGGCATTTTTGTTAGGAAAGACCAAAGCAGAGATCCAAAAAGATCGAATCAGCTCTGTGCTCATGGCTCAAAGGAAGTGGGGCTGTGTTGTGGTTCTTAAAGGACATCGGACTTTAGTGGCTTCAAAAGATCGTTTAGTAAAGATTCAATCTGGAAATGCAGCTTTAGCGAAAGCTGGGACCGGAGACGTGTTGACAGGAATGATCACGGGATTTTTGTCACAAAATCTTTCTTCCGAGCAAGCAGCATGCTTGGGATGCTATATCCACGGCAGGATGGCTGATCTGTGGATAAAATTGGGGAATGATCAATTAAGTCTGATGCCCAGTGATTTAGTGAATCTAATCCCCTCAACGCTAGCGAAATTGAGAGCTGCGAGAATCTAGCCCCAGTTTAAAGGCCCCGTCATCTTACCTTGAATGAATTGTTGAACTCGAGCATCGGCATGGTTTCGAGTTTGCTCGGCATTTCCACAATCGATCACTGACTGATTACCGACCAAAAAAATACGACCTGCCAGTTGATAGGCTCGGTACATATCATGGGTAACAACCACCATGGTCGCACCAATTTTGTTCTTGAGAGCCACAAGAAGTTCCGCCATTTTATCGGAATTCAAAGGATCAAGTCCTGCCGTGGGATCGTCAAAGAACAAGATCTCTGGCTGCAAAGCGATCGCTCTGGCAACACTCAATCGCTGCCTCATTCCCCCCGACATTTCATGAGGCATTAAACCGGCTGACTTTTCTAAATCGACTGCCGACAAACACTCTTTCACTCGCCGAGCAATCTCATCCTCTGAAAGCTTTAAGTGTTCTCTCAGCGGAAACTCGATATTCTCTGCGGCTGAGAGGTGGTCAAAGAGCGCCCCGCGCTGAAATTGAACACCCACTTTTGCTGCCAAATCATGTTTTCCAAGAACGGACATTTGCTTCCAGCTATGCCCTTCACAAAAACTTTCGCCCTCGTAAGGATCGTAAATTCCTGCTAAAGTTTTTAATAAAACTGACTTTCCTGATCCACTAGGGCCAATAAGAACGATTGTTTCGCCTTTCTGGACAGAGAGATTAATCCCTTTGAGAATATATTCTCCCCCCAAAACCACTGAAACATTTTTAAGCTCAAGTACTGGTTGACTCACTTCGAAAACTTTAGCCTAAATGTGAGAAGAGAGGAACAAAAATGCATCTCATTGGATACATCTTCACAGAAGTCATGGTACAAAAGCTGATAGCTGGAGGCTTCAATTTAGAAGTGAACGATCACTCTTCTCAGCACGGCTTTGTGGGGTATGAGTTGCCTCTCCTGGGTGGACTCTTAGAAATAAGATTCATTCAAGATGAAGATGCTTATTTCAAATGGGCAAAGAAAAAGACTTTCACACCATTTCAGCAGCCCCTGAATTCGAATATCTCCGTCAAGTCCGTACTCTGTAACAATTCTGTTTTTGAAATTGCCGAGGTCTTTGATCAAAATTCTTCGATGGAGCCCGAATTTCAAGATTACTTTAATATGAGAAAAGATCCAGGCGTGATGGCCGTGGTTCTTCACTGCGAATCTTTAGAAAAATTTCGCTCGATGAACACTCCGGACAGAGCCTTCATCCACAAAGGGGCCCCAGCTTTACTCATCCATCTAAATCCGAGCTGTTTTGACTTTATTATTCAACAGAAACCGCATTGAAATTATCGCTGAAATCTTTTGAGAACCAGACTCTCGAAGAGTTTCGGCGCATGCTGAGCCATCAAAACTCCAACACCTGAGAAACCTTGTGGCTTCAAGACATCCAAATCTTCAAGAATAGCCTCACGAATCATCTGAGCATATTTTTTTGTCGGCATTCCCTTCATGAACGTGAGATCGATGTTTTTCCCATATCGATTGGGAATATCTTTATACATATCTGTTTCAATTCCTGGCGTCACAAGAACAAGGGTGGTCACTCCAGTACCCTTGAGTTCAACTCGCAATGAATCAGTGAATGCAATCACCGCTGCTTTCGAAGCCGCATAAGTGGTTGCACAAGGGAAATGCATCACACCCGTGACTGAAGCGTGATTGATGATCTTGCCTTTTTTTGCCGCAATCATCCGTGGCAAAAATCCATGAGTGAGGTGAATCAGAGCATTCACATTCACTTGCAGCATCGCATAGATTTCATCGACAGTCTGATTCTCGAGGAGTCCTCCCGTGAGGAGGCCCGCATTATTGAAAAGAATATCAATCTGAAGATTCTGGGTCTCTTTCAAAAACTGATCAATATTCTCTTTCCGGCCCAGGTCGAGGGAATAGAAAGTCACAGAAGCAGCACCCGCGTTCGTCAGCTCATTGAGAAGCTCAGGATCACTTTTTCTGTTCACGACGTGCAAGTGAGCACCATCGGCCGCAGCCATCAAAGCGACAGCTTTCCCAATGCCTCGGTTGCATCCTGTAATCATCACTTGGCTTCCCCGAATTTCCATTCTTAATCTCCTTCTTTCAAATCAGAGAGACTCGCTCCCCAAGAATTTAAAATTTCTACTTCTTCAGCAGCACTCATCGCTTTTTTAAACTTTGCTCCGCTCTGCCCCTTCACTCGGCGCTCACAACCTGACCAATCTTTGTGACGGTAGATCGCGCCCCCCACATTGGACAAATAACTAAATGCCACTTTCTTTTCTTGTTTCAGCTTCATGTCAGGAAGAGGCTCATCCACCGGCAAATCGTAAATAGCCACTGGGTAGTTCAGTAAAGAACCTTCAAACAGATCAATCCATTTTTTTTGCGAAAAACTCACCGCAATTTCATCACAGCGCTCGTTACCCGGCGTGCCAATGTGTCCCCGTGAGTACTTCCACTCCACTTGCGCGGGACCTTGGCGAGCGGAAACTAAAGAAAATAAAACTTTCCAATAGTCCTGATTAGAAACTTCATTTCCTTCAGCCGTTTTCCATCCCTTGCGCATCCAGCCCCAAACCCACTGAGTAATTCCGCGAATGACATAAGTTGAATCCGTATAAAACAAAACTGGCTCATCTCGCTTTTGAACCAGCTTCAACGCTTCAATAGCAGCCCTAAGTTCCATTTCGTTGTTGGTGGAGGATTCTTTGTGCCCCCCACGCTCAAAAATCTTACCCTCAGGCAGGGCGACCACACAACCCCAACCCCCAGGCCCTGGATTTCCGGAACATGCCCCATCAGAGAAGATCAAAATGTGCTGGAAAGGGACAGAAGCGCTTTGCATGAATACAGTGTAAAAGCCTTTGCTGGGAAAGACAAACTTGTCTCCGCTAATGCTGTGTGTTTAGATCAATCACTCAAGGAGCAGACGATGAAACTGGTGATATTTTTAACATTAGCTCTCTCATGTCTTTCTGCACAAGCGGAAGTCCTCATTCGCTTTCTTCCATTCAATCAACCTGTCATGGTGAGCGTTTTTGAACGAAGTCCACAAAATTCTTCAGGTGATTTTGAGAAAATCTATTCTGCGCTAACGCTCGATGAACAAAGCACTGTGATTGGCCCAGGTAAAGGAGCGACTTTCGGAGACAACCTTTTGAGAATTTCCTGTGCACGGCAAAGAAAGCTATGCTCTTTTGTGTTTTCAAAAAGCCCCTATTTGAAGGTAAACTCAGCAGCTCAACAGTTTCGCTTTGAAGTTCCACATTCTGACTTTTTCAACGAGACTTTTCCTGCAGATTTTGTTTTTGAAAGCTCTGATGGAGTTCTGAGAATCGAAAAGACTCCTCAAAAATTTCTGATGTACAATTTGTAGACAAGGCCCTGATTCTAGTCTGGCACCAAACTCGCTCTGTCTTTCACAGAAGGCATCTGAACTGAAGGCGTGTTACGCCGTTTTGTAAAGAATGCAAGATGAGGGAGACCCAGTGACAATAAATGTCAGCACTGTCTTAAGGTTATTACTCGTTTTGGTCTGCGGATCCATGGGACCTGTAGCTTATGGGTATAATTTAAAGACCCAAAAAGTATCGGCCCCGTTTGCAGATCTCCAAAAAACTGCAAAAAAAACGTCTCAAAATGAGACAGTCCTTGTGAACCGAGATCAGAACATTTCTGTGATTGAAAAGGCTCAGACTAAACCTATTGACGAAATAACTTCCTTCTCTGCTTCCGCATACACCATCTATTCAAGACCCGTTAAAAAAGAAAAGGACGCCGCTTCTTTCTCAGGAGTTGAACTGGTTTACTCGCTGGAAGAAAGCAAATCCACTTCTTCGAGCTTAAGTTTTGCCATGGATTACACCCATGTCTGGGCCAATTATAAAGATGAAACTAACTCCTACATTGAAGACATCGAACTTCGTGGTTTAACTTCGCGCAGCTCGTTCCCCCGAGGAGCAAAGATCTCAACCGAAGCTTCTTTAGGCTTGCCAGCGAATCAAGTTGATAAAAATGCGGGCTTTCGCGGATCTGCAGGATTGAAAGTGACTTATTCCACGGAGATCCTGAAACAGAAAGCAGGAATTAGTTTAGAGCCAATTCTCTACTCTTACCGCTTTGATTCTACCAATGCCACAGGGAGTGAATACAACAAAAAATGGTCTGTGGAGCTTCGAGCGAATGTGACTTCTAAAATTTTAGAGAAGCTCTCTTGGAGAAATCAACTGAGCTTTTTCCAGTACCAAAATACCATCGATCGTAATTACCAGACCTATGCCGCTTCAAGCACTTTCGCTCTCGCCTGGAATAAAACATTGACCACGACTTTAGGAATGGCCACTCGAGACCGTGTGATCTCAGAGCGGCGGGTGTTGGACGACGACACCACCAGCTATCGATTAGGTTTAGAATTGACGACGCCTTAGGAGGATTTATGAGGAAGACATTGACTAGCAAAAAACCAGTGAAAGCAGTCGTGGGACTGTTCCTAGCTTCAAGCTTAGGTCTCAGTGCCTGCACCACTGAAAAGCGCGGCGAACAGTTTGTCCAAGGCCAAGGACAAAATCTCGTGAATCCGGCGGACTATGACGGGAAGACTTTCGAAATCACAACATTGGGAGAAGAGAGCAATCTTTCAGCACAATCTACTCAAATTCGAAGGAACAGCGTTTCTATACAAAGCACTCAGCACCAAATGGTTGCCCTTCCATTTGTAAAATATGAGTCTACTGATAAAAAGTTACTTTCTCAGAATATTCCGTTCAAAGGTCGTCCAAACACAAAAGGTGTCTACCAGGGAATGTACAAACTGACTGATAACTACCTTAAGATTTTCAAAGTCGCTAAAGCTCAAGACATTGACAAAGATGAAGCAACTTCTGCAGAAGTTTTGGCGGACGGTCGTCTAGCTGTGCCGCTGATGGCCTACTCAGTGAGGTATTTGAAAGTAGAAAGAGTTAAGAACTCTGACAATGAAGATACTAAAACTAAAGCCGAGTATTCTGTTCAGACTCGTGCCGAAGCCAATGCTATGAGAATTGACTACAACTCTGCGCAGCTCTTCGAATCAATTTCAAAGAACAATGTCTTCCGCTCACAATATTTCACCGGTGAATGGTTCTTTGCAGAAACGATCGTTGCCGCACCTGCTGAAGAACAGGTTGTCCTGGGCTTTGGCAATGGGATCGACCAAAACCTTCAGTCGACCACTCGAATCAAGTTTATCCAAACAGAATCATACTTAAAAGCAGTGAACGTGAACATCGATGACCGTCTTGATAAAAATGATGACGTCAACTTAGCCACTGTTATCTCGATTCCAGCGCGCTGGAAAGACTTTGAAGCGATTCCCCAAGGACGAGATAAGGCTCTGCGCGAACGCGAAGTCACCACTCGTGATTGGTCAGAAAGAAAATACATAGAGCTTGATTTCGAAAAACTTCAAAACATTGACCTTGGAAATGAATTTACAGAATCTGTGGGTCAGAACTTCTTTTCAGGGGCAAAGCTCGTTGGTCTGGAATTGAATGATGACTACTTCTCATTCGTGATCCATAACCAATCAACTAACCAGCGTGTTCGCTGGGCCTTTAAACGAGCCACGACTTCAAATTATATGAGCAAGCGTCACTTCGAAGAGGATTTCAAAAAATTCGGATTTTTTACAACAGAGAAAGCTGTTGTAAACAATTTCGAAATTCGTCGGCAAGAAGATGTGGAAAGAAACATTTTTATTTCTCGTTTCAACCCAGCCAACAAGGAGATCCAATTCCGTTTCTCGAAAACAACTCCTGAGTGGTTAAGACCTGCAGCTGTGGAAGCAATCGAAGCTTGGAACAAAGCTTTTCAGGTTGCGGGAACGGGTATTCAGATCACCATTAAGCTCGAGAAAGAAAATGATGTTGAGTTGGGTGATATTCGTTACAACATCATTAACTTGGTGGAATCGTTGACTGAGGGAAATCTCTTTGGATTTGGTCCTTCGCTCACAGATCCACGCACAGGTGAGATTATCTCTGCCACTTCGAATGTTCATGTCACACCGATCCGAAGTGCTTTGGTCGAAGAGATCAAAGGCTATTTAAAAATGAAAACCGGCCAGCTAGATTCTTCTTACTTTGAAGGCATTGGCGCTCTGCTGAACCAGATCTTAGGAACTTCAGTGGCCATGGATCCTGCGAAAGACAAAGCCGAGATTACAGGCTTTGATTTAGCGAATGTCCCCGGTCTTAAAGCCTACTTCATGACAGACAATGGCGAAATGACACAAAAGAATTTGGATTTCGCGCGCAAATACAAAAACTACGGACGTGAGTACAACTTAAGTATTTCATCAAAAAACATCCATGAAGATATCGAAAAACAGTGTCCTGAAGTGGTTGAGTACGTCGCGGAACTTCAGAAATTGAAAGAAACATACAACGAGAAGGAGCTCAAAGTTCTTGATAGTTGCTCTCGGAAACTTGTGCTCGGGAAGATGAAAGGCACTCTGATCCATGAAATGGGTCATAATTTCGGTCTTCGCCACAACTTCGCAGCGAGCACGGACAAAGATAACTTCTTTATTGATGGAAAGTGCGGTCAGGATGGAGTTCGCTCTTCTTCAGTGATGGAGTACACGGCTTTTAACGAAGATCGCTTAGTGACTCCCGGCTGTTATGACATCGCAGCGATCCGATATGGCTATGCGGACAGTTTTGAAACAAAGACCGGTGAGAGTGTTTTGTTGAACACAGATAAGACCATTGCTCAGAATCTTCAGGTTCAAAACAAAGACATGAATACCTTCAAGTTCTGCACGGATGATCATGTCGCGATCGGCTTGGATCCCATGTGCCAACGCCATGATGCGGGCCTTACGCCTATCGAAGTCGTGACAAAGCTGATTGCTGAGTACAATTCAAGTGTTGCTACTTTGAACTATCGGTATGACAACGTACGCGGCATTAATCCTAACCGCTTGGCAGCCTATCGCATGGGTCGTTTCATGATTCCCATGAAGCGTTTCTATGATGAGTGGAGAACTCAATTGGCTCGTTACTTGGGTCAAGATTCTAAATATATCGAAAACATGGACGCTCAGGCTTATCAGTCCAAAGTCCAAGCCATGATGAATGATACAACATTTGGTCCTATTGCTAGAGCTTACAAGCCAGCAGCGGACTTAGCTTATAACTTCTTAATGACAGTGGCGACATTGCCAGACAAGTACTGTGTCGTTAAAAAGCAAGATGGTTCAATTGATTTGATGAACCTCGAGAAAGCTCGTCAAAAAATCTACTTCTCGAGCCAAATTTCGACGGCTTCATGTGAAGATGAAGCGATTGCTGCTCAAGCCCAGTCCTCAATGGGCGGATCCATCGTTGGTGAATCAGGACATTTCCTGGATAGTATTCGTTTTGACTTGAGCCCTGAGAAGCTCACAAAACCTTTTGATGTTGTAGGAACTCGGTTGGATCGCATGAATGCGATGTTGATTCTGACGGCACGTGTGCCCACATCTTACGCGATCTCTGCGAATAATCTGAGATTTAGCTTCACGGATGAGCCTCAGTACCGAGCGGGTTTGATCAACCAAATGGCTGGGCGTGCTTTGTTAGGACTGAATCCAAACCTTGCTTTGCAATCCTTTAAAGGTGACAAAGCCCAATTAGTAAAAGTAGAAAAGCCTTTCCAAAAGTACTCGGGCGAAAGCAACTTGATTCGCGATCAGCTCGTTCTGTTGTATCATGGCCTTGGGGTTCCTAGTGCCCCTGCCGAGTCAGGTCGTCGTAAGACACCTTTTAATGGATTTATCACGAATGATCCCCAGGTGGTTCAACAATCTGCAGCTTCCTTCCAATTAAGACCAGGACAATACTTTGTGGTGATGAATCCAGATGCAAAGATCAGCATAATGATCATCGAAGAGCTTGGCCGATTGGACAGCCTGAAGCGCGCAGCTCCATTGAATGACCAAGTGATTCAGCAGATTCAAAAGATGCTGACTGAGTACTTACCAGCCAAAGATAAGGCTCAAGAAATTGATCTCAAAACAGTGCTGGGATTGGCTCAAGGCCTCGAGCAAAATGCCGCGAAGAATCCTCTCTTCGGACTGATCGCTCTGAGTTTGAATGAACTCCTAAAACCGATCCAAGAGATCCTTGGAGCCAAAATGACTGAAGCTGGTCAAGATCAAGCCAAAGTCGAACAGCTGTTGACTTTGAAAATTCAAACTCTGTTTGCTGAAGCAAAAGCTGAAAACAATGTTCACTTGGAAGGCCTTATGGTCGAAGTGAAAAAGGCTTCCGAAGCAAACAAAGCTTTGGCAGCTGAGTATCAAGCTAACAAAGCTGAATACGATGCAAAATATGAAATGCTGGTTCAATATCTGATGTACCGAGAAGAGTAGTCTTATCGCTGGTATAAAAATCCCAAATACCCTCTTTTTAAAAGGAGGGTATTTTTTTCTTTAAGGAACAAAAGCTCTTCACATTATCTCTCCTCAGCTAAAACCTAGTGCCAAGCTGACCCTAAACTGCTTGGCCTGAGAACTGCTCTTGCCCCTGGGAGGTCCAAAGGTGGACCCACGGCCCGGGGAGTCTATGGTGAGCCAACAGATCAAAAACGCATTTGCCAGAGTCGCTGTATTGCTTTTGGCTCCTGGAATTGCTTTGGCTTCATCAACCACCCCCCCTGCAAACAAAAGCACAGCTCAAGCTATTGCGTCACCGAAAACCGTGAAGGCTTGGAGTGGGACTGTTTCGGTCTCTCGCTCGAACTCCCTCTATGACCAAAAGAACGGCACTGAACAGTCATCTTGGGACTTGTCAGCATCAACCCGTTTCAAATGGAACAAGGATTGGTCTTCCGCTCTTCTGCTGGAAGGGTCTCAAGACTTGATGGATGAAACAGCTTCGGACTGGTCAAGATTCCAAGTGAGCACTCGTCGTGCAGGAATCTCTTTGGGTCGGTCTTGGAAATCCATGATCAATGGCAACTTCGGCCTTCCTATTTCTCGAGCACAGAAAGCTGCAACTCTCAAAGCAAATGTGGGCTTGAGCGCTCGAGCGGACTTAAACTCTGCTGCTGCTTTTGATGACAGATTCAGCTTTGCAGGACTCTTATCTGTGACTCGCAGTATTCATGATTTTGAGACAGCCAAAAATGGAGCTGTGAATACACAGTATTCTTCTGTTCAAGGAATTGAAACGGGCTGGTCCTTCACAGAGAAGACTTCGATCTCTGTAAGCCTGTCACACATCAACACATGGACTTACCAAGGCACGATGAAAGAGTACTATTCCCACTCTCAGGAGCTAGGTTACCAAGCTTCTCCTCGAGTGGGGTTAGCAGTTGGACATCAGTACGGCGCCCCCTATGCCAGTGTTTGGTCAACTCGGGGCGATTCTTACAATTTTCAAGTTATAGATGAAAATAATAGTTACGTTTACGGCACAGTGACTTTGTCATTCTAGGCCAGCGAAGGAGAACATTATGGGGAACGGGATCCTCAAAGAAACAACAAGCCTCAAGCAACTTGCTTTAGTGGCTTTTTCAGGGTTGGCGCTTATCTTGAGTGCCTGCACGAAAGAAAGAAGCCCTGAAATTGCAGACGAGCAACTGGCTGAAAAGATCTTCTCGATTGAAGAGCTCAAAAATGCTCAGATCAATTTAGAAACTGGCGCCTCTTCGACAGCTCCCAAAGGCAATTCGATGAGTCTTGCCGGGCAAGGGAACCGCGTGATGGTGACTTCTTCAGCTGGCGATGAGCGTTTAGCCAAGCTTTTTAAAAATATTGTCATCAGTGGACAGTCAAACTCTGTTTATCCCGTCCGAGTGACTGTTGATAAAGACAATGTGAACTTCCATAAAGTGGTGGCTGATCCCACTGAGTTAACAGCTCTCGAAAAACAAATTGTTCGCAAGGTGAATGGACGCACTCAAGTTCTTTTCATGCAAGCAAAAATTGAATCCTATGGTGTGATCCGAAGAGCTAAAGATGACAACAAAGAGGAAACTTCAAATTTAGAGCTGGTACCTACAGACTTTGAATCAGCAACACATATTCAATTGTCACTGAATGCAGACTCTATCTGTACTGTCGGCCAATGTGCTTCGACCAGAAAAGCCATGGAAGAAGTCTTCGAACGAGATGCTCTGTTAGGCAAAGTCACGACTTTGACCGAACTCAAAGACACCTTGAAATTGACTCTTGTTGGCTATGAAGATTCCAAAGTCGTCACGATGGCAACACCTTCACGAGATGTGAACATGACTCTTCATGTTTTCAAAATCATGAAGAAAGCAGATCTCGAAGATGAAGATTTGATTGCAGAACTGCGACGAGGTGAATCGGCTCGCATCAGATCCTGTCCCAAGGAAGTGAAAGCTCAGTTGCCCGCTGAAGAACAAGCGGATTGCGTGATGGTTTTGGCTTATAAAGTTCCTGCGCGAAATGTATCTGTGGAACTTCAAGAATCAGATGATTTTGGTCTACCGACTTCAAGAGTGAACTTCAAAGAAACCTCGAATCCACAAGCCACTTCTTTCATCCGTGTCTCTGAAAACACTTCACCCGAAGCCGTTCTAAATGTGGGCGTTTCTCAAGTGAATGTCATCAACATGGCGGATATTCGCGGAAAAGAATTCCAAATGCGAAGAACTTTTGAGGATGGATCAGCATCGATTATGGTGTTCGGTCCTGGAGCCTCAGGAGAACTGGATATTGTTAAGTTTGAGTTTGAGAAAAATCGCCTTGTTGTCCGTCGCGCTGACGCGATCAATGGAGACTCGAAACCTTCAACAGTGGACCGTGAAGAGCTTCTCTCTTTGAAAGCTTCTTATGTGAAACGTGTTGCAGGTTCCGATCCTTTGGATCCTAAATACGAAGAAACAATTCCATCCAGAGCTGAGAGAGTGATTGTTGACTGGAGTGGGAATTCCATTCCATTGATCAATTCTCCACTGTCTTTCTTTGGTGCCGGCCAGTGCTTTATGTCCACGGGAAACACCAATATCACAAATGCTGACAATCGCATGAAAGAGGGAATTCTTAATTTCTCTCTGAATTCGACCATCACTTTTGTTCCAGAGTGTATGTCTTGGTATGGAATGAATGACTACTGGTACGGTGGTGCCCTCCAGGGGACTTTCAATATCGTAGAGCGTGTTTCCTTCCGCGTTCATACAGGTGAGCTGGACAACAAACCTGCGACGGACATTCCTTTCCGAGCGCAACACCAATTGGGTTTTGGAATTTTTACGACTGGAAAGATCAAGCCTGATGATTTCGGAAACACAGGGCGGGTAGGTACTGAGCGTGCCTTGCCTGTGATTCATGATTTTAGTGATGGCAAAGTCCTCACTTACCACTTGGGCGGACTTCCCGCATCAGGATGGATGAGAAATGCACTGATCGAAGGCACAAAAGAAGTGGTTGAGGATTGGAACATCGCCCTCAAGAAATCTTTTGCTGGAACCTCCCTCGAGAGAAGCACTCCTTACGTGGTTCTCAAAATTGATGGTATCGATGCAGAACCTGGACGTCTTGGTGACCTTGACCGAAATTACATATGGAATTTCGAAAAGAACTTGGACTCTGGTCTTTTAGGAATGTCTCAAGCAGCTCCTAATCCTAGATCTGGAAGAATTGAACAGAATAACGTGCTCATGTATTCAGGAAACGTGCTCTCTTCAATTGGCTTCATGAAAGAAATGGCTCGAGTCAAAAAAGAATACCAAGACATGAAAGATGCGGTCTTGGCTCAGATTCCTGCGGATGCCTCTGACGAAGTTCTACCTGGCGATCCTGAAGGTGCTATCATTATCACAGATGATGGTATTGAAGAAAAATCAGCAGCTCAACCGCAAGGCCCAAAACCCCAAACTCTGAAGGAAGCTTCGAAACAATTAGCTCAAACTATGATTCAACGTTGGAACTCTTTGGCGCAAGTCATGGCTCCAAGAACTCCCTCATTGAATCAAAATAGACTGAAGCCAACTGCGGATAAAAAAGATTTGATTCGAACTCAAGTGAGCTTGAGACAAAATCAAAGCCTTACTGACCGCAAGAAAAAAGCGAGCGCTCAGCTTTCTGAGATCTCTTACTTGAACCGTATTTTCCAAAAAGCGATTGAGATGGAGTCAACAAAAGATCTGACTCAACTTCAAGCTTTGAGTGCTACTGAAGTGCTGAAGGCTTACGGAAGTAAGCTCAGCAAAGAGCAAAGAAGAATTTTAGCCCTTCAATCGCACCGCTTAGCGATGATGGCTGAATTCGAAAAGAACTTCAGAAAAGGTCCAAACTGTGCACTTGTGGTGAATAAGTTGTCAGCTGATCCCGACATCTTAACTCAACCCGTAGAAGTCACTTTCAAAGACTATTACAAATCAACACTGGCCCACGAAATTGGGCACTCATTAGGACTGACTCACAACTTCCAAGGATCTTTTGACAAGCGGAACTTTGCCTTCAAAGGCGAGAACGCTTCCGCTCCCAAAGCTCGTAACTACTCTTCTGTCATGGATTACATCCCTGACGATCACATCAACTACAAGGGCCCAGGCCCATATGATGTGAGAGCAATCCGTGTCGCTTACACAGGTCTCATCGAAGCAGACCCCAGTGTCGTAAAGGTGACGCCAGACAAGAAGAAAGTCGTGGCTGTTCAGGACGGTCAGGGCAACGTCAAGGGATTTGTCCCCGCCAATGATCAAGGGGAGATCTCTCTCGATCAATTCCGTCAAGCCACTTTGGGCTCAGAATCTTGGTGGAGATTGGATGCGAGCTTCTGGAGCAAGTTACCCATCAAGCAGTACTCTTTCTGTACAGATATCGATGTGGGTGGCGAACCGACTTGTAATCGCTGGGACGTAGGAACTTCAGCACCCGAAATTGCTAAGTTCTACTCGGATGAGTACAAAAACCTCTACCCAGTTCTTAATAGTCGTGGCAGCCGAATCAACATTCGCTCTCTGGATTCTTATATTGGAAGATTGTTCTACCAAATGTTCCAGATGCGATTCTTTATGGATGAGACTTTCTACTTAGCCATCCAAGGCGCAAGTCAAGATCAGTTCGTGCCAATGGCCATCGGTGCGATCGAATCGATGAAGACTTATGTGGAAACCCTCAGTACTCCAACGGCCCTGTTGCCTTATGAAGACATCAATCGTTTTGCTCTTCATAAGTATGAGTACATCGTTCACGACGAGGAGGGAAATCCCGTCGTTGGCCAAGATGGACAACCTCAGAAGAAGACGGCTCATACACTTGTAGAAAGCAAGCCGATCCAGGATCTGTTGATCCCGGGTGTTGATGCTGTTCAAACTCGTGGTATCGAGTTCGACAAAGCCATTGCTATGATGATGCTGACGGAAAGACGTTTGGGTCATCCAAGGTATGAGTCGATCTCACTCGCGGTTTCTTTCGCTGAATTTGAAAAGTACCTCTTGGGTGCTGAAACACCTGAGCAGTCGATGGTCCTTTCATCTCTGCAAGGAATTCTTGAGGATAATCCGACCGCTTTAGCAATCACTCCAACGGGACTGATTGCTCTTCCGCCAGAGTTTAAACCAGAAACTTCTGAGATCGTTCGTTACTACTCGATCTTAGGTGCCAACATTCTCTTGAATGCAGACACCCTTGAAGACAAAGACAATTTCGCAGCTTTATTTAGAACCATCAATTCTAAAAAGGCGATCGGAAATCGGCTCATGGTCACGAAGCTCGACCAGAGCTTATCAAGCCCGACTTCAACGAAGTACTTGGCTCTTGATAATGCTACTGTGGCTGGCAACATTGTTCGCAACGCTGCTCAAAAACGAGTTTACATCGAAAACTCGGCTAAGTTGGGAGACCTTGTTCTGAAAGCGCTGGAAGCTAAAGCGACCAATAAGCCCGACGTTGAAGCTCAAGTCACGGCTGAGTTAGCGAAGGTTCTTAAAGACTTGAATAAACGTGAAGTTCTTGTTTCAGCAGCTGAAGCAAAACAAGGAATCACAGAAGAAGTCTTGGCTCAATTCACAGTGAGGTCAGCAGCTGAAACATTAGCTCAAGCTCAATTCATCCACCAGTTGGCCGAAGCACAGGGCATCCCTGTGGATATGTACCCTCAGTTAATGCCACTTTTGCTGGGTGATCTGCGCAAAGCGACTGAAGCACAGACCAAGCAGTTACCGATGATGGCTGTCGGACAAAAAGCCCTTCTGAAGTCTTTAGAGAAAGATAAAGTGCTCGGTCCAATCTTAGGTGCTTTCATCAACGATTCAGTTCTTGAGGTCAATCACGGCGTGGTCGTGAACAACTTGGGCGTGATGAACCAAATGTATTACCTGATGTTCCCTGAGCAGAACTAAGCTTTCATCCATTCATCAAGCGAGGATTCAAATTCACTTTGAGTCCTCGCTTTTTTTATTCTGATAGGATCTTCTTCAAAAGGATAAATGACCGCAAGACTGACTTCTTCAGTGGCGTTGATCTTGTTCATTTTCCTCAGGGCCCAAGTGTAAACTTCCAACTGTGAGAAAGCTTTTTCCAAGTGCCGAGGCGATCCTGTTTTGTAATCGATCACCCAAACATGGCCCGCAGCATCTCGTCCCCACAAGTCGATTTGCCCTTGCAGAAGATCTTTTCTCCAGCGAATTCCAAATCCAAATTCAACTTCGCCGTTGTGAATGATCGATTTTAAATCCAACTTTTTCGACTGGAAGAGATTCTGAGTGGCAGATTCAAGCTCTGAGGATCCTTTGAGTTGTTCGAAATCCAGACCCACATACTTTAAAGATTCAAAATATCGATGAAGCTGAGTCCCAACCACTGCTTTCTGAAGTCCTTCTGGACTTTGTGGCTTTGCCGGAATTCCTTGTTTTGACTCAAGCTTCTTTTCACGATCCTCCAGGATCGAAGTGACAGCTCGGACTTGAAACTGCTCAGTCAAAACTTGGAGCGGCAGTCTTGGTTTGGAAATTTCTTTTTTAGACTGATCATTCAAGTTGGCTGAAGAGAGCTCTGGCTTCAGTGTTCTGTAATTTGCTGATCCGAGTTGATGATCTCCTTCGTCGAGACTCAATCCCCAGCGCGAAGCCCAGGACTGCTTGTCCAACTTGTTCACCACAAGATAAAGATGCGACTTCGCGCGAGTGATTGCCACATAAAACACTCGGTCATATTCGGAGTACTCCTGTGCCTGTCGGATCTCTTTCAGCTTTTCAAGCAGAGGATTCAAGAGGGTTTTCCCTTCATCTTCATCGACGGTGGGAACACAACAGAAGCCCGAAGCCTCATCGATCATTAAACTTTCGGTCATGGTTCGCGAGCGCCAAGATCCACAGCTCAAGACAAAAACATGCTCAAACTCAAGTCCTTTAGAGGCATGGATCGTCATCAGTGGAATCCGATCAGGACTAATAATAGGGACAGCATCCCCTTCACTGGTTTCAAGATCCACTTGGCTGCGTTGCAGGTTAAGAAGAAACTCAGAGACCTGAAATCCTGGCATCCTTGTGGCTTGCTCCAAAATGGAAATCAACTTCCACAGATTGGCCTCGCAGGAACCTGAACTCTCTTTCTCGCGATAGTAAGTAAAATATCCCTTCTCAATGAGAAGCTGTTTCCAAACCCGGGTCATTCCAAATTTATCACGATCTTCCAAGGCCTGCCTTAAACTGAGGATGCTGGGATGATTCAAGCCCTGCAAAGCGACCCAGTAAGAATGTTGAGATTTATTCTTGCGGAGGATGCCTGCGAGCTCACGATCTTCAAGATGGAAAAAAGGCGATCTAAGAATTTGGACAAGACTTTGATTCTCGAAGGGGTTACTTAAGAACTGTAGCAGATGAAGCGCATCTTGCACTTCTTGATTTTCAAAAAACTGCGCCTGCTGATGAAGCGCCGTTGGCAGTCCTAGGGCTTCAGCCCTCTCGTGCAGCTGAACAAGATCTTTGTTCGTTCTTGCAAGAATAGCGATACTTCGAGCTGGCACTTGCTCTTGGAGGAGTTGCTGCAAACGAGCCAAAACATGATCAAATTGAGCTTCTTCATTTTCTTGATTCAGATCGGAAGGCACAAGAACTTCCACAGTGCCTTGATTAGGAAACACCTTATCTGTTGCAGGCTCCATTTTCTGGAAGCTCTGTGAGAGTTGACACATAACTTCGTTAAAAAATTGGAGGACTGCCGGTGCAGAACGATAGTTGATGGACTTTTTGAGGCAAAGACCTTGCTCACTGAGAATTCTCTCGCGCTCCGCAAAGAGCTCAGCTCTAGCTCCGCGGAACAGGTAGATGGATTGCTGAGGGTCCCCCACAAAGAACTGAAGGCTCTTTCCCATCAATGCATCAATCAATGAAACTTGCTTGGGTGAAGTGTCCTGAAACTCATCAATCATCCAATGGTCCCATTGAACACTGAATGACTGAGCGGTGTGAGGATGTTCGCGGACAAGCTTCAGAGCGAGATCTTCTAAGTCCGCAATGGTCATCTGACTTGAATTGAACTTCTGGGCCTGGATCTTGTCTTTAAGCTCTCCACACAATCCAATCACTTGGCGAGTCAACTTAATTTGATCCTTCCAAACTTCAGGACTGAAAGAAGACGACAGAAGCTTCTTGATCTCTTCATGAAGATCTTTTTTTAAGTCAATCACTTGATCAGAAACAATAGAATTGCGATTCACTGGTTTAGGTAAGCTCTCAAACCAAGATGATACCTTTTGTTGCCAAGAAACCCAGTCTTGAGTGTGAGTGACCTTGGAGCTTGGCAAATTTGCGAGGCTTTGAGCATATTCAACCCATTTATCTTTGTCCGTCTCACTGAGGATGAGCTTCTGTAAATCTTGTGTCATTTTTTGAAGCTTTCCTGCTCTGTCGATTGCCACTTGCAAGAGATCTTGCTCACTCAAGACCTTGAGATCCAGGAATTCAGACCAATCTTGATATCTCTGATAACAATTCACAAATCTTCGCAGAGGAAAACTTTCTAAAACTTCATTCAGTGCTGCTTGATTTCTTTCCAAAGTCAAAAGCTCGCGGAAGGACTTTTTAAAAAGAACTTTTTCTTGTTCGGGATCGATTAACTGAATTTGCGGAGCTAATCCCAAATACCAACCATATTGAGAAAGAAAAAGATTCAGCACCCCATGAATTGTAGAGATGTGCAGATGGGAAGGACTCTTCACAAATCGCAACAGCAGCTCTTGGTCGGCCTCTCTCTTGAGAACTTCTTTGAGGATTCGCTCTTTTAGTTCTGCAGTGGCTTTTCGAGTGAAGGTGGTCACGACCAGAGCTGGCAAACGCTGATTCTTTTGATGAAACTGCAAGACATAGTCAATGACCCGAGCGACCAGCTCTGTGGTTTTTCCTGCTCCGGCCCCAGCTCGGACGATGGTGTTTGCTAATTTAAATGTGGGGCGCGACACACATGTCTCCAAACACAT
>JAJTIC010000030.1 GCA_021300175.1 Pseudomonadota bacterium
ATTTAGTCATACTTCCCGCTTCGGAGTATATCACGGATCGCGACTGTAAATTGATTTCTTGCTTGGGAAGTAGGGGTGGTGCCGACAGTCAGGTTGGAATTTCTGGCCTGGCCAAAGAATTCTTTGAGATGGCATAATTTTCCTAACGAGGACTTCCATGAAAAAAACAGTGGCTCTCATTTTTGGTGGTAAATCAGCAGAACACGAAATCTCATTGCTCTCTTGCAAGAACGTTGCAAGTGCTGTGGATACTCAAGTTTACAATAAGTTCCTCGTGGGAATTAGCAAGCAAGGCACTTGGTTCTATTTTGAGCATGAGTCTGTCTTTGAAAAAATCAAAGCTCTCAACGACCACGAACTCCCAGCTGGAGCTGAACCAGTCGCACTGATCACTCGCAATGGCTCTCCTGTGTTCTTTTTTCTGAATTCAAAAAAAGAAGTGGCCATTGATATTGCTTTCCCCGTCCTTCATGGAACCTACGGCGAGGATGGCTCGATCCAAGGATTGTTTAAAATGATGAATCTCCCTTTCGTCGGATGTGGTGTTTGGGGTTCCGCCGCCGGCATGGATAAAGCCGTTATGAAAAAAGTTCTTAAAGATGCTGGAATTCCCCATGCTCGGTACAAGGTGCTTTATTCCCACAAATCCTATCGCTACGAGGACATTGCTGCAGAGCTAGGTTCACCCTTCTTTATTAAGCCCGCCAATGCAGGATCCTCCGTGGGAGTTCACAAAATAAAAACTGCGACTGACTTTAGCTCTCAGCTGCAAGACAGTTTTAAATTTGATCACAAAGTCCTGGCTGAAGAATTTATTCAAGGCCGCGAAATTGAGTGCTCGGTCATGGGACTCAATCACAGCCCCAAGGCCTCTGTGGCCGGAGAAGTGATCCCCACTCACGAATTTTATTCTTACGAAGCCAAATACTTGGATGATCAAGGGGCCGCTCTCAAAATCCCTGCAGAACTCAGTGCACAGGAACTGGCAACCATTCAAAAAATTGCGAGGGAGACTTTCACAGCGATGGGTTGCGATGGTTTAACTCGAGTTGATTTCTTTTTAAAGAAGGATGGCCAAGCATATATCAATGAAATCAATACGATTCCTGGTTTTACTAAAATTAGTATGTATCCCAAAATGTGGGAAGCCAGTGGTCTTGGATATAAAGACCTGATTTCCCAGCTGATTCAGCTAGGATTTGACCGCTACGCTTTAGATAAGAAGCTTGAGACAAACTACTTTTAGACATCATCAGTTTAATTGAAACTGTTTTTTGTATTTCATCATTTCCGAGGCAGTTGACTTTTTTTTCTGATGAAATAAAAAAATCTTTGATATCTTTTTTCAGAGGTAAGAATGGTTTCTGATTTTGGTTCTGATAATAGTTTTTGGTCCAACCGCTTAGGCCTGTTTTTGAAAAACAAGCGGGAAGCCCAAGGCCTCACTCAGTCTGATGTTGCCAAGCGCCTGGGTTATGGAAGCCCCCAGTTTATTTCTAATATTGAGCGCGGTATTTCCAGCGTCCCTTTGAAGTCCCTCAAAACCTTGGTTGAAATGTATGGAGTTTCTCCTGAGGAAATCATCGATGTTTTCCTTGAAGAGAAGAAGTCTCAACTTTTGAAAGCCCTCCGTGGGCAAGAGCTGCACCAAGACCATGCTCGTCGCAGAGAAGGCCGAGTTTTCGTAGCTGAAGGAAATAACTCCTAGACCTTTTTCTGTGTCTCATTCTTGCATTGATCTTTCTCTGACAACAGAAAGGTCTGGCACAAATGGACTTGAGCAAGATTCAATATTTCGAAAGAATCGATTCCAAAAAACACCGTGATTTTATTTCCTCTCACAACAACTGTATTTTGTGTGGGACCGTTCTCGAGCTTCAACATATAGCTGAGCGGGAAAAATCCGAAATCAAAGAAGAAGCCCACTGCCCTTCTTGTGAGCTTAGAACCAGAGTCAAAACTTACACCATAAATTAAGAGAACGCCAAAAATCCTACGGCAAACTGTCAAATCTCCGACGGCGGGAGAAAAATTCGTCATTCCAGTGACAGCTCATTTGACCTCGAAGGGTCGCTTTCAGACCCATCGAATAAGAAGAGCTTTGGTCGTACCATTGATTGATCCATACTGTTCCCACTTCAAACTTAGCCCCTAAGTTTCGAGCTTTCTCTGGTTCACCGAAAATCTGAGCGGCTAAGGCTAGCTCTCCTTGATTCACCCACCGAACCATTTCATGGGGATACTTCACAGACGAAACCAGAGCAATGGGGAAAGGTAATTCCTCTTGCTGATAAACGGAACAATGGGGAAGCTCGCGGATCACTGAGAAATTCAACCGATTCTGTGTCTTCAAAAAACTGAGGTCAGGTTTGGTCAGCCATTGACCCACATCTTGATTGATCTCACCAATAGCTTTCTCGGCAAACTGCAAATGATCCTGCAAAAAGAACTCACCAGCTTCTTTCTCAAAAAGCCTTTCGGCAGCTTGGCGAAACAGCTCGAAGAACTCTTTTGAACTCTGATCCAAACAAATGACTTTCTTCACCGAATAAGGATGCTGACCTTGAAAAAGAAAACAAGACTGCGCCAACTGCTCAGCGACCTGCAAACTTTCGCTACCCCCAAGGACAAGAGCTGTATTGCTCGAAGGCCCATAGCCCGTATAAGCTTTGCCTCCCTTTGCGGCCAAGGTAGCCAGATGGGACAAAGTTTCGCTTCCTCCTGCCACCATCAATCCATTGACTGACGGATGCTGAACCAAAAATTCTTTGAGAGTGCTTTCCTGAAGACGCACAATCTGCACAGCACCTTCTTGAAGAACGCTGATCTGATCTGATTTCAAAAATTTTGATAAAGTTTCCGCCGTCAAACTCCATAACGGGTTCAGCCTTGCTGGAGTCCTCGAGCTGGGCTTAATCACAAGACCATTTCCTGCCACGAGATTTTGAATGATGGCATGCCATACCCATTGAAACCAGAACACTCGAGGTGCTAGGGCCACAACAAGCCCTTGAGGAGTGTATAAACTTTCTAAGTTTTCATTGGTCTGCAGAAGGGTCGACCTGAGCTCTTTCAAAACCGGATCGAAGAAATACTTTTCACTGACAGCCTGAGAGCAAGCATATCCCTCATTGAGGGCTTTTAAGAGATCTTCTTTGCCATCTAAAATCACTGCTTCTAAGCGCCGAAGCCATTGACGTCGATCTTCGATTGTCGGGCGCACCATGGGCTGAGAAAACTTTTTCCCCGCTTGCAGGACAGAAATAAGTTGAGGCAAAGATACAATGTTCACTGCCTGACCATACCTGAGGACATAAAAAAAGGCGATAGCTTTGCTATCGCCTTTTCAATCCTCGGGCGGATCGTAGTCATCACTTAACTGACGTTAAATGACAGCCACCTCCGCCTTGGTCTTGTGATATTCTGACATAACCAAGCACCACCCCCTTTCATGCCAGTAGACTGGCTCCCCTAGTTTAAATGGAGTGCCCTTCACAGGGAAGAAGAATTGCGATGTATCTCAACAAGGGACGTGGCTCTGATCAGGCCTAGCTCATTGACTTGAGCCTGGCCTCGGCAAAAAACATCAATATCTTTGAGCATTTGCAATCCATGCTGACTTTGATCTCGAATCAGAACGTATCCCAAAGAGCCAGGCTTTAGCAGACCAAGAAGAGCCTGGACCAGTTGCTCAAGGTTTCCATCCAAAAAAAATCGACTGCGATTCTTAAACTCAGAAGGGCTGAGCTTACCTTGGCTCGGCAAAAAAAAGGGGGGATTGCAGACAATCAAATCAAAAACCTGCAAACCAAAAGTCTGATTCCAATTCCGAAAATCTCCAAAATTCAAATTCATGATGGTCACCGGGAACCGCTTCTGGAGTTCCCGAACATTTCTTTCTAAGTGAACTTGATTGGCTGCTTGCAGCTCTAAAAAATCAAACGACCGAATCGTTGTAAAATGAAAGAGCGTTTCTAATCCCATCACTCCGCACCCCGCGCAGAGATCCAACGCACGATCTACTGAGAGAATTCCTCGCTCCTTCAGCCGAGCTGCAATTCTGCGAGGCCCCTCTACCGAATCGAGAGAAAAATGGTACTCCGGATTTTGAGAGTACCGAAACGTAAAACTCACAGAGCTTCAATGATCTTCTTTTGGATCTCCTTCATTTCAGCTTCAGATCTTTTCTGAGCTTTCGAAAAAGAAAGATCTGCAATAGACCAAGCAGGAATCAAATGAAGATGATAATGGTGCACTTCGAATCCCACAGCCGTGGTCAAGACTCTAGCGCATCCCGTTGCCTTACGAATTGCTTTCCCAATCTTCTGCGCATTCAATCCAACCCGAGTATAAACTTCAGGCGAAACATCAAACCAGTGATCCACTTCTTGTTTAGGGACAACGAGTGTATGACCTAAATTCACTTGGTCTAAAGCGAGAATTGCGATCGTCAAATCATCTTCGTAGATTTTGTAAGAAGGAAGCTCGCCGTTGATAATTTTTGTAAATACGCTCATCGTGCCCTCAAATATTTTTCATTAAATTTTCGTAGACATCATCCCGATTGACAAACATGACACCAAATCCCATGACACCATCATCTTGCTTTTTCTTCCAAACGACTTTGGCATCGAAAACAAAACTTCGATGCGAATTTCCAATCAGAGCGCTGACCTTGATAAAGTTCTCGGGCTCGATCGGAAAAGCGAGTTGTGCGGCCTCAATGTACGCTCCTGTCAGAGACAAATTCTTCATCACTCCGGCAATTTTTCCTTGATGAAAGTCAGAAAGAATATCCACTTTTTGATCCGTCAAATATCGAGGATGAACTTGCTGCTTACCCGGTTCATACTCTTTAGTGTTGTCGACCACCGCTCGGTACAAAGCGAATCCATCCACGGGGGCCTTCATCATTCGAACGCGGTTAAAGCTCTGACTGAGTTGCATCAACGGCACGGTGACCTCGGAGCACAAAAACAACAGAGGCTGAGTCGTCGGCACAGAAGAACGCAGCTTTGCAAAGTAGTAAGTGTGGAGTATGTCATCACCTGGGAGTTGAATGATAACGAGAGCTGGAGGTTGGGAGATCCAATAACTCGGGTCTTGCCCAAAAGAAGCTGTGGTCTCAAAAGATAATCCGTCTCGATCATGGTGAAAAGCCACCTCTTCTAACTTTTTCTGCTCGTCAAAAGAGGTGCTGATGATCAAAACTTTTTTCAATGGACTTGGCCCTACCTATTGTCGGCTCGCCGCAGGCGACCATTTCTGGCCAGTCTTCCCCGTCCATTTACCACGTGGCCTGTAAATCCGGTTGTTTGCATACTGCTCCATGGCATGTGCCACCCAGCCGCTTATTCGAGAAACTGCAAAAATCGGAGTATAGATATCGATGGGAATATCCATGCTGTAATACACAGTCGCCGAGTAAAAATCCACGTTCGGCATCAGGCCTTTTTCTTTGTACATGGTATCGTCAATCAATGTCGACATTTGGTACCAATGGTGCTCACCTTTATCAGCTGTCAACTTGTCAGAGATTTTTCTGAGCAAAGCTGCACGAGGATCTCCGTTTTTGTAGACTCGGTGACCGATTCCCATCACTTTTTCCTTAGCGGACAAGGCATCTTTTACAAAAGCTTGAGCTTTTTCGATGGTGCCAATTCTCTTGAGCATGATCATCACTTGCTCATTAGCTCCTCCATGTAATGGCCCTTTCAAAGCGCCAATGGCAGAGACAATCGCAGAGTATAAATCACTTAATGAAGATGTGGTCACTCGAGTTGCAAAAGCCGAACAATTCAACTCATGGTCAGCGTGCAAAATTAAACAAGTATCAAAAATCTTCACGTGATCTGCTTTGGGCTCAACTCCGCCTTTGAGCATATACATGAAATTCCAAGCAATCGACTTGTCAGATTTAGGAGCTACAGGCTCTTTTCCGTTTCTGATCGCTTCGAAAGCGGCCACTAAAGTTCCCATCTTTGCGACCAACTTGATGCCTTTTCTTAAATTGGCTTCATTCGAGTTATCGTTGGCTTCACCATCCCAGTGAGCCATCAAACTCACTGCTGTTCTTAGCCAAGCCATCGGATGAACATTCTTGGTGGGAATTGTTTTCAGAACTTGAATAAAAGCAGGAGCTAAAGTGTATTCCGCTGCCAACTGCTTTTTGAAGCTCTCAAGCTCAGGAGCCTTAGGAAGACGGTTATTCCATAACAGAAAAACAGTTTCTTCAAATGTTGAATTGGCTGCCAAGTCTTCGATGGTAAAACCACGATAGCTTAACGTTGCATCTTGGATCGAAGAAACCGCTGTGGAGCAGGCCACAACTCCTTCAAGTCCCTTATCTAAAGCGCCTTCAAAAATCTGAATATCAGCCATTTAAGAATGTCCTTTCAAGAGGTGTATTAAACACTCTCGAATTTCTCACTTCGTCTATTTTTTAGCAAGTTTTATCACTTTGTCTTTGATCTCTGTAATAACCACTGTCCGGTCTCGTCGGGGCATTGAGATTTTCGAAAATTGTTCCACAAAAAATAGGATTTCATTGCGCAGTTCATGAACTCCCGTTTTCGGGGATTTCAACACAGCCTCAAGAATTCGGTCTCGACCGAAGGATTCGCGCTCTGCATTCTCTGCCTCACTGACTCCTTCAGAACAAAGTATCAACCGATCTCGAGGTCCCAAGTGAATCGAGTCTGTCAGTGGCTGGGCATTAAACTGTGCGCTAAATGGTGGCGCCGAAGGAGCCAGCCACTGAGCTCCCCCTTTAGGCTCTCCGAAAACCTGCAAAATGGCATTAATGTGACCCACGCTACAGTACTTCAATTCAAAGTTTCGGCGATCAACCACCCCATAAAACAAAGAAGCTGTGTCATTGCCTTGAATATGCGGTAACAATTCTCTGGCTATTCCTTCGACCACCTTATGGGGCTCCATGCCTTTACGAGCTTCTATCTGCCCACTCAGCTTTATAAGAACTGATAAAAACAAAGCCGACATCGTGTAGCCCGATGACCCAGCAAGCAAAATGCCAAATTTCAAACGATCTTCGTGTTCAAAAATATCGAAATAGTCCCCGCCACGCTCTTCGCCCGCGAGAAACTTCGAAGAAAATTCCACACCTGAAATGTGGGGTATTTCTGTGGGCGACAACAACTTCTGGATCAAGCCTGCCATTTTGATCTCGTAGTCCATGTTCGAGATCATTTTTTCCACAGCCGCATTAGCACGACTGAGCTGTCGACGGTACTCAGCAAGTTCGCTGTTCTTGTCTTTCAGCTCGTTCTCTAATTCTTGGATTCGCTTTTCGAGGTCCTTTGCCATGCAGATCTATAATGCATGAAGACCGAAGCAACACCAAGGTCAACCAACCAAAACACGGCCAAAGCTAGAACAAACTGCCACCGCCTGAGCGCGGGAATAAACTCGTCTCCAAAAATAGTGAAACTCAAAGCTTTCACCCAAGGAAAACCTAGACCAAGAACAAGGACAGCTGAACCGAGCATCATCAACCCTCGATAGAATCTTTCCCGCGCAAAGGCTTCCCAGCGCCTTCGTGTCATGAGCATCAATCCAAAAAAGATCGCTTCCCCAAGAACCATGGCCACACAAAACTCCAGCGAAGCCAAACCACCCAAAAGTAAAGGAGTTGCCAACAGAAGCGTCAGTCCAAAAAGTCGAGAAATGGCAAGAGAGACAACCCCAAAACTGATCCCCGCAAAAATCACAGTGAGAGAATTGTCAGCAACAAACAGAAGCCATGTTGGTGGAACTTCCGCTTGGCTTGCTTCTACGAGTGTCCTCAGGAGAGTCCTTTCAATGAAATGAGTAAATATGGCATAACAAAAAAAGAGAACTGCTATCGCCTTGGTTTGTTGGCGCTGCCTAAATATCCAAATAAAGGCAAAAAATATCATGGCGAGTAGCAGCCAAGAATTCAGTTGAAACAAACTGACTTGGACCAAACCCCATAACACCACCGGAAAACTCAAAATCCAGCAAAGCTTGAATTGCTCAGCTCTCAGGTCCTCTGTAGCAAATTCTTTAAAATAGGGATTTCCTTGCGTCCCCATCGACTCAAAAATCAAACGAGGCATTTTCTTATAGAATTCAAAATCTTTCATAAGGTTCCTTTTGGAGTGTAAAGATCATAGCGAATGGCACTGCCTTCGAATTGATGGATAGGATTCGGCAGCAGGGGGTCAGCTTTGATCGGACGCTTAACGACAAATCTGGCAGCTGCTGTTTTGAGAGCGCACTCTGCTAAGATGTGGGCGTCCAAATCATCGCCGACCACTTCACGAAAAATGCGCATTTCCTTTCGAGGGAGCGCCGATTTCTTTTTAGGAGCAAACATGGGGTCGAAGTAGAGGACTTGACCGCTCAGCTCTTGACAATGTTCTTCCAACCAATGCTTTGCGTCCGCAAATTGAAAACCAGGATTAGCGAGAGTCTGCTCACGAGCGGCTTGTTGTAGCAAGGCAAAAATCAGAGGATTTCTTTCAAGAGCTGTAACGTGAAACCCCAATCTCGAGAGGAAAACTGCATCTTCACCAAGACCTGCACTCAGATCAATCACACGATCAAAGCCTTTGGGCGCGCCACAGGCTTTGGCAATGAGTTCACTCTTGCCGCGATGGGGCCTTTGATACTCTTTTTCAGAAAAATCAATTTTGAAATTACCCCATTCTGGATGTTTCAACCAAAGCTTTTCTTGCTCCAGTTCTAACCAAGCGGGCATTACTCCACCCCAGCCGTGACTAGGATGAGAAAAACAAAATTCAAAGAAAACCATAAACTCATCTGTAAAAGAGCAATCTGCTTTCCAACCCGCAAAGTTTTTGTCATGTCGGATCCCAAAGGACTTTGCAGGCGATCCAGATTTTTCCAAAAAACAAAACTCGCAAAAAATCCTGAAACAAGAAAAACCAAAGCCACTTCCGGCAACGAGTACAAAACATGCAACAGAACAAGACCTAAACAGAAAGTGCTCCACCAGATTTTCAAAAGCACTTTTGAACTATCAAATCCTAAATGAGTGATTGAATTGCGAAAACGAGCTTGGGACTGAACCATCAACAATTCAAAATTTCTCAAGTGCAAAGAAAAAACACCCACCCACCCCGTGAGGAGACCAATCAAAACCGCTTCTACATCCAGCGGGGCCCCAAAAGAGAGCTGAAATCCGCTGGTCAAAAAGGGACCTAAAAGTAAAAATACCAAAAGCTCTGTCCAACTTCTGTACTTAACGCCCATTCGAAAGGAAGTGATCAAAATCACTCCCAAAGCAGACAAGGAACCCACAAAAAGAAGAACTTGAGGGTAATCCAACACAGGCTTCAAACCAAAAAGAACACCTAAGATAAAATAAATCCAAGCCCAAACTTTCACGGACTGGGCAGTGACCCAACCTTTTTGAATCGCTCGGGATCCTGCTGTCGGCAAAACACGATCAAGGCCTTTCATGTGATCTACAAAATCATTTCTTAAGTTAAGGCTTGTATGTAGGAAAAAAGCCCCAACGGCGGCAAGCAAACCATCCAAGGGATTGATCAAAGTTCCATCAAACAAATTTTTCACGATGATCAAGAACATCGGAAGAGCTGCATAAATGAAAGTGTGGAGCTTGAAGACCTGGGACCATTTGACGAAAAAGTCGGGTGTCTCAATCTGTTGTACCGGCACAATTTGGAAAGTCACTCGCTCTTGATCAGAATCCACATTCAACGACTGCAAAGGCAGTGCTCTGTGAGTGTTTGAAAAAGTGCCCAACAGATAACTTTGAAAGTCAGAATCCGACTTATTTAATGTTTTGAGCTCGCTCATGAGGAGACTTTTCTCCAATAAAGAATATCTGTGAGCGGAGCTAACGATTGCACAAGATCTTTTTCAGAATCTTTGAGATACCCAGATAAAGTTTTCAAGTGATGACTGTAAAGCTGAATCAAAAACTCATTCATTTTATCAAATTCACTGACGTGCTGATCAAACTGAGAAGCTCCCCCCAGGACTGATTGGAAATCCGCCATCGTCTGACAAGTTCGAAGTTTTTCTCTTTGATCGCGAGAAAGACCACGGCTCGCATAAGCTGCGAAAGAATTTAAATAACCTGATTTCAAATCACCTAAGACAGCTTTACCTTCATTGTTGCGAATATTGTAATCCAACAGGTCATCCGAACGCTGAAACAACTGACCCAGCAGAGTTCCCATTTCTTCGAGATTGGTGTGGAGCTGCGCTTCGTTCCTTTGCTGGGCAATAAAAGGGGCTCGTAAGCACCACTTAAACAAAGAAGCTGTTTTTAAATTATGAACTCTGTCGAGCTGGGAAAGCTCAACGTTCATGTCTTTGACCAATGAGTCTTGCAGCCACTCCCCTTCGAGAAGGTCTGAAATCACTTGAGCTGTGTACTGCACGAGCTGAATATTGCCATACCCAGAGAGGTTCACCATCACTCGCGCCAACAAATAGTCGCCCGCAAGCACCGCATACTCGGGGGTGTACTTGTTCCAAGCCGCTGGCTTTCCTCGACGCAACACCGACCGATCGATCAAATCATCGTGAAGAAGGGACGCATTGTGAATAAACTCGATTGTCTGACTCAAGAGCTCTTGCGTGCGCAGATCTAAGCCCATGTGCTGCGCCATTAAGCCGATCAGTTTTGAGCGAAAGCCTTTCCCCCCAGAAAACAAATCGTCATAAAGCAGATTCAGCTTTGGCAAATAAGCTGGGAAGTCTTTGGGATCATAAATCTTAATATTCATAGTGATTTAACTCGGCGCATCTGGCTCCCACACTCAGCCCTTACATTTCAGATTTCTCTTCTTGATGTCAAGCTGTGGATGATCCATTGTTAAAAAAAATGAAAGCTTTTGAATACCAACACACCGTTCGATTTCGTGAATCTGATCCCGCTCAAATGTTGTTCTTTGGGAACACTCTTTCTATTGTCCATGATGCCTATGAAGAGTTTGTGCAATTCTTGGGCTTTAGCTTTGATGAGTGGTTTTTGAACCCCCAAGTGATTTACCCACTCCGAGCCAGCCATCAAGAATTCCTGCGCCCCTTGAAGCCAGGTCAGAACTATCGGATTCAGGTCACCGTGAAAGACCTCAGTGAAAGCACTTTCACACTGCAATTTTTGTTTTTAGATGATCAACAGCAAGTTTGTTGCAAAGTAGAAACAGTCCATGTCTGTGTCGATCGTAAGACCACGACCAAACAAAAATTACCTTCTCGCTTAGACAGCGAACTTCGACAGAGAAAGGCTCCTTCTTTATGACTTGGTGGAAAGAAGGCGTTCGCTTTGAGTGCCAAGGTTCGGGCAAGTGCTGCACCTCCCATGGCGAATATGGTTTTGTATTTTTAACTTTGGATGACCGGCGAATAATGGCCAAGCACTTGGGAATTTCGACGTCGGTTTTCACTCGAAAATATTGTGAAAATAAAAATGGGGTTTTCCATCTCATCGAAGATCCTAAAAACACTGACTGCATGTTTTTGAAAGACAAAAAGTGTTCGATTTACGAAGCTCGCCCCACTCAGTGTCGAACTTGGCCGTTTTGGCCCGAAGTCATGAACGCCAAAACTTGGAAAAAAGAAGTCATGTCTTTCTGCCCTGGGGTTGGAAAAGGGCCTTTAATTCCCGCAGAGAAAATCAAAAAAACTTTGAAAGAACAGCAGCGATCAGAAGATCAGATTCTCGCGATGAAGTAACTGCTTTTTTGTTTCTGATTCGAGTGGTTTTCCCAACGAAGAACGCAAGATTTCCTTCACCCACAGAATGGCATGAATGCGATGAACTCCGGGCACGTGTTGGTTCCACTCTTGGACCTGTTTTTTGCAATCCTGGCAAGTCTCGTCGGCATACAGAACAATCTGATGGCCCTTTCGAAGGTCGGCCTCCGAAGAAATGTAAGTGTTTCGGTCCATTCCCGGGAACCTTTGTTGCCACTGCGCTTGCAGTCGATCCAAATCGACACCTTCGCCCAAAATCTTCACGGACCGCGAAGCTCTCCCAAGCCATTTCATTTTCGATCCATCTTCACTGATCCAACACAGGTCCTGAGTTTTCACAAGATAGGGAGCTTCAGGACTAAAAAACTGAGGTATTCCCCGATTGATTTGAGCGTAACCCGTGAAAGCTGACGTGGTCTGAATTTGCAGTTTTCTTTCCTCATCCAATGAAAACCGAGCGTGAGACAAAGCAGATAGAACTCTCTCAGGGGTTGAATTCAGCTCTGCCAAAGACCACTTTCGTCCTGCAACCAAAGAGCAGGTCTCTGTCATCCCGTAACTTTCAACGACGGGATATCCCAAATCCAAAGCTGATCTTAAAAGCTCCACTTCTAGCACCGCTCCCCCCATGAGTGCGCCTTTCAAGCTCGATGGCGCAGGCTGACCTAGCTGAACCAGATCATAAAGCTGCGTGGGCACAAGGGAGATCCACTGGCAATTTTCTGAATGAAGGCGTTGATAAGTTTCTCCGGCATTCCAGCGCCCCTCTGACGAAAGAACTTGAAAACCACCCACGGCTGCCCTGGCTTCGATGGCAAGACCACCGACATGAAAGCGTGGCAAGACTTGGAGCCAACGATCTTGGGGACGTGTTTCTAAGAACTCATTCACTGAACGCGCAGAGCTCAAAAATGCTTTCTTAGAAATCGCGATCAGTTTCAATGATTGATGCACTGATTTGGTAGAACCTGACGAGGGAATCCACAAATGCCCCGGGAAAACAGAGAAGGCATTAAAAAGAGATTTGAGTTCACTCTGCTCAGTAGTCGACAGATGAGGACTATAAAAAAGATGGGATTCTTCAGAACCCCAATCTATTTTTTGAGAGGTGTCCATTCCACTTTTGCCAGCAGGTCATCGAAGCCAACACCGTGGCCAACGACACTTTGAATATAAGGACCTTGCACTTGAATGCGACTTGAATAGTCGTTGGGTTTATACGATCTCAAGCTCAAACAGCCCGCTTCTAAGCTGTTATTGGGAAGAATTTTTTTGATCTCACCCGCCACAGCTGCTGCATGAACGACTCCCACCGGATGATCCAAAGCAGAAGTGACAACGCATTTGAGATTAAACTTAGAAACTAAATCTTTGGCAGCTTCGACATCTTGGCGCGCTGGTTTGATCACAACAACTTTAAAAGGCAATTCACCCACAGAGCCCAGTCGTTCTGGATCAACTTTATCAAGTTCGTTGTCCATGGCGATCGTCGTCAGTTTCGCAGCTTCTCTCCAGCCATCGAGATCCCAAGGAATTGGGTCTTCGATAAACTCGATCTTTGCCCTCTCAGCAGACCCCATCTGAGACATAAACCTTTCAAACTGTGAGAAATCCACTTTGGCATTAAAATCCAATCGCAAAGTCAGCCAAGTGTTCTGCTTGATCGTTCGAGCAATAAATTTTGCTTCTTGGTCGACATCTTTTCCTACTTTGACTTTCAGGGTAGTGAACCCCGCTGATTTGATTTCCTTAATCATCGCATCAGACAGCTTGGTAGAGTCATTGAGCAAGAAGTGATTTTTGACCTTGGGTAAACCTGTGAGTAAGTTCTTACCCTCTTTGCGAGCATCTGCATCCCTTTTGGCGAGCCAAATGACTTGCTCGACCAGGGCGGAAATTTTACCTGCTCGAAGAGCATCCAAGTGGGTTGACAGATCATGATCACCAAGCTCAGGCCATGGGTGCAGATCTGCATAGCCCACTTTTCCGTTGGGCCATTGCACTTTCATCAAAGCCCCTTTACGAGCTTCTTGAGCCGCCACAGCTCCAATGCTCATGATTGGACTGAGCTCATATTCGTGGAACCAAAACTGGATCACAACACCAACCCCACTGAAAGCAAAATACCAAAAATTAAATGCAGGCCTGCAGCCATCCCCAAGAATCGATTGTACTCTCTTCCCGGCTCGGTAATGAAGACCAGTTTCACGATTTTTACTCCTAAGGGCAATGCTGCCCAAGGCAAAAGAAAAGCCCAGAACTCTGAGCGAAAGCCCCAAAAAATTCCAAGAAGAAACGGCGACAGGGAAAGCACGGCAATTTCATAGCGACCAAATTTCAACCCAAACCGTGCCGCCAAAGTCATTTTGTTCACTTTGCGATCACCTTCCATGTCCCGCAAATTATTGATCGCAATCAACACGGTGGCGTGAAGGCCAATTTGGAGTCCTAAAACAACGGCCTCCCATGTCACCAACTTGGTTTGAATGAAAAAGAGGCCCACAACAGCAACAATCCCAAAGAATAAAATCACAAAAAGATCCCCAAGGCCTTTGTAAGCTAAAGGATAGGGGCCTGCTGTGTAGCCATAGCCTAGAGCCACCGAAATGAGGCCCACCACGAAAATGGGCCAGCCGCCTTCGAGGACCAAAGGAACTCCACAAAGGATGGCGAGAGCAAACAGCACGGTGGCCATAAAAAGGACTTCTTTCGTAGTAAACACTCCCGATTGAGTGACTCTCTGTGGACCCAAGCGCTCCGAAGTGTCAGCACCTTTCATAAAATCCACAGCATCATTCACAAGATTCGTTCCGATCTGAATGAGAAAGCTTGCCAGCAATGCTAATAAGCTCCATTGCCAAACCCATGAACCCGTTTGTGAAAACGTCAGTGCGGAAGCTCCAAGAATGGGCACGAGGGCTGCTGTCAGGGTTCTGGGGCGAAAAGCTAAAATCCACATCTTTATGCGTTTCATCATTAAAGCAGTTAGCCATTTTTTCGCACCAACATGAAGTAAAAAAATGCTATGGTAGCGCTTCGAATCAGGGAGCTTTATGGAACTCGTTATTTTTGCTTTCGGAGCCGTTGTCGGACTTGTTATCGGATATGTTTTGAGTCAAAAAAAGTTTCAGTCCACCCAAGCACAGCTCGAAAAAGTGATGGAGCAAAGATTTGAAAATTTGGCCAACCGAATTCTGAATGATAATTCACAAAAATTTAGCGACCAAAGCTTCAAACATTTGAATCATCTGATTGAACCTTTCAAAGAGCGCTTGAAAGATTTTGAAAAGAAAGTGGAAGAATCCTACTCCACAGAACGAGCTGAAAGAGGCTCTCTCCGCGGTGAACTCACCCGATTGATGGAACTCAATTCAAAAATGAGCCAAGAGGCTGAAAGCCTGTCCCGAGCCCTCAAAGGTGATAACAAAACCATGGGGAATTGGGGCGAGATGATTCTGGAGAATATTCTCGAGCGCTCTGGCCTCAGAAAAAACGAAGAGTATATTGTTCAGGGTACAGAACTTTCTCTTAAAAATGACGATGGGCAAAGCATTCGACCTGATGTTTTGGTGAAACTCCCCGACGGCAAACACTTGATCATCGATTCAAAAGTTTCTCTCACAGCCTATGAGTCTTATGTGAATGCTGAGACTGAGGCCGAGCGCGAAGTCGCAGCGAAAGCTCACGTCGAAAGTCTGAAGCGCCATATTGATGGCTTGAGTGCTAAAAAATACCACACAGCCCAGGGACTAGCCTCTCCTGATTTTGTCATGCTCTTTATGCCCATTGAACCTGCTTTTGCTTTAGCGTTTAAACTCAAGCCTGATTTGTTGCAAATGGCTTGGGATAAAAACATCGCGCTGGTCAGCCCAACCACTTTACTCAGTACCTTGCGCACCGTCGCTGCCACTTGGAAGCATGAACGCCAAGAGCGCAATGCTTTAGAAATCGCTAAACAAGGAGGAGCGCTCTACGACAAATTCGTCGGCTTTGTCGATGACCTCACTGAGCTCGGCAAAAAAATCGAGCAAACTCAAAAAGCGCATCATCAAGTGATGAATAAGCTGAGCGAAGGCTCTGGAAATCTGATCCGCAGAGTGGAAAACCTCAAAGAGCTTGGTGTAAAAACAGATAAAAGGTTGATGCTGGATCAATAATGAAGTGGAAATTGAGCGGTGCTCTTTTTATTTTGCTTCTGGCCTATGTTGGGACTGTGCGCATCCTTGAGCCTGAACTTCCCGCTGAGATTCTTGCTGTCCTTCAGGAGATACCAAGAAAGGCTTTGACCGAACAAGAACAGAACTTGCTTCTTGCTCTGGAGACACCTTATGGCTTCAAAGAAGAATTTAAGATCGACAACTATAGCGACCCCCAAAAGTATCTCAAAGACACTGCTGGAAAAATTAGTTTCTCCGCCGTCTTTGAAACGAACTTAAGTCTTTCTCACTCTAATTCTTGTGAAATTGTCTTTACTCACTGGTCTCGTTTTTTGAGTTTGGAAGAAAATGACACTGCTCGAGCCGTCGCCGAGATTCAAAGGGATCCACGACCCTTTTACAAACACATGCAAAAAAAGGTTCGCTTTTATGTTCATCACCTTGGTGAAGAAATTCCATTTATTGAAAAACTTATGATCCTCTCGATCCTTTCAAAAATAGGTGAGAGTTTTTTGAAAGTTCAATCCCAGGGCCCCCTCTGGACACTTCCTCAGGAAATTCGCTCTTTGCTCGCGTCTCTGGATCGTGAGAAAATTCTACGGTCTTCAAAAGTGGCTGAGATGCGAGGTGCCGCTTGCTTATTGAAAATGAGCAAAGGCTCAAGGCTCAGTCTGTCCGCTTACCTCATTCAAAAAAATGTTGTTCTGATCGATGTCTGGAAAAAGTGGGAGACTCTCATTGAGCACTGTGGTCGACTCAAAAAATGTGAAGCAGTCACTGAATTAAAGAAACCCTTTAACCCCTTTTATCCTCTCAGGCAGTTGTATTTAACTTGGCTCTCACCTCGAGGAAATTTCCATTCCTTCTCTGAAAAAGTCGATTTCCTTAGAAGTTTTTCTGAACCTGACTAGAGACACCCTAGTAATGCCAAGGGAATTTGCCGAAATTTTTATCGCGCTTTTCGAGGAAAGAATCTCGCCCCTCTTGCGCTTCTTCTGTCCCATAAGCCAGTCTTGTCGCTTCACCCGCAAACAGCTGCTGCCCCACAAGACCATCATCAATCAAATTAAATCCAAATTTCAGCATACGCATCGCTGTGGGACTCTTTGAGTTCATTTCTTGCGCCCACTTCAAAGCTTCTTCTTCAAGCTGCTCATGGGGAACGACAGCATTCACCATCCCCATTTCAAAAGCTTCTTGAGCTGAATAATTTCGTCCTAAAAAGAAAATTTCACGAGCGCGTTTTTGGCCCACCTGTCTTGCGAGATAAGCTGACCCGTAACCTGAATCAAAGCTCGCCACATCAGGATCTGTCTGCTTGAACACAGCATGTTCTCGGCTGGCCAGAGTGAGATCACACACGACATGCAAGGAGTGCCCACCACCCACCGCCCAACCAGGCACAACTGCCATCACCACTTTGGGCATAAATCGAATCAGTCTTTGCACTTCTAAAATATGTAAACGTCCAAGCCTTGCAAGATCGGCTTTGTTTTTAGCTTCAGCGCTTTCGTATTTATAACCATCTTTGCCGCGAATCCGCTGATCTCCCCCCGAGCAGAATGCCCAGCCCCCATCTTTCGGCGAGGGTCCGTTGCCTGTGATCAGCACCACTCCCACATCAGCGGTGGTTCGCGCGTGCTCAAGAGCCAGGTAGAGTTCATCCACGGTTTTGGGACGGAAGGCATTTCTGACTTCAGGTCGATTAAAAGCAATGCGCACAGTGCCCTGATCCACCGCGCGGTGATAAGTGATATCTTCAAATTTAAAATCAGATACTTCGCGCCATCTTTGGGGATTGAAGAGAGGTGAAATCATTTGAGAAAACTCCGAGGGTTCATCATTCGAGATTTAAAAACCTTAACCATCTCTGCAGCATGTACACCGTCCATCAATCGATGGTCAAATGTCACACCAATGCGCAATACCGGAGCCACGACCACTGTGTCATTTCTCACCCAGGGTCTCTTTTGGACTGAGCCCACCGCGAGCAGCATTGGACAACGGGTGTAGGGAACCAACGGAGCAAAAGCCACGTCGACTCCATCGTTTTGTCCAGTCAGCGCACCCACGTTAGTGATCATCGCCGAACCAAAAGGATCCGTCGGAACACCTAAAATATGCAAAGGAAGTTTGAGATCATAACTCAAAAATGAAGAGAGCAGCAGCACCCATTTCATCAGGGGTTGAGGAACTTGGGAAAGAGTTCGAAAAGTCTTACCAAACTCTAAGTCCTGCCCAGATTTTGTTCGAGCAGTTTTCTCATTAAGCTCTTCTGCTAACTGGACAATAGATTTTTGGTCCACTCTGCGAATGAGTGTCCCTGAAAGAGTGGCTTGCCCGGTTCGCTCAGGTCCCAAGCCTGGAATATTGACTTGAAAAAACAGATCCACATTTTTTCGTCGGTAAATTTGCCCCCAACGGAGAACGGAATTCACTTCAGGTCTGATCTTAAGAGTCTCTGCCAAAGCCCAGCCCACCAAATGAGTGACAGTGAGCTTCGTCGAATGAGTTTGATTTTGCTCTTCCAAGAAGCGCAGAGCTTCGGTCATTTCAATTTCAAGGATTCCGTAAACACTAGGGTCCCCTGCCGTCCACCAAGATCCCAGAGCGACCTTTCTGAAGACAGAGGATTGCGGAGCTTTGGTGATCTCGAAATCGCTCACATTGTCTGTTCAGGTAAGCGAACAGCCACATCCAAAGAGTTGGATTGATCTTTGATGGATTTGGTCGGGTTCTGCACCACACGCTGTTGAAGTTTTGCAAAAATTGGCTCGCGAATCGCCAAAGCGTTGTCCTGGAGAACACACTGACGGGCACTGCGAGTCTGCACGTTAATCACAATCGGCGCTTTCATATTTGCTGTCATCGCCGTTGGATCATCAGGGATGGTAACAATACAGAACGTTCTTGCGCCCTGAGCTGATGTCATTTGCAAAGCTTCTAGATCAGACTTTGCCAGATTGATTCTGTAATTTTCAGCAAAAAGTTCTGGTTCCAAAACGGGGAATGCAATGGCTGGTTCTTCACAGCTTTGCAACCAAGCAAAAATATCATCATTGGGGTCATCGAGCAGAACAAAATCACGGAGTTCAGCGAATCCGAGAATCCCTTCTGAAAAGCGAATCAGGTCTTCGGATTTAATTTCTATGAGTCCAAAACGCGTCGTCTGAATATTCAAGCTTCCCCCCAAGGCTTAGACCAAGGTCTAGAATATTATGATCCTAACGGAATTAGGATGCCCCTGAAGTGAAGACACAGCAAGACAAAAAAAAGGTCAATGAGGTGCGGCCCCATTTTTGGTAGCAGCAATGCGTCAAATGAAATGGACTACAATGAGAGATGAGACTTAGTTAGAACCCGAAGTTTTCTTCTCCGGGCTTAAAAGTTTAGAAATAGCTCGAGTTTTCTCAGAGGAAACCTCAGCAGACTGTTTATTCGTATCTTGAATCGCCAAATAGACTTCTTCGCGATGGATCTTCGTCTCTTTTGGGGCTTCAATCCCCAGTCGGACTTGCTTGCCTTTGATCTGAACAACCCTAATTTTTATATGGTCATCAATGGCAATGCTCTCACCCAACTTCCGTGTAAGTACTAGCATGAATTAGCTCCTTCTACATCCTTGTAATAGCTATCGGTCGCCCTTCTTGGGAACTGTAGCTATTATTTTTAGCGTAGAAAGTCAAGTAAGCTCAAATTCATGACTTTTCCGGACGTTTCGAGAGTTGCTTTGAGAGTGGAATCGGTTTTGTTCATATCAGACACAACTTGGAACAGATCGGCATCTTCCAGTTGAGAAGCCACGACCTTTTGGTCCACTGTCGATTTTTGGAGGGAATCCGTAGCGGCGTTCAGAGAGGTCACCCGAGAGCCCACTGCCGCACGAGCATTCACGACTTGGTTCAAAGCCGCATCAATTCCATCAATCGCATCTTGAATCTCTTCTTTATCGTTGGTTCGAAGTGCAATCTCAAAATCTTTGAGTACACCAAGCACATCCACACCTTTGCTTTTAGGTCCAGTCACAGACTCAAAAGTTTTCTGGTCTCTTGGGTTGGACGTCGCAGGACCTCGCAAAGGCAGTGGTTCACTTTCAAGTTCCTCGTTCTTTTGAGCTTTCACTCTATCCTCGAGGATCTTGTCTTTGAGCTCCTGGCTATTTCGTGGAACTCGACCTGAAACTTTAACAAGTCCATCTTCACTCAAGCCCTGGCCTAAAAACACTTTATCACCACTCACGTTCATGGCGACAAAAGCATCTTTATTGATATGAATTTTCATATCTCCATCGTCGCCGGTGTATTCACCTGAAATATCAAATGGCGGACTCGTTGTATTGAATCCCCCAAAGATGTAGCGATCCGCGAGCTTTCGATTTCCAATTTGTACCGCTTGGTTGTAGATCTGCTCCACTTCCATGGCGACCACTCTTCGGGTATCTCCACTCGCCCCGGCATCTGAAGCTTGCTGAATCGCCAGCTCTTTTGCACGCATCAAGGACTCTGCAAGCTCAGACAAAGATTGATCCGTGAATTCAAGGAAGCTTCGCGCGTAATTGATGTTTTTGATGTACTGAGCAGCCCCGCGCTCTTCTGTCCTTGCGGTCAGAACACGGGCTGCAGCAGCGGGGTCATCTGAAGGCTTCGTGATCCGTTTTTGAGTCGCGGCTTTATTCTGCAAGTCACTCATTTCTCCACGATTGCTCTGGAGATTATTCACGACTTGAGTGTGCACCATCTTATCCGTGACTCTCATTTAATTACATCCTCTTCAAACTCAAAACAGTTTCAAGCATTTCGTCAGCTGCTTTGATCACCCTTGCTGAAGCTTCGAAGGCTTTTTGAAATTCGATCATATTCGTGGTTTCTTCATCCAACGAAACTCCGCTAATGCTTTCTCGAATGTTACTCAATTGATTCAAAATATTTTGCTGGGACTCTTTCGTTTTCACAGCCCTTTGAGCCAAGACCCCCACACTTCCCACCTGTGAGTTGTAATAGTCATCGATCGTCGCCGATCCACCATCCATCAGTGCTTTGTTTTGAATCTGAGAGATCACGTTAGCGACCGTATTATCACCAGCAGCTCCTGGTTTTGCTCCTGCCGCAATACGATTGACATCTAATGTGATAGACTCATTGAGCTTCATGTGTTTAGCAAAAGACTGTCCTGGAACTCGCTCAAATTGAAAGAGCTCTACGCCTTGCCGACCAGCTCGGTCAAAGCCCAGGGTGTGGGCCTTATTCACCTCTTCTGCGAGAGTCAAAGCCACACTGTCGATTTTCTCTTTCAGATCCTCGATCACGTGGTCTCTGACAGAGATCGCTCCGCCGACAGTGCCACCTCTCACGCGATCCGTGATGTTAAAAGGTGTAGCCCCTGGAACTCCCGCATAAGTAAGCTCCATCCGCTCTGACACCGGATCTCTATACGTTCCAATCTCATAGGAATCATAGCCAGACACAAGAATGGCATTCCCTGCTGTCGAGACTGTCACCATTCCCTGAGAGCCTTCGGCAAATTTAATATCAATTTTTTCAGTCAGCTTCTTGAGAAGAAGATCGCGACGATCACGAGCATCGTTCGCTGGCATTCCTTGAATCTCAACTTGCGCGACCTTTTCATTGAGAGTAGCGACTTCTCTGACCATTTTGTTAACTTCATTGATTTCATTTCGAATTTGTTCATCAGCATCCTTTTGAGCGGCTTCGAGCTGATTAATAACCCTTTTGAAATCCATCACAAGGCCTTCCGAAGCTTCTTTCACCATCGTTCGAGATGTCGTGCTTTCCGGATTGTTCGAAAGTTCCCTGAAAGAATTAAAGAAATCAGTGATGTATTGATTCAAACCTTTATTCATTTGCTCGTTGAAGACTTGTTCGACTCTTTGAAGAGAGTCAGTTCGGCCCTGCTCAAATCCCAACTTTCCAGTTTCCCCTTGAATTTGCTTTTCCAACCAAGGGTTATTTGTGCGAGTGACCAAGGATGCTCTCGTCCCCATTCCAATCTGCAAATTGCCTTCACCAATGGGTTGAGCTGTAGTGAGCTCCACTCGCTGACGAGAATACCCTTCGGTGGCTTTGTTCGCGATGTTGTGAGAAACCGTTTGCAATGCCGACTGACTGTTCAGCATTGAACGTTTCCCGATATCCATCATCGAACTAATTTTAGACATATCTCCCTCTCAGGCGAATCCTTCGCCCTCGGAGTTATTACCGACTAAGCTTCTTTGGAAACAAAGTTTCCAGATCGGTCGGGACCTGTTGTCATCTTTCCTTGCTGACCATAGGTCTTCTTGCCACCTAATGTTTCTTTCACTTCGTTCAAAGCACCATGGATTGTTCTCAGTGCAGAGTTTGCGTACTCTTCGTTTTCTTTATTAAGGCTTGCGATTCGCCCCAACAGCATCTCGAGTGTTGAGTGCAGATTTCGCAGGCGATCGCCTTCAGGTCCTTGGCACTTACGAGCCAACTCAAGCAACCGTGGTGCATTCACATCCGCACCAATCGCTTGCGCGACCTCTTTAGCGTAACGCTCGCGAGCGGCATCTAAACTTCTGATCTTATAAATCAAAGCTTCTTTTGATTGATTATTTTCATTGAGTTTTTCAATGTCGGCAGCAATGAGAAGATCCTTTTCTTTACGAACAACATCGAGCAAAAGGCGATACTGCTTGACCAGATCTTCTAAGTTGTTAACAAGTTTAGCTGTGGAAACTTCCATGTTTCTCTCCGCTATTTTAAAAAATTAAATTATCTCCACTGCATTTCTTCATCGACCATTTTGTCAGCAATATCCTTAGCGCTGACGTTATATTTACCTTCATCAATCATTTTCTGAAGGGCAGCCACACGATCTTCACGAACATCTGGAGTTTTCATTGCAATTTCTTTGGCTTTCTTAGCATCTTGAGCTCGCTGAGACACATTCACTGAAGAAGCGGTGGCCTCTTGAGCATTGAGCAGAGCATCGGCTTTCGCATTTCCTGCGGCTCCTGATTTCTTTGCGTCGTCAGATTTTTTGGTGTCAGAAACATTCAAATTCTGTCCGACTTTATTGTGAGTGATCTTCATAGCGCCTCCTGCTTTTTCTTAGTGTATCATAGTGAGACGGCCCCACCAAATCATTCTACCTCTGACTTCGGTCCAAGATTCAAGCTCCAAGTCAGAGTCTTTGAGTCGGGGGCCAAGACCCCAACCCTTTGTCCCGCTTGGATTTCCTGTCCATTTAAATTCGAGATGGGCTCTCCGCGGTACACAAACTGGCTCGTCAGTCCGTTGCTGTGTTCAATTCCTACTTTTGCAAAACCTTCGCCAAATCGCTCAGTGGTCCTTAAAACCCCAGACCAAGGGCTTTTGACTTCTTCTGTGCCCTCTTGGCCATGCTTTCGCTGAAATTCCACAGTGTATTTTTGTAAATCATTTGGACTCTGAGGCCCAACAACGCCTTGCTGGATAAAGCCTCTGAACTTCGATTTCTCGTCCATGGGCAGGGGACCTTGAGGTCTCATTGCAGGTGTTTTAATTCCGAGGGCTGGTCCATAGCGCTCAATGAGTTGCTGGTAAATCATGTCAGCGAGGCCGATACCGCCTTGCCCGCCCCATTTTTCTACATACTCTTGATCGAGCTGTTCAGTGAAAATACTTTCTGCTTGATTCATGGGAAGCATGCCGCCATTTCCGATAGTGCCTCTCATCTGCTTGACCATTTCCCGCAAGAACTGTTTCTCATAAAGTTCACCCACTTCGCGCAACTTTTGGTCTTGCTCTTGTGGAGTCGGCAAACGACGGAGCTGCTGAAACTTTTGAAGCGGCAAACCTGAGCCGCCGCCACCTACTGTGGACATGCTTCGCTCCATTTAAATTTTTCAACGAGAGAAAAAAGAAATTGGGGAGTTGAGTCAGAGTGCCTAGTGCATCCTGCACTGTCCTCTCTTAGCTTCGGCCTATCATCGCCAATCCTTGGCGTTTGCTGACCTATTGCCTCTGTTTCCTGCGAGAAACTTTTAGTTGAGATCCGTGACCGTCCTTGGTTTCCGACCTCTAACTCACCCTCCCCGCGCTGAAATCCCGTCCTTGGAACTCCAGCGGTTACTTTTATTCTATGCGAAGCGGTGTCAATTCCATAATTAATTTTCATAAAACGTCGAGTTCCCCGTGCAAAGCTCCAGCTGCTTTTATCGACTGAAGTATTGAAATCAGGTCCTTCGGACTGACTCCCAATTTGTTCAGTGCTTGCACCAGCTCACCAACGCTGACACCTGTATCTAAGACAGCAACACGATCGCCACCGCCTTCTTCTTTTCCTTTTTTATCTCCGACTTTCACTGTGAGATTTCCGTGCGCAATGGCCACTCGAGATATTTTCACTTTATCTCCAATGATCACTGTTCCCGTTTTTTCATTCACAATCACTCGCGCTTTAGAGTCAGGATTGATCTCAATGGCCTCGATCGTTGCCAGCAATTCCACACCGCGATTCTCATAAGCAAAAGGTGTCACGATATCAATGGTACCTGCATCTTTCGCTGAAGCATATTGGCCACCAAGCTCGCGATTGATCGTAAGCATCGTTCGAGCGGCTGTGATGAAATCAGGATTATGCAACGTCAGTCGAAACATTTTTCGAGACGCGAAATCCGCACCCACATCTTTCTCGATGATCGCACCATTGGGAATTCTTCCCACGGTCGAATGCGCGGCTTTTCCTTCGCCACCAATGATTATCGCCCCTTGAGCCACAGCGTACACCTCTTCATTCGCTGCACGCAGAGGCGTTTGGAGCAAAGTTCCGCCTTCCAGAGAACTTGCATCTCCGAGAGCATTCACAGTGATGTCCAGAGGATTTCCGGATTTACCAAAGGCAGGCAGAGTCGCTGTCACAATCACGGCTGCTACATTTTTACTTTCTACCGATTGAGTGTCGAGCTTCACACCGAGCTTGTCCAGCATGCGACCGACTGATTTCGACGTGAACTCGTTTTTCCCATCGCCTGTGCCCTTCAGTCCGACAACGATTCCGTAACCAATCAGTTGGTTTTCACGCACACCGCGAATACTGGCGATATCTTTCAATCGTGCCGCCGAAGCTTCAAGAGTGATGACGTTTAGGATGAGTAGAGTCGAGAATATCTTCCTCATTAATTTCTCCGAATACTAACCACATCAAACTGTGGATCTAATAATTGATTAGAACTCAGCGCACTCTGATCATTGAAATCTTCAGGACGCACAAGCCCTGTCACAATGACTTTGTACTCACGCTTGCCGATCATAAAAGGCTGCTGTCCTTTCACTCGGTAGTTGCCATCTGGAAGCCTTTCCACAATGCGAGTGGGCACCATTTCCAGATTGAGAGGCTCGTCTTTTTCTTCTACTTTCTTTGGCTCTGAAGCAGGAGCTCGAGCCGGCGTTTCACCTTTGGGAGACTGCGCTAAATTCCCTGCGGGAACTTCTGGTTGATTCTTTTTGAGTTCTTCTTCCTCGAGCTGCTTCAAAAGCTTTTTGATGACAGAAACTTTGGTCTCGACCTGCTTTTGAGCTGATCCTTCAATTTTAACGTTCAGAAGATCGCCCTCACGACGAGACTTATTCTGTGCAAACAAATACGCCCCTTGGCCTTCGTTCACCCACATAGAACCAGCTTTATCATGCAGCTGGGCCTCTTCTTCCATGCGTGTTCTTGTCATTTTACGATACTGACGATTCGATGGATTGTAAGTGTTCGGATTCTCAGAAAACTTCACAATCGGATCACCATTAAACTGAGTGGGGGGTGGTGGTGGCGCATCAGGATCTTGAGAGAGCCCCACCCATGAACCTGCTTTTTGAGTTCCATAGGAAAGTGTCGAACATCCTGTGTTCAGCAACGACAGAAAGATGGCAATACAAAAACAGACTTGGAAAAACAAAGAACGACTCATCATTGCACCTTCACGACACCTTTCTCGACCAATACACCTGAAATAACTTTTTTAGTTTCTGGCTGCTTCACTCGGATCACATCACCTAAGAATCCTGTTTCCTCAGCGACAGCTGAAGAGGTGATCTCCATGACATCTGATCCAATCAATAACTTCACTGTCTGGCCGCGTTCAACGGCAGCTTCTTTTTTCAGATCCTGAAAACTCACATTCTGTCCGATCGTGATCGTGCGAGCGCTCACTCTCCCTACAAGATCTTGTAGCTGAGGAGTCGCATCCTTTACGAATCCAATGTTGATTTTCTTCAGCTCAAGATCACTCATCTGAATTCGTTGTCCAAACTGAATCATTCGTTTCGCAATCGGAGCTTCCTTCCACCATTGCATTCGGCCTTGGACAAAGAGTTGCTGTTTTCCTTGGCTTGTTTCTACGATCAGTGGCAGCAGAAAGCTTCCGGGTTGCCGCACCGATTGGGTATCGAGTTGAACGCCCAAAACTTCGCTGGAACCTTGAATCTCTGGAATCTTCAGGTCAGTGTAGACAACTTCACAAGATCCACAGTATCTCTCTACTTCCTCATAGATTTGCCGGCGAAGGCCGTTTTCGGAAATAAAGTTTCTTTTAGCTTTGATCTGCACGACTTCAGGAATTCTCAGTGAAACTTGCTGTAGATCCTGAAAACTGAGTTTGCCACGAATTTCTTGGGCTAGGCTTTTAGCCTCGATAGGAACGGTTGTTTCATTTAGAATGGAATCATAAATCACAAGATCATAAAGCTTTTGAACCAAAGGCTTTTGAAAATCTGTAAGATCTGAGATTTCTCCCAGTCGGATAGGTTCGCCTGTGCGAACAGTGGCCTGCGACTTAATCTGCACATCAAGCTTTTCTGCTTGAGCTGTCATACTGAATAAAAATGTCGCAAGTACCAAAGCCTTCACCATCGCTTACCTCAAGTTATTGACCGATTGCAGCATTTGATCTGCAGCTTGGACGGCTTTCGAGTTGGTTTCGTAAAACCTTTGAGCTGTGATCATATTGACCATCTCTTCTGCGATATTCACGTTGGAACCTTCCAACTGCCCCTGAGCCAGAAGTCCCGTGCCCTGCAAGCCAGGACGCGAAGTCAGCGGCTGCCCACTCGCTCCGGTTTGCAAAAGAAGATTTCGTCCGATTGATTTGAGACCCGCTGGGTTCACAAAATTCACGACATCAATCTGTCCAATTTGCTGAGGAACAGAGTTAGGGCCCTGAATAATTCTAACAGCTCCATCTTGCGCAATTTCAACACCCATCGAGTCGGCGGGAATCACAATCTCGGGCTGCAAAACATTGCCGTTTTTGTCCACCATCCGACCTTGAGTGTCTCGGCGGAAAGCCCCATCCCGAGTGTAGGCCACTTGGCCATCTGGGGTCAGAACTTGAAAAAATCCAGTTCCTTCAATTTGAATATCGAGAGCGTTTTTGGTGATCATCGCTCCGCCATTGGAAAAATCTTTTTGAACAGCTGCTGTGCGTACGCCCATTCCTGTCTGTACACCTGTGGGACTGACAGCATTCAGTCCGGAAGCAGCTCCTGGCTCTTTCACAGTTTGATACATGAGATCTTCAAACTCAGCTCGAGATTTTTTAAATCCTGCTGTGGAAGAGTTCGCTAAGTTATTGGAAATCACTTCCATGCTTTCTTGTTGCGCCTGAAGTCCTGTGGCTGCTGTATTCAGAGCTTTTAACATCGTTTACCGCCTCACCTATCTCGTATTTCCAACTTGATTGACAACTTTGTCTGCCATTTGGTCATAAGCTGAAATTGCTTTCTGAGTGCTTTCAAAAATCCGTGTCGTCTGAATCATGTCTGTCATTTCTTTCACAACATTCACATTCGACATTTCTAAGAATCCCTGTTTCAAACTTGCTGCTGGTGCCGGAGTTGTTTCTGGGGTGGAATTGCTTTTGAAATTGTACATAGAACTGCCAATTTTCTGGAGACTATCCTTATTGGCAACGTCCACCACAGCTAATCGAGCAATCACGTTCTCGCCTTCGTAAACATCTCCATTAGGAGCAATGTTGATGGGATTCTCACCAGTCAAACGAATCACTCTTGTCGCAGGATCTGCTCCAGCTTCAGCTTGTCTTAGAACCGGATACCCTTCTTTCGTGACGAGTTGACCATTGCCATCCATCTTAAAGCTTCCAAGTCTGGTGAGACGTACACCTTGGGGAGAAGCAATTTCAAAGAATCCCCCACCTTCAATAGCTACATCCAAAGGATTATTGGTATTTTTGAGTGGGCCTTGGGACCAATCGGTAAAAGTTCCTGCGGAATCCACATAGCTCATGTCTCCACCTTGCATGTCATAGAAACTTTCGATCGATGCGGGAACTCGGGGAACTTGCAAGACTGTTGGCGGCTTTTCGTTGGCTGTTAAATACTCTTGAAAAGTTTGCTGATCTTTTTTGAAGCCGGGAGTATTCACATTTGCCAAATTGTTTGCAATGGTGTCCAACTGCTGCGACTGCGCCAGCGCTCCACTCAATGCTGTGTAGATCCCTTTAATGGCCATAGGCCTCCCCCTATCACAGTGAAACAGCAATGCCTGTGCCAGTAGATCTCGACTCGACCAATGCAGGGAATTGAAGCTCGGAGATTTAGCATTCAAGCGCTATAACCGATAAGAGCGACGACACCGACAAAAGTCCTGATGTCATTTTTCTGTCCTCTGATGTTGAAACCGTCAAAAAGTTGAATCGACTTCACCGTCTTCTCCTGTAAGAATGAATCATGCTATCGATCCTTTTGTTTTCATTCATAGTTCAATCAGCACCCGTCACGGCGCCAACAAAGCCTCTGAGTTTGAAGGAGAAGCTCCAAGCAAGAATGGCAGAAAGCCCCAAGGCCTCTGCCAGCACTTTGTTCTTCGACTTCCCAGTAACCTACAATGCTCGAGTTTCACACTGGATTAATCATTTTCAAAATAAAGGTCGCAACTGGTTTCACCGATGGATTGAAAAGTCCACCAAATACATGCCGCCCATTCAACGTGAACTGAAAGCTGCAGGACTGCCTCAGGACTTGGCTTTTATGGTCATGATTGAAAGTGGTTTTGAACCGAATGCAATTTCTCATGCTGATGCCGTGGGGCCTTGGCAGTTTATTCAACCAACGGGTGAAAGATATGGGCTTCAAGTGAAGTGGTGGGTGGATGAACGCCGTGATTTGATGAAGGCTACTGGTGCAGCCATTCGCTACATGCGAGATCTCTATGCCGAATTCGGTTCGTGGTACTTGGTGGCGGCTTCTTACAACATGGGTGAGAATGGCCTGAGAAGGCAAATTCAGAAACATAAGACCCGAGATTTTTGGGAACTTTCAAAATTGGGAGCTCTTCCGCAAGAAACGATGGATTACGTACCCAAGATTCTAGCTGTGATGATGATCACTAAATCACCGTCTCTTTATGGCTTTCGTGACATTGCTGAACTCGAACCTCTCTCCTACGACGTCGTGATGGTCCCTGGAGGAACTGATCTTAATAAACTTGCCGATCACCTTGGAATCACGCACAAATCCATGAAGGATCTTAACGCCGAACTTCTTGTAGGTTATATACCTGAGACAGTGCGATCCTATCCAGTCCGTGTTCCTTTTGGCGCCGCAAAAGCCGCGGGAACTTTTATCGCAAAGAACGAGAGCTCATGGCGCTAATTGTTCAAAAATATGGAGGAGCCACCGTCGCTGACCCCGAGAAAATCAAAGCTGTCGCCAGACGGGTCGCGACTCAAGTGAAGAGTGGTGACCAGCTTGTGGTTGTTGTTTCCGCCATGGGAAAAACAACCAATCAGTTGATCGAACTTGCCCACCAAGTTTCATCTCACCCCAGTCGGCGCGAAATGGACATGCTTCTCACCACCGGTGAGCGTATCAGCATGGCTTTACTGTCGATGGCTTTACAGGCTGAAGGCGTCAGCGCTATTTCTTTTACTGGCAGCCAAGCAGGTATTCTCACTGATGATTCTCATGTGAATGCCAGCGTCATTGAAGTGAAAGGGCACCGCGTACAAGAAGCTCTTCAAGCTGGAAAAGTCGTCGTCCTTGCAGGCTTTCAAGGGGTTTCCCCAAAAACAAAGGAGATCACCACTTTGGGTCGCGGGGGATCTGATACGACTGCAGTTGCTATGGCTGGATTTCTGAAAGCCGATCACTGCGAGATTCTCAAAGATGTGAATTCTATCTTCAATGCAGATCCCAAAATTTTCTCTGAAGCTCAAGCGATCACTTCTTTGACCTACGATCAGCTTGTGGAAATGACTTTTTGGGGGGCCAAAGTTCTGAGTTATAAATCAGCCGTGATGGCCAGAGATCAAGCAATTCCTCTTTATGTGGGACCAGCGTCTCAGAAAACCAACGAAGGCACTTGGGTCAAAAAAGAATCTCAATCCCTCGAGCAAAAGTTTCTCGCTTTCAATCAACATCGCTGCGTTTTGGGAATCAAGACATCTTTGAGTCTGCCTGAACTCTTTCAGTGGTTTCACGATTATGAAATTGCGGATCCTTTGGTTCTTCAAAAAACGCAGGATCTTTTATGGGTCACCGGCCCTGAAGAAGTGACGGAAGATTTGCGCACAACAATCACCCAAGTCCAAAGCCATGTGATTCAAATTCAAGAAGTGGCTCAATCCATCAGCTTCACTTTCCAAAAGCCGGTCACGGCGAAAGAAAAAACAAGACTCGATCAGCTCACCAAAAACCTCAAGAAAATGGCCACGATTGAAACTGAACTCAGTTGCACTTACTTGATTTCAAATCAGGAAAATTTTTCCGATCTTGTTCGATCACTATTGAAGTAGCTTTCGAGCATTTTCATCGCTCTTTTGGGCACTTATAAGACCTGCAATCCTGTAAGACCAGCGATCCTAATTCGCCGTTGTCGTGGTCAAGCATCTGAAGTTTGGCCTGAAGCCTTAAGCATCATATCCCTTCTCAAATAATTATCTTCGGATGAAAAAGCAAAACCAATTTAAGGCAAGAATCCTTCCGTCGAGAGCAAATCAAAATATCGACCGTTCACTTTTCGAAAGATATTTGTGTTCGGCCCTGTGATTCCATCGGGACCAACGACTCCGGCAATAGAACGAGTGGGATCTTTAGCTCCACCCGGCATGAACTGTTGAAGATTCACACCTGTTTGTCCAGGTAATCCGCTATATCCGCCGCCGCCATAAGAAGATCCGCTACCACCACCGCCGCCACCAAATCCTCCGCCTCCGCTGCCACCGCCACTACCACCGCCACTGAATCCCGAAAGAATTTTGGTATTATATCCGCTGGCACCTTTGCCTTGAGGTTGAGGACTGGAACCCGTGTCGCCACCGCGACCCCCACCACCAAGTCCACCGCCACCACCGCCGCCGGGACGATTGGGTGCCTCGTTGCCGGCATTTACGCCACCACCGGTTGGGGAGATGCCGCCGAAATCAGAGCCACCTAAATCTAATCCGCCGCCTGAGCCAGGTCCACCACCTAGGCCAGCACTCGATGCACTGGATGATCCTGTATTACCGCCACCGCCACCGCTACCGCCGCCACCTCCGAATCCACCACATCGCGGATCCGCAGGATTCGTTCGACAAACACAAACAGTATTATTCGCAGCCGTCTCGGGATTTGTACAATCCGTTCCGGCGAGATCTCCACCACCTTGTCCACAAACAGGAGCTTGAGGATTCGCTTTACAAAACTCAGTCAATGGATTCGACGCTGCTTTCTCACATTGTGCTGCACTTTGCGCCGTCATCATCAAATTCATCACATTCATCGCCGCCCCCGCCAAATTCTGCTGGAGTGAGTTGCATCGCTTACGCGGCTCGCGGATTTGAAATTGAGCTTGCTGAAGGGCTGCATATTTTGAATCACTCTGTGAGGTCGTTCTTAGCAGTTCTGAAATCTTCTTCGAGTCCTGCTCACAAGCGCTCGAACACTCCATGTACTTCGCTCCACAGTATCCTTGATACGCGCCAAGAGCTGCATTCGCTGCATTGACCAATGTCCCCATTCCCGAGCAAGCGGCTTGAGGATTCGATGCCGCCATCATCGTCATCTGTTGCAACATCCCCATACCCATCGCCTGCACTTGCCGCATACCTGGATCTGTTTCAGTGTTGCAAGTTTGACTAGCATCATCAGTTTTTGCCTGACATTCCTGGTAATAAAGATTTGCCTCTTTGTCCAACTGTTCAGCCAAAGAGTACGCTGAAAGGAATATTAGAGTAATTCCCAGAATGCGCGCAAACTTCCCCATGATTCCCCCTACAGTTAAGTATCGGCGAAAACTGGGGATTGATGAAGATTCTCAATCTAGGAATCTCAATTTGAGACGTTAAATGATGGCTGATTCTGCCCACTGAGCACCCCGCTCTCCTCATTCGCAGCTTGCTCTCAAAATTAAGGGCACCTCAGAGTATCGCCCTCTCATATGCCACAGGACGACGAGGAGTTTTGGTTCCACTCCCCCCTCAAAATGGGGTAGATTTCCCTCTCAAAATAAGGAGTACACCATGTCGACTTTTCATGATTTCAAAGTCAAAAATACCAAAGGCGAAGAAGTTTCTCTTGCTGATTATCGCGGAAAATTTGTGCTTGTCGTGAATGTGGCCAGCAAATGTGGATTCACTCCCCAATACACTGGCCTTGAAAAATTGTATAAAAATCTTTCAGCGAAGAACGTGGTGGTGCTTGGATTTCCGTGCAATCAGTTCGGCGCTCAAGAACCTGGCAACATGGAAGAGATTCAAAACTTTTGTAAGCTGACTTATGATATTTCATTTCCTTTGATGTCGAAAATTGACGTGAATGGAGATAAGGCTCATCCCGTGTATTCATGGCTCAAGAGCTCAGCTCCCGGCCTTCTTGGGACCGAAGCCATCAAATGGAATTTCACTAAATTTTTAGTGGGACCTGATGGCCAAGTGATCAAGCGATATGCGCCCCAAACTTCTCCAGAGGACATTGAAAAAGAAATTCTCGGTTTATTGAAATAATTGAGATGAGGTTTTTATGAATCCAGTTTTAGAAAAAAATCCAGCTTGGGACATTTCTTCTGAGTATCCCAGTGTTGATTCACCTATTCTTGCTTCTGATTTTCAATTGGTCACTGCGAAAATTGAGACCCTCAAGAAATTAGCTCTTGCTCTGGATGAAGCCACCCAGAATTCCAGAACAGAAGCTCTTGTGGAAACCCTCCAGCAGAGTCTTGTCACTCGAGATCAGGCCATGGTGGCTTTGTCCAATATGTTCACTTTTGTTCACTGTGAACTTTCTGTGGATGCCACTCACAAAGCTGCTAAAGCAAAAATGAGCGAGCTCGAGTCTTTGTCAACACAGTTGCAAGAAGCTTTCACAAAGACGTCTTTGTTAATGATTCGCTGTGAAGATTCTGTCTTTCAAAAAGTGATGACTCATCCAGAAATCAAGCCTGCTGAATTTGAGTGGACACAGACTCGAAAATTAAAGCCAACACTTTTAACCGAAACCGAAGAGACTTTAGCGACAACTCTTGCTCAAAGTGGATTTTCGTCTTGGGGAAGCCTGTACTCATCATTGTCTGGGACAATGAAGGTCAAAGTTATCCGTGATGGCAAAGAAGAAGAGATGGGCTTGGCTCAAGCTCACGCCTTGACTCGCACCGGTGTCGAATCGGACCGTCGCGCAGCGTGGGAAGCCATTCAAAAAGGCTGGAAAGAACATCAAGAGACAGCAGCTTCGATTTTGAACTCGATCGCGGGTTGGCGTTTGGATATGAATCGTCGAAGATCCCAAACCAAGAAAGTTCATTTTTTGGATCAACCTTGCTTTCAAGCTCGTATCGAAAAAGAGACTTTAGAAGCCATGATGACGGCCATCGAGAATAACATTGAAAGCATTCGCGAGGCCGCTCTTTCTATGGCGGGTATCCTCGGCAAAAAACAATTGGACCCTTGGGACTTACTGGCGCCTTCACCGATTAAAGGTCAGTCAGCCGAGCTCAGCTATGCCGAGGGATTGAATCAGATTAAATCTTCTTTTGATCAAGTCGATCCTGAACTGGGGCAATTTGTATCCATGATGGATAAAAACCATTGGATCGAAGCTCGAGTGATGCCCAACAAAACCACAGGAGCTTATTGCACAGGATTTGTGAAATCAAAAACACCTCGCGTGTACATGACCTACATGGGTAGCAGTAATGATGTGTCCACATTGGCCCATGAGTTGGGACACGCTTATCACTCTTGGGTGATGCGAGATCTTCCTTTGGTGCAGCAAGAATATCCAATGACATTGGCTGAGACTGCGAGCATTTTTGCAGAAACCCTGCTCAATGAAACTTTATTGAGACAAGCAAAAACCAGAAATGAAAAACTTGAATTTGCTTGGAATGCAGCTGCCGATGCCGTGAGTTTGTTACTCAATATTCCTGCCAGATACACCTTTGAAAAATCCTTTTATGAAGCTAGGGAAAAGCGGGCTCTCAGTGCCGAAGAGCTTTGCCAGCTCACCGACAAAGCCTGGAGCCATTGGTACGGACCTGTGCTTAGCAAAAATGATCAAATGTTCTGGGCCCACAAACTGCACTTTTCAATGACGGGCGTGAGTTTTTACAACTTCCCTTATGCTTTTGGGTATTTGTTCAGTCTTTCGATCTATGCTCGCAGACAAACATTAGGCACTGATTTTATGCCCAAGTACCGAGCTTTGCTTATGGATACCGGCCGCATGACAGCAGAAGACTGCGTGATGAAACACCTCGGTGAAGACATCCGTAAGCCAGAGTTCTGGCAAGCTTCTATCGAAGTCGTGAAAAAACAAATCGCCCTTTTTAAAGATTTGGCATCAGCTCACTAACACAGAGGAGCAGTGATGAATACCTCATCTCTGCTCTTCAATTCTCAAATCAATTTCTTTCCTTCTCTCAAGCTTTGAGAGCGCCAAATAAATCGAAGGTACCACAACAAGGGTCAAGATTGTTGAGACAAGGGTTCCACCTATAATTGATAACCCCAAGGGGATCCGGGTCTCGCTGCCAAGGCCACTTCCGAGCACTAAAGGAATTGCAGCAGCGATAGTGGCTACAGATGTCATTAGAATCGGTCTCAAGCGAACAGCGCCCGCTTCAACCATGGCATCGAAGACATTTTTTCCTGAGTGCTCTCGAACTTGGTTCGCAAACTCCACAAGTAGAATTGAATTCTTCTTGGCAATCCCCATCAAAACGATCAGTCCAATAAAGCTAAACAAATTCAACGAAGCTCCAAACATCCAAAGTGCAATAAAGGCTCCACTGATACTGAAAGGAAGTGCTACGAGCACCGTGATCGGATGAATGAATGAATTGAACTGAATCGCTAGAATCATGTAGGCCACGAGCAACCCAATCAGCAATGCTTGAGTCAACCCCGAGAACGTTTGCGAGAATCCTGCCGATGCTCCTTCGAGCACAGCTGAGTAGCCCGTTGGCAAAATCTTGAGGGCGTGAGCTTGAGCTTGCTGCAATACTTCAGCTTGTGACTTTCCCTGAGCGATATTACCAAAAACACTGATCGCGCGCAGTCGATTCACACGCTGAATGGTTTGAATGGCGCTACCTTCTTTGAGTGTCACGAGCTCAGACAACGGAATCAGATTCCCAGCGGTGTTTCTCACATAGATAGACTTGAAGTCTTTTGGTTCACGAATTTGCGTCTCATCAAATTTGAAGCGAATATCAAAACGATCTCCATCTTTAGTAAAGCGACCCAAGCGAAAGCCACCCACACCGGCAGCGAGGATTTGGCCCACAGCTTCCACACTCACCCCACGAGCTGCCATGGCTTGGCGATTGGGCTCAACGAGAAGCTCTGGGACTCCTCGGCGATAATCGGTGTCCATATCTACACCTAGCTTTTGTTCTTCAAGCCAATCAGCTAATTCTTTGGACTTTTCTTCGAGCACTGTGAGATCCGGCCCCCGCAGTGAAATTGCCAGTGGATTCTGCCGTCCTGAAGTGAGGTTCCTCGCCGAAATATCTCTCATGTTCACTCGAAGACCTTTAAGATCTTTAAACTGCGGACGCAGCTTCTCCATCACTTCTAAGTGTGTCAGCTCTCTTTCGGCTTTTGGCTTCAATACAATGGGCATAAAGATCTGATTCACCGAAGCGCTGGGCCCTCCGGCACCTACACTTGTAAAGAAGCCTTCGATATTTGGTTCTTTTCTAAGGATCTCTTCAATCTTCAAGGCAAACTGATCAGTGACCTGCAAAGCGGATCCGACAGGGGCTTGAGCCGTGAGGATAATAAAATCTTGATCCTGCGCTGGGACAAACTCTTTTTTCACCAGCTTTATCATGTAAAGAGAAGCAATAAAAAAAGCAGTCGACGCAAGGATCACGGTCCATTTTCTATTCATCGCAGCTCGCACCACCCCAGAGTATCTCTCACCCAACCGGTGAAAGACCTCATCCAACCAAATTTCCATTTTTGTCGACTTGGGACTTGTTTGCAAAAAGGCCGCAGCTCGCATGGGCGTGATCGTGATCGCTTCCACTAACGACAAAAGGACCGCCGCACTCATCGCAATCCCAAATTGAAAGAAAAACTTTCCAATCACTCCATCAAGAACCACAACAGGTAAAAAGACAGCGACAACAGCAAAAGTCGCAGCAATCGCTGCTGGTAGAATCTCCACAGAACCGTCATAAGCCGCTTGGGCCGCTGACTTTCCCATGCGGTGATGACGTACGATGTTTTCCAAAAGCATGATCGCGTCATCCACCACTATTGAAACTGCCAGGGTCAATGCGAGCAGTGTGAACAGATTCAAAGTAAAGCCTGAGAAATAAAGAATCAGAAAAGTTCCCACGATGGATGTAGGAATACTGAATAGGATATTGATCGCAGCTTGCAGACTCCCCAAGAAAAGAAAACAAATCAAGATGGTCACTAAAGCTGCCGCGACGAGCTTTTCAAAGGTCAGATTCACAGTGGATTCCGTAGGTTTAGTAAAATCCACATTGAAGAAATAGTTATAGCCCGGAGGAAATTGAGGCTTAATTTTTTCAAGGCGCTCTCGGATTGCTTTGGCAATTTCGACTTCGTTAGTGCCTCGCTGCTTTCGAATTTGCATGGCAACGGCTTGCTGCCCATCAATTCTTGCCAGCCTTCGAATATCGCTCAAACCATCTTCAACTCGGGCCACGTCTTTAACTCGAAACTCACCTTCGAAAATTCGCTGCCCACCCCTTTGAAGAATTCGAATATTTTCAACTTCTTCCACTGTGGTGGCCTCACCCATCCAGCGCACTTGCAGTTCTCTTTTGCCATCGGAAAATTGGCCTGCTGCACTTTCGACGTGCTGAGTGTTGAGCGCTTGCACCACATCTGTGATCGTGAGGTAATATTTTTCCAATTTCTTAGTATCAATCCAAATACGCAAATTTCTCTCTGAAAAACCACCTACTGAAACTTCACCCACGCCCTCCAAGAAGCGAATTTGATCCAGCAGAAAGTTATTCGTCCAATCGAGCATCTCTTTGATATCTTTTCCACCATAAACAGAGAGAATCAAAATAGGATCTTCTTCAGGGTTTTGCTTTCTGATGGTCGGTGCATCCACGCCTTGAGGGGGCTGCCAGCGCCCCAGAGCTGTTTGCACTTCTTGCAAGACGACATCGACGTTCCTATCGAGACTAAAATCTAATGTTATAGATCCCTGGCCAGCTCTTGCCGACGACTTCATTTCTTTGATGCCTTCAATCGCGAGAAGCCTTTCTTCAAGAGGCTCTAAAATCTCGGTCTCAATCACTTGAGGAGCGGCTCCGTCATAAGACACGCTGATTGATATCACTGGAAAGTCTACATCTGGTAGCTGACTGACTCCCATCCGGCTGAGAGCAATCCCTCCGAAGATGATGAACGCTGACATGAAAATCCAAGCAAAAACTGGCCGACGAATTGAAAGTGCAATAAGATTTTTCATAGCCCCAGAATAGATCGAGGATTGGTTAAAAAACCAGCAATGACTTCAGATCAAATAAAAAAGGCGAGCTTATTCTAAGACTCGCCTTTTTCTTCTTTAGCAAATGACAAACTTAGTGCTTTGCAGGCTTCTTCTTTGCTGGAGCTTTTTCCTCAGCAACAGCGTCTACTTCTGAACCTTCAGCATCAGCTTCAGGCCCCGCCATCAAAAGCTTTCCAATTCCGTTGGCTGCCAGCAATTTGTTGCGAATTTCCCCATTTGTTTCAGGATGCTCTTTCAAGAATGTTTTCGCTTGGTCGCGGCCTTGACCCATGCGCTCCCCATTGTAGCTAAACCATGCGCCCGATTTCTCGATGATATTAGCAGTGACAGCCAAATCCAAAATATCACCTTCCATAGAAATACCTTCACCGTACATCAAATCAAATTCAACTTTAGTGAAGGGAGGCGCCATTTTGTTTTTAACAACTTTCACAGCAGTTCTGTTACCAATCACATCTTCACCGTTTTTCAGAGCGCCCACACGACGAACATCCAAACGAACAGAAGAATAGAATTTCAGTGCATTTCCACCTGTGGTTGTTTCAGGGTTACCGAACATCACACCAATTTTCATACGGATTTGGTTGATGAAAATCACTAAACAGTTGGATCGGTTGATCGCTGCTGTTAATTTTCTCAAAGCTTGAGACATTAAACGAGCTTGAAGACCCATGTGTGAATCACCCATTTCGCCTTCGATTTCAGCACGAGGCACCAGAGCTGCCACAGAGTCCACAACCAATACGTCGATCGCGCCTGAGCGGACCAAAGTTTCTGTGATTTCGAGAGCCTGCTCACCTGTATCTGGCTGAGAGATCAAAAGATCTTCGGTGTTCACACCCAGCTTGCGAGCGTAATTCACATCCAAAGCATGTTCTGCGTCGACGTATGCCACCACGCCACCTTTTTTCTGAGCTTGAGCCGCCACAGAAAGAGCAATGGTTGTTTTACCTGAAGACTCTGGGCCAAAAACTTCGACAATACGTCCTTTTGGCAAACCACCAATGCCCAAAGCAATATCCAAGCTCAACGAGCCTGTGCTGATGGCCTCAACGTCTTTGTGCATTTTTTCATCTGCGCCCAAGCGCATGATTGAACCTTTTCCAAACTGTTTTTCGATGGCAGAAACTGCGAGTTCGAGGGCTTTTGCCTTCTCCGCATTTGTTTTTGCATCTGTCTGTGTTGCCATGATTCACTCGCTTTCTTCGCAGACTCCTGCGAACGCTGTTGTTGTTAAAAACTTTAGTTCACTAACTCATTCAATAACTTTAAAGCATGAGCCGCTGACTGCTCTTGGATTTCTTGCCGATTTCCTGAGAACAGTTTTCTCTCCGCTCGTTCACCTTGCGGGCCACTCACGGCAAACCACACAGTGCCTACGGGCTTGTCAGGCGTTCCACCGCTCGGACCAGCAATTCCCGTGATACTTGCAGCGACTTGCACTTTTAAAGACTCACGCACACCGCGCACCATCTCTAAAGCCACGGCTTCGCTCACAGCTCCTTCTTTTTTTAAAGTGTCCCAAGACACCCTCAAAAGATCCACTTTGGCTTGGTAAGAGTAACTCACAATAGATCCCATAAAGAGATCAGAAACTCCTGGTACCTTTGCCAAAGTTGCCGAGAGCAAACCACCCGTGCAGCTTTCGCCAAAACCTAAAGAGAGCTTCTTGCTTCTGAGCTTCAGGATTAAATTTTCCAGGTCTATTTGAACCCGCTGATCGAAGTCTTTCAAAATCACTTAACCAATTCTTACGCCCAACCAAATCGTTTGAGTGAGCATAATTTGTAGAGCGATATTGGTCAGAACTCCTGCCACAACATCATCCACTACGACTCCGATTCCTCCTGGAATCTTTCTATCCAAATATCCTATGGGGAAAGGTTTGAAGATGTCCAGAACTCGAAACAGCAGAAAGCCCACCAGAAGCGCCTGCCAGGTCATGGGAACCCATGTCATTGCGATAAGTACGCCTAATACTTCATCAATTACAACTTCAGAATTATCATGTGAGCCCACAGTGTTTTCATAAATCTCACAGGCCACAACGGAGAGCGGCAAAAGTAAAAGAACCACTGCCATATAAATGAAAGGTCCCGCCTGATAAAGTGCCCAAACTATGGGCAAAGTGGCGAGACTGGCAACTGTACCAGGAGCTTTTGAGACTTTTCCTAATCCAAAAAATGTAGCCGATTTAAAAAGAAAGTCCCTCATACGAGGGACTTTATCACAGAGACTTTCAGAGTCTTCTCAAATTTAATTTTTGACTACTGTGTCTTTTTTGATTTTCGGTGCTGATGAGCGGCTTTGTTTCGCTCTTTCCGCACATCCTGCTGCAGCTCTTTCATTTCCTGGCCGATACCTGGATTCGAATGTGCGGGGGTTTCGCTTTCCTGAGCAAAAGCTGAAAAACTCAAAGACAGGAACAGGGCCATTATGAGGTTTTTCATAAGAACTCCTTTGATGAGGCCAACAGACCAACCTCAAAAAGGTTACAAACTTTCATTCCGGATGAGTCATATACACTACGCAAAATGCGATCAAATTCTTCATAGGAAAAGGATGACCGCCAGGATTTCGTTTGTCTATAACCAAGGCATGAGAGACCCAGAAAATTCTCAAAAAAAACGCCCTCCGATGACGGCCCGGAATAAAATGATGGATTACCTCGCGCGTCGGGATCACTCGGAAAAAGAGCTTCGTCAGAAGCTGCGAGAGCGTTTTCCTCAAGAAGAGATTGATCAAGCTATTGAGTTTGGCAAAGAAAAGGGCTGGATCCCCACAGATACCGAGTCCGCTATGAAGCTCTCCGAAAAATCGGCAGAGTTCCTTCATCGCCGGGGCAAAGGAATTCGCTACATCAATGCAAAGCTTTATGAGCGAGGTCTGCCTCCGATTTCGTCCGAAACTGAAGATGAGCTTGAAAAAGCACAAAGCCTTGTGAAAACTAAATTTCCCCACTTAGACTTGAAAGACAAAAAAGCTCAGGGCAAAGTAGGTCGCTTTTTGGTGTCTCGAGGCTTTGATTTGGATATCGTTCGAAAGGTGATTTATGAAAAGTAATGAAGTTCGCGGACAATTTTTAGAGTACTTCAAAAAACAGGGTCACGAAGTTTTACCTTCTTCCTCTTTGATTCCTGAGAACGACCCAACCCTTCTTTTTGCCAATGCAGGAATGAACCAGTTTAAAAATCTGTTCTTGGGCCTTGAACATAAACCTTTCAAGCGAGCTGCAACGTCTCAGAAGTGCGTCCGAGCTGGCGGTAAACACAATGACCTTGAAAACGTAGGGTTCACAGCAAGACACCATACTTTCTTCGAAATGCTTGGGAACTTTTCTTTTGGTGATTACTTTAAAAAAGATGCGATTCACTTTGCCTGGGAACTCCTCACGAAAGTTTACGGTATTCCCAAAGAAAAGCTCTATGTGACAGTTTTTCAAACTGATGATGAAGCTGCTGATATCTGGCACCAGCAAGAGGGAGTTCCTAAAGAGCGCATTTTTCGCCTTGGCGAGAAAGATAATTTTTGGAGAATGGGTGACACAGGTCCCTGCGGTCCTTGCACAGAAATTTTCTATGACCACGGTCCTCGCGCAGGACGTGAAACGGATCCTTTCAAAGGGATCTTGGCCGGTGAAGATCGCTTCGTGGAAATTTGGAACTTAGTTTTCATGCAGTTTTACGAAAAATCACCTGGGGTTATGGATCCCTTGCCAAAGCCCAGCGTGGACACAGGCTCGGGACTGGAGCGCCTCACAGCAGCTCTTCAAGGAAAGTTGAATAACTACGACACAGATCTTTTCTGGCCCATGGTTGTTCGCACCGCTGAGCTTGCGAAAAAAGAAAGTCTTCTCAAAGTCATCGAGCAAATCGACAAAGAGGGCGTTCATGCACAGATCTCTCCGTCAATTCGCGAGGAAGTTGCGGCTCTGAGAGTTGTGGCAGACCATATTCGCTCTGGCTCATTCCTCATTGCTGACGGTGCCTTGCCATCCAATGAAGGCCGCGGCTATGTTTTGCGACGAATTTTACGAAGATCTATCCGCTATTTCCAAAAGCTCAGTGGTGGTGATTCTTTCCTGCCACAAGTTTCTGAGATTTTGATTCGTGAAATGTCTGGACAATATCCAGAACTGAATGCTCGCAAAGACGTGGTCTTGAGCACACTGAAAGACGAACAAGATCGATTCATGCAGACTTTGGGGACAGGGACCTCCATCCTTAATGAATCTCTCGCAAAACTGAAGTCACAAAACCAAAAACAAGTCCCTGGCGATCTTGTTTTTAAGCTCTATGACACTTATGGATTTCCGGCCGATCTCACACGCTTAATGGCAGAAGAGCAAGGCTTCAGTGTCGACGAAAAACAATTCGACAAAGAGATGGAAGCTGCCAAGGAAAAAGCAAAGGCTAGCTGGAAGGGTAAAGGAATTTCTTCAAACGAAGCTCACTTAGTCGCGCTCGCACAAAAAGCGAAAGATCAATCGTCTGCGACAAATTTCACGGGTTATAAAACGACCGATGATCTAGCAGAAGTCCTACTTCTGTCTGACGGCGAAAAAGAAGTTTCTTCTTTAAGAGCAGGGCAAACTGGATTTGCCATTTTGAAATCGACTCCTTTCTACGCCGAGGGCGGTGGTCAAGCTGGCGATCAAGGGCTTCTAATTGCAGACGGCACTGAAGTTCAGGTTGTTGATTGCACCAAACAACTCGATATCCATTTGCATCAACTGAGTCTTCAAAAAGGCGAGATTAAAGTGGGCCAGAAGCTCAAGGCCACAGTTCATAGCAAAGACCGTCGAAATACCGCAGCTAACCACAGTGCGACTCATTTACTACACTCAGCTCTTAGAAAAGTGCTGGGGACTCATGTCACTCAAGCGGGACAGATGGTAGATCCGCAAAGAATCAGATTTGACTTCACTCATAATAAACCTCTCACCAATTCAGAGCTCGAACAAATTGAAAGTCTCATCAATGAAGAAATCGCCAAAGCAGTTCCTGTGACTGCAAACATTATGAAACACAAAGAAGCTCTTGCTGCTGGGGCTATGGCTTTGTTTGGTGAAAAGTATGGGGATGAAGTTCGCGTTTTAAAAATGGGAGATTTCTCCACAGAACTCTGCGGTGGAACGCATGTGCAGAATACAGCTGAAATCCGCATCTTCAAAATCGTGTCTGAGTCGGGAGTCAGTGCGGGCGTGCGCCGTATTGAAGCCATCACTGGGGACTTGGCAGTGCAGTATCTCTTTAAAAACTTGACCGAGAATCAGAGAGCTCGACATCAAGCAGGTCTTGGCGAGAACTGGGTCACCTACTTAGAGTCGACAAAAGATATGTCTCAATGGATTGAAGAGAAGAAGACAGAGATCAAGAATCTCGAAAGAGAAATGAAAAAAGCTCAAGGGGGCCAAATCAATCTCGATGCTTTGGTGCAAAGTTCTCATCTTTTCAAATCAAAAGCGGGCGACGCCAAGTTTGTCTTTGCTGATTTGAAGGTGGAAGATCGTGATGTGCTGGCACAAGCTACAGACCAACTCAAAGACAAAGTCCGTACAGGTGTGGTCGTGGTCCTGGGACAAGGGTCATCGACACATCCTTTGATCGTTGCCGTCTCTAAAGACCTCAACCCCGAAGTTTCGGCCGGAAATCTGCTGAAAGAGCTTGCCGCTGTTATGGGTGGCAAAGGCGGTGGCAGACCTGATTTCGCTCAAGGAGCAATCCCTGATCGAAGCAAATCCCAAGAAGCCCTCAAAAAAGCAAAAGAGCTACTGAACATCCAGTAGCTTTTTTTTAGTCTCTCAGATTCTTTTTCCAGCTGTTTAGTTACAGCTGAAGTTCTTATATGCATTATTGTTCAAGAGCTCTTCTGCTAAGAAACTCTTAAGTAGTTCGCCTTTACCATCACAAATGTCTGTCGACAAATCACAAGGTGTTGCTTTGTAACCCAGCTGATCACTGCCCTGTCCATCAAAGGCCTCTGCATAAGGAAAGCTAGAAATCACTTGAGCGCATAAACGGCCCGCTTCATAAACAGGTTGATTAACTATGCGACAAATTTTGTTCGATGCAATGAATTCAGTAATAAATTGTGCGTGTTTTCCTTTCACACAATAGATTCCCGACAACTCTTCACCACCAGTTCTAGGATTTAGTCTAAATGATTTTAATATGTAAGAAACTTCGTCGACTCCATTACTCGGAGAAAGATCCAGATCAAGCATCAAGTGAGAATCAGAAAGCACAAAGTCCTGAGCCAAAATTTTAAGACTGCTATAATCAGAAAGGTCTATCTGCTGCACAACCGCTTCTTGCAGAATCTTACCACTCAAGCTCGCATTAGACTCTCCGCTCGGTACGGGCGCACCGCAGTTTTGATAAGAAACCATAAGCAACAATGAACCGAGAATCAGACCGATCTGTCTCATCCGAATCCCCCTTGAGGAAATTATCGGAATAAGACAGACCAAAGTTGAGACTTTTTTTTGTCTCACAGTGAGACACCACTTTGGGGGCCTCAACGATTGCGCACCTCAAACAAAAAACCCAGGTTCATCACCTGGGTTTTTAGCACTAGCATTTGCGCTAAGTAATTATCGCTTAGAGTACTGACCTCTGCGACGAGCACCACGGAGACCGTATTTCTTACGTTCAACCGCACGCTGATCACGAGTCAAGAATCCAGCTTTTTTCAGCAGAGGTCTGAATTCTGCGCTAAAAGCTGTCAATGCACGCGCGATACCTAAACGGATCGCACCAGTTTGTCCATTCTCACCACCACCAGCAACAGTGATATCAACATCAAATTTGCCAAGTTGGTTAACAGTGTCGAATGGCTGCAAGATAACCATCTTTGACTGCATGCGCTTCAAATAGTCATCAGATTTCAAACCATTGATCGTTAAATTTCCTTTTCCAGGCTTCAAGAAAACGCGAGCTGCGCTCGTTTTTCTTCTCCCAGTTGCGTAAAATACTTTTTCTGCTGCCATGGATTAGTCCTTCTTTGCCTTAATAACGTAAGGTTGAGGTTTTTGAGTTGAGTGTGGGTGCTCAGCCCCGCTGTAAGCTTTCAACTTGTTGATCAAGCTGTAAGAAAGCTTATTTGTGGGAAGCATTCCACGAACGGCTTCAGAGATAATGAAAGCAGGATCTTCAACTTTCATTTGCGCCGCAGTCTTTTCTTTCATTGATCCGAAGAAGCGTGAGTGTCGATAGTATTTTTTCTCTTCCCACTTTGTTCCAGTCATTTCAATTTTGTCAGCATTGATCACAACAACAAAGTCCCCATTATCCACGTGAGGAGTAAAAGTCGGTTTGTGTTTTCCACGGAGAAGAGTTGCAACGTGTGTGGCTACACGGCCGAGTCTCTGTCCGGAAGCATCGATGATCCACCATTGGCGATCTGCTTCTTCATTTTTTGCCATCCAAGTATTCATAAATATTCCTTCTATGTTTTGTGAAATCTCTCAACAAGGGATAACGGGCCGCTTGCCAAGAATCTCAAAAACTTTCGCCTTTTTCGAAGTGATAAGCGTCTCCGGAAATGCAAAAGGAATGGACTTTTTAGATTCGGCGGCACTTCTTGTCAAGAGATGATGGATAATTAACTTTCCAAAGAAAGAGACCTTGGGGCGGAGCTGCGGGCCCAGCTTCCCTGCGATCTTGAGCATTTATAATTTCATCAATAGTTTCAATGGGTTGTGACTTCATGGCCAAATCTAGCTGAGTGCCTACCAAATTTCTCACCATTTGCTTAAGAAAACCATTCCCGGTGACTTCGAACTCAATCAGCCCAGGCTTGCGCTGCCACCAGCGGGCAGAATGTATTTTTCTCACAGTGTGGGGAACCACAGTCCCACTACTTTGGAACGACTTAAAGTCTTTTTCCCCAATCAATCGCTCAGCGAAAGAGTTGAGCTGAGCCAGATCCAATGGAGAGCGAATCCAATAGCTGTAACGATGAAGAAGTGCTGTGGGGCGCGGAGAATTCCAAATCCAATAGCGATAAGTCTTTTTCTCTGCTGACAATGTGGAATGAAATTCCTCGGGGGCCGTGTAGGCTTTCTTGATGACAATCGAGTGCGGAAGCAAAGATCTGACGGCCCAACAAAAATCCCGAGGCATTTTTCGAGAAGTTTCGAAATCACCCACTTGCCCATAAGCGTGAACACCGGCATCGGTTCTCCCTGAAGCATTCACTCCGATGGGTTCATTGAAAAGTTTTGAGAGTGCTGTCTCCACAGTTTCTTGAAGGGATGGCTTTTCAGAAGCATGTTTATGCTCTTTTTGCTTCTGCCAACCACAATAATCTGTCCCATCATAAGAGACGATGAATTTTACTTTCTGCATAGCGATCAACTACTCTAGAAGAAGGTCATTGACCAGCCTAAAGTAGGGGCCTGGATTTGCATTTCAAAGGCGATTGTGTTTGCGATTGCCATGACTGTGGGAATGGCCATTCATCATTTTGTACGGCAGATTTTTAGTTCTAAAAATCAACTGTAACTCCGAGACTGATCGCCTGCGAAGTGAAGTCGATGTCTTTCTTCAAGCCTTGCATGGCCCGAGCTTCGAGGTTCACATACATGTCGGCAATTCCGTACTCTTCACCCAAGCGAAAGGCACTTTGGGGATCAAACGCCGTGATTGAAAACAATAGACCACCCCCCCCACCCACGGCCGCTGCACCAGCAAACTGTGGAGATTTCCCATCATCCCGAGACTCTGCCAAACCGTAATAAGTTCCGCCCCCCAAGACATAAGGAACAACCCACTGGCGGCGCACGTATTCAAAACGATAAATCAAAAATGCCGACAAGGGCACGAGATACAGATTGTAAGCTTCGCGAGCTTTAGAATTATCACGCACAAAAGTGCCGCTTCCGCGCCCTGTGGCAATCCCTGTTCCCAGTTGCCCGCCAAAAGCACCGAAGCGTGTGCGAAGTTGCCATTCATAATCGTAGTTGAATCCAAAAACATTGGACTCTCCATACATGGACTCAAAAGTAATTCCATTTCCACCTCTAATTTCGGGTGGAGTCATTGACGTGAATCGAAAGCTGCTGGATTTCGTTTTTTCCCTCAGAGGAACTCGGTATTGATAAGTTCCGTCTTTATTAATCCTCATAAGCCCCTTGGCAGCTCCAGGATGTGGAACTTTCAAAACTCCTCCCTTGGGTGGCGCAGGAGGTAATTTCGGAGGTCCTTGTAAAATTGAATCTTGAGCCAGAGCCCCCGATGAAATTCCAAAACTCAAAAAAGCTACAAAAAGGAGAAAGACTTTGGATCTACGCATGTTTTCTCCCGCTTTTTTTGATCAGCAAGAAAAACACTGCGGCCAGAGACAGAGTCAAGAGAGCAAAAACAAGTGGAGCATTGAAATACATCCAAACCCCGGCCACCATGGGCCAAAGTAAAACGCGAACCAAAGCACGTAAACTCTCTGATTGAGAAATTTTCAAGGCCCAATCTGGTGAGTTCTCGTAGTACCACTTCACAAAAGATCTTCCAGCCTGGAATTTTAAGAGCACTTCGCTGCGGAACTGGCGAAGCAAGTTCACTTGTGGCGCCATACTTGATCCGAAAGCGGCTGTCGCAATGAAACAACTCTGCCCGTCGAGAAGGCCCACCACTTTACCAGGTGTCGCACGGTATCTCGTGGGTGTCGCATTGAGGACTGCGGGATCAGAAAAGTACTGAACATTCCCCGCTTCATCTACTGAGGCCATCAAAAAGTCATAAGTCACATCATTATTAAGCCCGTCCACTTTATTATTACTGAGGGATGCCGCGACCACAGTTTTGTCTTTCACCAACAAGTCAGCATACCCATCAGTGGCGGGGCTCAAACAAAAACTTCCTTGAGTGGGCCGATAGTACATTCTCAGACGGTCCCACTTGATATTCGACGAATCACTGGGGCCTGTTGCTGCACGCTCGAGGTCATTCACAAAAGCTTTTTTATCACCGGGCTGCATGGAAAACTTACAAAATCCTTCGTCTGCCGCACAGGCCGTTGACCAACCATCGGCATGACGGGCAGCTAATGCCGCATCGACGCCGCGAAAGTTGACTTTCAGACTGACTTTATTCGAAAAATCAGTGGTGCTTGAACCATTAGAAACTCCAACATCAAGGGTACCGTTAAAATCAGAATTGCTCGAACAACTGGCGGAATCCGCAGCGTTGCAAATGTTATCCCAATCAATACGTACCCAGAGTATTGACCCAGCGACCGGAGTTGAAACTGATTGATCTGAAATTGTAACTGTTGCGTTGCCCCACTTAGCCATGAACGAAGAGCTTGCAGGGACTGAGTCGACTTGAAACTCAACATAAAGTCTTAAATCATTGTGCACTGACTTTTCATTGCACGCCAATTGAGTCGTCGTGCAAAGATTTGTTATGTTAGCGCAAGTATCACAAGTGGAATTCGGATCATTGGCCCCAGATGGGCATAAAGAGGTCGTACCATTACCGATGTACCCCGCATAAATTTTGATATTCGCCGGATCTGAGGTATCGAGAGCTGAAACAGTATCAGAGCTGACGACGACATTACTGATCGCCGCCAGTGAGAGTGCTGAATAAAATAGCAATGCAATGAAGGCCCATCCCGTGACAACTCTGGTCATAGAGTGATTGCAGCACGGCTTTTAGTGGATGTCAAAAATTCGCTCGGCTATTTGAATGCCGTTCAAAGCAGCGCCTTTTCGAATATTGTCAGAAACAACCCACATCAACCACAATTTTGGGTTCTCGGGATCACGATGGATCCTTCCCACATAAACAGGGTCTTTCCCAGAAACTTGAATTTGCAGAGGATAATCAGATCCTTTGGCATTTTCTTGCACCACAAGCCCCCGTTCAGATTTGAGGCTTGAAAGAAACTGCTCGCGAGAGACTTCTTTGTCCAAAGTGATCCAAACGGTTTCTGCGTGAGCATTCAACACGGGTACTCGAACAGTGAAAGCGGAAACATGAAGATGAGGAGCTCTAAGAATTTTTTTAGTTTCTTTTTGAACTTTGACTTCTTCAGACGTGAAGCCCTCTTCGTTGAAAGAGCCAATTTGAGGAATACAATTAAAAGCAATTTGATGAGCAAAATTCTGAGACTGCACTTTTTCGCCAGCTTGAACTTGCTTGGTTTGAAACAAGAGCTCATCAAAGGCCGCTTGCCCGGCTCCGCTGACCGCTTGATAAGAAGAAACTTTGACTTCTTTGATTCCAAAATCCCTGAGGAGTGGCTTCAAAGCCACCACCAACTGAATGGTACTACAATTGGGGTTAGCAATGATTTGGGGGCGAGGATTGGTCGTCAGTAAATCCCCGTTGACCTCGGGTACAACCAAGTGAGTCTGAGGATCCATGCGGAAAGCTGCTGAGTTATCTACAGCCCACGCGCCACTGGCCACCGCTTGAGGAGCCCATTCTTTGCTGATGTCATCCCCTGAGGAAAAAAACACCAAATCAAGTCCTTCAAAACATCCTGGCTTTAAAACTTCAAGAGGATAGTTCTTACCCTGAAGTGTAATGACTTTTCCGAGCGAAGCTTCGCTAGCAAAAGGACGCAAGAGATCGACAGGAAACTTCCTCTGTTCGAGAGTTTCCATAAAGCTTTTTCCCACCATACCGGTGGCGCCAACGACTCCAATTTTAAGTTTTCTTAGGCGCATCATCTGCTTCCTCGATGAGATCTTGTTCGTGGGGTGAATGGGCTGGCAAGTAAACATTGGCACGAATGCGCTTGTTCTTACCAAAATTCAAAACCCCAAAAATAGCTCCCAGAACAGCATAAGTTAAAAACAGGACGAACAAATGAACTTCCGGTCGATAGGCAACCACAAGTAATACTAAAACCCCAATAACGAGGTACATAAACGGCAAACGCTCTTTCAAATCCAAATCTTTGAAACTGCGGTAGCGAAAAGTACTTACCATAACAAGTGCGAGCAAAAACGTCATCGCGAGCAGCCCAACATTCCCGCTAGCATCATAACCGAGATCATTGAAAGCCAAGACCGAAGAAGCGACGATCCCTGCTGCCATCGGGATCGGCAAACCTTGGAAATAAGCTTTTTCCACCACGTGCGCTTGAACGTTAAATCGAGCGAGCCTCAATGCCCCGCAAGCACAGAAAAGAAAACTTGCTAACCATCCCAAACGCCCAAAAGGCTGCAAGGCCCATAGGTAAAGCAGAACTGCTGGTGCCATCCCGAAACTCAAGACATCCGAAAGCGAATCGTACTCTGCACCAAACTTCGAAGTGGAACGAGTGAGCCTTGCCAATCGCCCATCCATCAAATCAAAAACAGCTGCGATCACGATCGAGTAAGCAGCCATCAAAAAATCACCTTTGATTGCCATGATGATGCCGTAGAATCCAAAGAACATGTTTCCTGTTGTGATTAAATTCGGCAAAATATAAATGTGAATAGCTAGCTTCTTTTGGGGCTCGGAACTGTCGATTTCTTGAGTTGTTGCCATAGATCCTCTTCAATTTTTGGTAAATTTAATAAGCTGCAAAAGCTCCAAATAGAGAAAACACCAACCAAAGCGCTGATGCACTCAAGACCGGTAAGGTCAAATTGTCATCCAATTTCCAGATGGGTATCAATTCTGCGAGTGCACCGATAAGTCCGCCAATAAGGCTGACGATCAACAGTCGTTCGAGCAGGAGCCCGTTAAAACTCAAGAAGAGATAAGTGACAATGGCACAAACCGAGAAAGCTGCCAAGGAGCCCTGCAAACTCTTTTCACCAAAAATTTTGTCTTTGCCAAAGCGAATTCCAAAATAGCTCGCAATAGGATCTGCAAAAGCCAGAAAGAGAAGGGTCAGCAATACCACGTCACGCGGAAATAAGTATACAACGATCATGGTTCCTGTGACCAAGTAAGTTGTCCCTGCGAGCTTATTGACTTCACTTCGCCGCATGATCGGTTTAAACAGCAAAATCATGAGATCATTGAGAGCCTTTGATCTTTGTCTTGCAAAATCCAAAGGAACAAAAAGAAAGAACGAGACTGTTAAAATCGTCAGCGACCAGGTTTCAGGAGCATAAGCATAAAAAGCTGCCATGCTGGAAACGGCAACGATGTGCCAAATCTTTCGAGCCAAGTGCAAGTCAGATTTTCGTTTTAGGTCCACATCCAAATCCGCAGTTTTTACAGTGTTTTCCATAGTTTGTGCTGGCACCTTAACTGTCCTTTTTTGTCCTTACAAGCATTTCAGCCATACATTGTAACCTATTGAAATTAATAAGTTTTTTTATTAAGCAAGGCGGCACTGCTGAAAAGCTCTACAGGCCTCCCCGGAAGGCCCCGCGCCCCCCCAGATAGGTCATTAATAATCCTTTAATTTCATATATTTACAAGCCCACCCCTGGCGAGAATGTTGCAGTATCTAGGTCTGATGAAGGGTTTTTTCTCGGGCCTTTTGGCCACTCTGATGTTGGGATCCATGGCTTTCGCGCAGTCGAGGGATTGGGAAGGCTATACCCAAGATGTGTCCGCTGAGAGATCTCAGAGATTTTATGAAATCTATCTTTTCTCTTATCGGCCGGCTCAAGCCGCCGATTTGAGCCAGAAAATTTTTAACCCGCTGACTTCGGAGTTTAAACTCAAGTATCGAGAGACCTTCGGACAAGTGGATGCCGAAAGTATCAGCTACCAACCGGCCAATTTTGGAATGCTTGAATCATTCAAAGGCTATAACACAGCCGTGGAAGCGGAAAATAAAAAACGAAAATCTTTTGCCGAATACATGACCAAACGACTCTTCGAGCATCACGTCGATAATTACTTTAAAAACGATCCTACAATGAGACCTGTTTACGAAACGAAAGAAAAACTCAGCAATATCAACGTCCAAGTGAATCAAAGTTTCAAATTCAACTTTCGGTATAATTTGTCCAATAATACTTTGGATATTAACACTTTAAACCCTTGGGTGGATTCAAAAGTCACTTTGGAAATGAATCCACGGTCCTTCGGCCCATCAACACCGCTCGAAGAAAGAGTGTGGATTGGAAAAACATTTTTTCGCAAATGGAGATTGCAATCCAATGTTGCCAATAAAGACGGTGTGATTAAAATTGAAAGCATCCATTGGTTGCAAGCTCGCTGGACAACTTCGATGGGATACCAAGACACTTTTAAAGAAGTCGGTCTTACGACAAGACAGCGGATTTACTATCTCAGGGCACAGAATTCATTTTAGTTTTTGGTAGATGCAGGAGAGCGACGCTGAATGGTCAATTTCTTTTCAAATGTAGAACCATCGGCAGCGGTCCCTTTGATCAAGAAAAGATTTTCCCCATCAGCAAGATCAATGTAATCAGTTGTGACTTTTTCCTGTTTTAAAAAAACCACAGAAGCAGTGAATCCATTAGTTATATTCGTGATCTCAAGTTCTTTTAAAGATGCGCCTTGACCACACTTGGAGCGAACAAGACGCAAGTGAGTGGCATCGATGGACTCGGGTAACTCGTAGTTACAGCCCAAGTCAGCAGTCACATTCTGTCCGAGAGCCTTGACGGCTTCAGTCGCACTTTCTGTTGGGCCAACACTGGCTGGCTGACGTCCCTGAGTAGCTTGGTTTTGTTCCTTTTGCGGCTCTGAAACGATAGACCAAGTGGTGGGAATAGAAAGCAAAGTCACAAATACAAAAGTGACCTTTAGAAACTGTTGCTCAAGATTTTTGAGTTCTTTATGTGACTGAGCCATGCCCTAAGACATCGGCAGTATTTTGACGCGACTAAAGACGTGCCATATTGAGACAAGCCTTTGAGAGAGTTTGAAATCAATTTCTCGGACAAAAGACTAGGGCTTTTCGATACTGATCGCGAACTTTTTGACTCCGACGGACTTAATCACATCCATGATCCCGACCACGGTCCCGTGCGGAACATCTTTATCTGCAGAAATCACCGCTTGGATTTCAGGGTTTTTAGCAAGCTCTTCAGTCGCCTTAGCTCGCAACTGATCTGAAGTACTTGGGTTTCCGTTCATAATGACTTGGCCATCCTTGGTCAAAGTGATGTTGAGCTGACTCGGTACCGTTTGATCTGACGAAGCTGCTTTCGGCAAGTTCACATTGATCGAAGGTTTAATAAACATCGGAGCTGTCACCATGAAGATAATCAAAACCACTAAAATGATATCGACCAAGGGAACGACATTGATCTCTGAGATCGAATCCTCATGGTCCGAATGAGATTTCATCGCCATTTTATAAACCCTTTTTCTTAGCATAAGCTACGCAGAGTTCCTTCACAGAGTCCAAACTCTGCATAACTCCCCTTACTTGCCTCTGGAAATAGTTGTAAGCGATCACAGCAGGGATTGCGACAAACAAGCCCGCAGCTGTTGCGACAAGGGCCAATGAGATCCCTTCCATCACGGTTTGCTGACCCGCCTCTGGGCTCTGAGCAAGATCGTTGAATGCTTTCATAATTCCAAGAACTGTTCCTAATAAGCCGATGTAGGGAGCATTTGATCCCACCGTTGCGAGAAAGCTCAAATACTTTTCAAGCTCTGGTCGCTCTGTCAGGGCAAAAACATTGAAAACCTCTTCAAGTCCCTTCGAACCCGATTCTTTGATGTGCTTGAGAGCAAAGTTCAAAGCCCTGCCCTCGACTGTTGACGGATCTTTGGAAAGCTCTTCCACATCCGCAACACTATGACTTTGGAGTGCGAGTTTAATCCGATTTCTGGTCGCTAAAGAGTTCTGTGAAATTTTTCTCAAAGAAACCCAACGCTCCAGAATCATTCCGATGGAGACAATACTCAAAAGGACAAGAATCCAAAGAACAACTTGATCAGCAACATGGGCTACAGCAAAAATGCGTTCTGTTAACATAGTTTTACCTCTCGACTGACAGATTATCCCTAGATATATTCAAAACGGTCAAGAAAGGACCTACAAATGAGAGACTTCGCCCTCTACAGAGTATTGATTTGGACTTTTGTGGGGCTTTGTCTCTGCGCCTGCCAAGGGCAAAAGAGCAAACCTGTTTCGTTTCTCATCATCGCCGTGGACGACCTCGGCTTCAACGAAAGTTACTGTGCTAACCAAGGCCAGGAGCCCGCGCAAGCTCTGGAAATTTTATGTGCCGAGAGCATTCGATTCACTCATGCTTTCACGTCTTCAACGATGACAGTGCCGGCGATGGCATCCTTGCTGACGGGACTTTACCCTTTTGAAAGCCAGGTGCGCACCAATGCAGATTCCCTGAAAATGCACTATTACACTCCTGCTGAAGCCGTTCGAGCTTTAGGATATCGAACTTCTTTCTTCTCGGGGGGCGCACCGCTGCTGCGAATGTCAGGACTGAATCAAGGATTTGAACTATTTGAAGATAGTTTCAATCCTCAAACTGGTCTCAGGCCTTTTGATGAGACGCTTTCACTGTTTTTAGATTGGCTCTCTACCGAGAATCCTTCGCAAGCTTTCTTCTCAGTGCTCTATGTGCCAGATCTGTTGCATAAAAATCGTCAAACTTACAACAACTTGGGAGAATCTCGGACCAAATCCTATGAATCTCAAATCGAAGAATTTGATGAAAATATGTCTCACCTGATGAAAACAATGAAGTCTAAAGGACAGTGGGATAACACGATGGTGATCCTCGCAGGACTGTCGGCCCCAGGCCATGTTTTTCGAGACAAAGAATTCAGACAAACACAGATCCTTGCCGAGCGCTCTCAAGTGACTTTGATGATCAAACCTCCTTCAAAGCCGAGAGATGAGTCTATCCACTGGTCCATTGATGAAAACTACAGCCTTGTGGATGTGGGATTCACCCTTTCAAAAATCTTAAAAATCAAACTTGCTGAAAGTCCTGACTTCAAAAAAATCTCTTTTGAACGCTTTCTCAAGTCAGCTCAGAGCAGTGGCCAAGATCAACGATGGATCATGACCGAAAATCCGTGGATGAATTGGATTTATCAAACGGAAGTTCGAAGAACTCTTCGCCGAGGACATATGGTTTATCTCGCAGATCGTAAAGGTCTTATCTACAACTCTTTGTTAGACCGTTTCGAAGTTTCTCCTTATTCCACCTCAGAGCCGAGCGTCGCCGAATTCACTAAGAGTGCCGAGAAATTATTTGAAGCTAACTTTTGGAAGAGCACTGTGAACTTACCTTTGCAGGAACTAAGGGGCCTGTCAAATCTTCAAGCCCAAGTCGGCACCTTAAATCTTGTGCAAAACCCGGTGGGATTTATTGAGAGACTTTTGGCCCTTAAATCTGAGATTAGTTGGGCCCCTTTGATTTTAGCTCCCTGTCGCCCAGAGCTGAAATGCCCCGATTCGTTGGTGGAAG
>JAJTIC010000113.1 GCA_021300175.1 Pseudomonadota bacterium
AACAATAATGTGAAGTTCTATTACCTCACCCAGACTTATCAACAACCACCAGCATTTATTGCTTTTGCTAACCATCCTGAGGGTGTTGACAATTCGTATCGAAGATTCCTTATTAAAAACATGAAGGATCAATTTGATCTTGCCGGAATTCCGATCCGTATTTTTGTGATGAAATCTAAGAAGAATCATGAATAAGAAAAATGTTTGGAGTACACGATTAGGTTTTTATCTTGTCGCCATCGGCTCTGCGTGTGGTCTTGGAAACCTTTGGCGTTTCCCTGTGGTGGTGGGTGAAAACGGAGGCGGGGCTTTTGTTCTTTTGTATGTGATGTGTGCGCTTCTCTTGGGTCTTCCTCTTTTGATTGGAGAGTTAATCCTAGGACGCAAGACGGGTAAATCGATCATGGCTGGGATGGAAGCTTTGGCTGAAAATCCCCATCAAAAGAAAGAACGTGAAGCTTTAGGATTGAAGCCTCCATTTTTTCGCCTTGTGGGAGCTTTTGCAGTCTTGCTCTCGATGGCGATTCTTTCTTACTATGCTGTGATTAGCGGGTGGGTTCTTCATTTTGTCATTCAGTTTTTAGTGTCCTTCACTGAAACAGCAAATTCAACAACGAGTGCTCGACTTATTGAGCTCATGACCAACGGATGGCTCCAGATGGGTCTTGCAAGTGTGCATTTGTTGCTTGTGATGATTATTGTTCTGAAGGGGGTGCAAGAGGGACTTGAGAAGTGGGTCGGATATATGATGCCTGCTTTCGGAGTGCTTCTGGTGATTTTGATGTACAAGTCGATTTCTTTGCCTTCTGGGATTGAGGCTTTGAGGTTTTTACTTTATCCCGATTTTTCAAAACTGAATTTATCCTCTTTGTTAAGCGCCATTGGTCACGTCTGTTTTACTCTCAGTGTGGGGCTGGGAACGATGGTGACTTTTGGTTCTTACATGAGGGAACAAGAGCATATTCCTACGGCTGGGTTTCGCGTTACTTTGGTAGATACTTTTGTGTCCATTTTTGCAGGTCTTTTGCTTTTTCCCATTGTGCTCAGTGCGAGTAATATTCCTCTCACAGATCCAGGTTTGTTGTTTGAAGCCTTACCAAGGTTTTTATTGGAACTCTCTGGTGGTCAAGTCTTTGGACTGCTCTTCTTTGTTTGTCTTTATTTGGCGACTCTTGGGGCATCGATTGGTCTTTTTGAGATGGTCGTTTCAAACCTGCAAGAAAAATTTAAATGGAATCGTACCCGCACAACTTGGATCACCGGTCTGCTGTTGTTATTAGCTTCCGCGATTCCAGCTCTGTCATCTTCCGTATTTAAAGGAATTCGCGTCCAAGGGATGAGTCTTCTCGAAATCTTGGATTCTTTTCTCATTAACCTTCTTTTGCCGGTGCTGGCTCTTTTGGTGGCTCTTGCCCTGAGCTACGGACTCAGTCTTTCAGAGAAAAGAAGTTTATTTGTAGATAACCACCGCATTGAATCAGTGGCGTTGTTTGAGCATTGGATTTGGATTTTAAGATATCTGGTACCAACGCTCATTGTGCTCGCGCTGGCACTTCATTTTTTAGGCTTTCTCTTTTAGGGCTTAAAGATGACTTTCCAGCTGACAAGTCTTCCGCTGTCTCGAGCTACGCTGTCAATGACTTTAAGTCGGTAAATGCCAGGGGTTTGAATTTGTGACACAGGTCCCAAAGCTGTTTCAGAGAAGAGATTTTCGCCGAACACTCCTCGAAGATCTCGCGTGCGTCCGCCTTGATTCGTTCTTAAGCGATAAACTTTCTGATCAGGAGTGCTCAGTTCCAAGCGGAGATCTCCCACATAGCTGTGAGCAATATCGACCGCCACCAAGACTCTTCGTCCCTGTGGGGATTCGCTGACGTTGATCGTTGAAGAGATACCTTGAAGATTGTTGTCAGGAATCACGAGCTGTGAAGAGCTTATGTATTCGCGCACTGGCAGAAGGGGATTTGTCACAGTTGTGGATGAGCTGGTGGTGGGGGTTGGACGGATCCACTTTGCCAGCTCACTCTTGACAACATCAATTCTTGTGACGTCTTCCCCTCGGCAGCTGTCCTGACCACAGCGATTTGAAACAGTGCAGTTTCCTTGGTTGACGAAATCGTTCTCTCCGCGAACGAGGATTCCAACCACTTCCCCGTTCTGTGAATCAAAAACAGCAGATCCTGAATTTCCGCCATAAGTGTCAAGATCAGTGACGTAATGCGTGCTGGTGATCTGTCGTATGCGGCCTCCTGAAGCGATTTTCGTCGGAAGTCCTGAAGGGTGGCCGATCACGGTGAGAGGCTCCCCTTGGCTGAGAACAGCTTTCGCGGAAAAGCTCAGGGGGGCACGGTCCGTCACAGGGCGTTCGATCTCCACGAGTGCATAGTCGTAACCCGAACTACGGACTTGAGAGACAAGAACTCGATTGCAACGATAAACTTGTGAAGCGCTCACTGATGTTGGGTACTGTCCGCTCACTGAAACGGAATAGTCAAAAACAAAGGACGTGGATCCACAGTCCGAACTTGAGCGAATGCAGTGACCTGCTGTCATGATGATGTTGGGAGCAACGAGGGAGCCTGAGCAAAAAGCCCCAGCTGGCTGATCATAGAAGGGTTCTGTCCGGCAGAGATTTTGTTGGGAGCCATAAGAGTCTGCAGTGATATCCACAAAATTTCCGCGTGAGCGCAAGTCTGTGTTTTTAATCAAAGCAACAGTGCTGCGAGCGTGGTTTTTCCAGAGCATTTCGCTGACCTGATAGAGATCTTTTCGATCATCGTTACCGTAAATGACTTTTGCTTCAAGATCTCTGCGGTCGGTGCGGGGATCAGAGCCCTCAGGAGCTCCATCATCAGGGGCTTGTCCGCAGCTGATAAGGACCACAACAGAGATAGATAACAGTAACTTCACTCGTCCTCCTTGACTGAGTTTGTTTCAGTATCATCCTTGAGAAACACAACCTTTCAAAAAGGTTAAAAATTTAATCCAAGAATCGCCAGAATATCGAAAGAATCTCCTTGAGGCTTGACTGTAGTGGGGGCTCCATCCTTACCCAGCAGAAAGCTATTCTCATCTTTAAAACTAAAATAGCGGTAAGTTCCCTGAATTCCAAAATAGGCTTTTCTGCGCCACATAGGAATTTCAAGACCTGCGCCCAAATCAACCCCAATGGTAGCATCTCGACCAAAGCCTGGATTGTCCGACAAAGTGAGTGTCCTATAGATTTGAGAAAAACCACCCAACAGATAAGGATTAAGGTCAGCTAAGCCCCGTGTCACATTCTGAGTATTAAAGTAGTACTTGAGATCTGCATTGAGCATCGTAAGCGAAACGTTTCCATCAAGGTTCTTGTTAGGGTCATTCACGTTGAGCTTGAAAGGGCTATCACCCGTCAGAAATCCAAACTGAATCGCAAGTCTTAAATCAAAGAAATAAGAGAGGTAAACTCCATAAGTGGGCGCATTTTCATAAAGACTACCTAAGCTTGAAGTGTAGCCGCGCATACCACCCGCAAACCCAAGGGTAAAGAAACGACCATTTCTAAAAAAGTTAATGTCGGCTTCTTCTTCGCTAGCTTCGTCAAACTCTGAATAATCAGCAAAAGGATCGTAGGAATCATCACTTTCGGATTGAGCCCAAACAGGATGGGGTAAGTGGATACAAAGTAAAGTGAACGCAAAGAGTAAAAAACCCTTCATTGATATTCCCCCTCGGTTCTTATTATGATTTTGATAGGTTAAAAAATGAACTGGTTTTTGCCTAATTCTGAGAAAGTCTAGTTTATCTTCCCCAGTTCGATTGAGGATGTCTCAGTTTGAGGCAGAATAAGGAGACTTCATCGTGACTTCAGTTTCTTTTTTACTTTGTTTTGTTCTGGGTTTTTCTGTGGCGCAAGCCTCTTATCAGGGATTTGGGAAGGAGAGTTTGACCGCAGAGCAAATGAGAAAATTCGAAGCTCCTGATGTGCCCGAAGCTTTAGCCACTCAAATTCAAAGATACTTTGATATTCGATCGCCGGGTGCGGGTGTCTTGTCGGCAAAAACTAAAAAGCAGCTGTTTTTTAGTTGGGGAGTTACCGGCACTTCCCAAGTTTGGAGAATTGATCAACCCAAGGGTTTTCCTGTGCAACTGACTGGCGGCAAAGATTCCACGGCTCTTGTCGGACAAACGCCCGATGGAAAGTGGTTGGTGGTTTCTCGAGATCGCAATGGAGAGGAGCATCCCGGTCTTTATTTGTTGTCACCGCAAGGTGGAGCTCTGGTCGAAATTCAGCATTTGCCAAAAGTAAGAACTTTCCTGCAGGGAATTTCCAGTGATTCAAAATTCCTCTATTTTACGGCTAACGATTTGAGTCAGGAAAATTACGCAATTTATCGATATGAGATTGAATCAAAGAAAAAAGAACTGCTTCTGAGCGAGCCTGGAATTTGGAGCGTGGCCGATCATCGGGATGATGGTTTGTGGCTTCTGAATAAAAGCACAGGCAGTTTTTCTGATGAGATCTATTTGTTCAATACAGCGACAAAAGAGTTAAAGCCACTGCTAGGGCAGAATGAAAAAGAAGAATATACGGTGATGTTCACGGATCAAAAGGATCAGTACTTGGTTCTTTCCCATCGGGGCGAAGATTTTAGGGCTTTATTTTTGTACAATGGCAAAAGTTGGAAAATGCTCTCTCCCAAAAAAAAATGGGATGTGGAGTCCTTGCAAGTCGATCGAGCGAAGACCAAAGTCATTTTTACGATGAACGAAAATGGTTTTACCAGACTGTATGGTCTTGAGGTGGGGAGCTGGAGAAAGATTTCATTTCCTGCATTTCCAGAAGCAGATCATATTTATCCTGGATCTATCACGCGAGATGGATCTCATCTGATGCTCTCGATTGAAACCAGCAAGGCGCCGAGACTCAGTTATTCTTACAACTTTAAAACAAGGCTCCTCACGCAGTGGGTTCTGCCCTCGTCTCCAGAAGTGGACACCTCCAAATTTGTAACGGCACGAGAAGTTCAGTATGAATCCAGAGATGGGGTTAAGATTCCCATGCTCGTCAGAAGTTCTGTTGAGTGCGAGAAGAAAGAAATGACAGCTCCATGTCCTGTGGTGATTCATTTTCACGGTGGCCCCGAGGCTCAGAGTGAACCTGGATTTTCAGTAGTGGCGCAGTTATTTGTGGAAAATGGATTTATTTTTGCAGAACCTAATGTTCGCGGAAGTACGGGCTATGGTCGAAAGTTTAGAGATTCTGACAATGGTCCTCTTCGGGAAAATGTCATCTCAGATATTGAAGATGCGGCTCTCTACTTTCGAAAGAAAAGTTCGGTCCCGAGAAAAATGGGGTCTATGGGCTGGAGCTATGGGGGCTATTCAACTTTGATGGCGATGACGAAATTCTCAGAGAGTTTTGATGCGGGTGTGGCCCTTGTCGGAATGAGTGATTTGGTCACATTTCTTGAAAATACAGCGCCTTTTCGAAGACCTTTGAGGGTCACGGAGTATGGTGATCCGGTGAAAGATCGTGATTCTCTCCTTCGACTGTCTCCCGTGTCATGGATTGAGAAAGCCAGTAAGCCCCTGATGATCATTCAAGGAGTCAATGACCCTCGAGTTCCTGCGGGAGAAGCTTTGCAAATGCATCAAGCTTTGCAGAAGAAGGGGGTCAAAGCTGAGCTCATTTTGTTCGCCGATGAAGGACATGGCTCTGCCAAGCGGGAAAATAGGGTGCTCGAAATTGGGAACACTCTCCAGTTTTTTATAAAAAATCTTAGAAACTGATCCTCTTGAGGGTCCTCAAAGGGGGATTGGTTGAGGGCTAACTTCTTAGATTTTGAGTCAAATCCGGATATTCGGGTGGGTTGATTCTCCACCGGGTGGCTCTGCGGATAAAGGCCACTTTCGGATACGAAGAATCCATTTGAAGATCCGCAAGCCCCTGAGTATCCCCCTCATCGTGAGTGAGGAGTACCTTCTTTTGGAAGCGCAAGTCGCTGAAATGCCTGCAAAAGGCAGACT
>JAJTIC010000091.1 GCA_021300175.1 Pseudomonadota bacterium
AAAATTATGCCATCTCAAAGAATTCTTTGGCCAGGCCAGAAATTCCAACCTGACTGTCGGCACCACCCCTACTTCCCAAGCAAGAAATCAATTTACAGTCGCGATCCGTGATATACTCCGAAGCGGGAAGTATGACTAAATCAGCTTTCGGCGCAATCTCTTTGAGCCGGCCGAGTTCCTCTGCAGAGCACCCCAGAGTAGGGCGGAACTCTTTGAGCGCCTCAAGAGCCAGGGCTCTCGCCGGCCCCATGACAGCAATCGGTCGACTGGCTCGGTAAAAAGAAATAAGCGCCGCTTTCAGTTGGTCCTGGGCTTGTGGGAATTCAGAAAAAAGGGCGATCCCTTCGAACTCTGCTGAGGCTGACTTGATCGCTTGGGGATCTGTGTGAATAACGACTTGAGCTCCTAGCTGAAGGAGCTCGCTTTTCAGATTTTCAAGGTCTTCATTGGGAGAAGGGGAGAAAAACAAAAACTTTTTCATCCCCTCAATTTAACAAATCTCAATTAGGGTGTTGAGCCGAAATTAAAACGACGAACTTCTTGGCATTGCGTGACAGGCACTGTCCTGCCCACAAGATCCATCCACTGCTGAATGCAGAGAGATATTTGCTGAGAAAAATAGGGAACATCCGGAGAAACAAGAACATCGTAAGTCGTCTTTGTCCCACGATCTTGAGTCTCCCAGACCACCTCATCAAATTTTACTCTGAGGACACGAAGGGTCGCCAAACATTGATTTTGGCTATTGCAAGAGCAGTTCGACGAGCGAAAGCCTTGGCAAGAAGTGATCCCATCAAAGGGAATAAAACCAGCCTCTTCACTGAGATTATGATAGGTCAAACGTACTTCCTGAGCGTTTGCTCGGCTTATTCCGCGCTCACTGGAAACCGCAATGGTTTTGGCCTGTTCTCTTAATGCCTGAAGCTGGGGAGCCACGGCTCCTGGCTTTTCAAAAGCTTTGTCGCGAGCTTGTTCTGTGGAGCTCACGACCTCAGTGGGCTTGAATTCCCTGATTTGGTCGATGTAATCCACATACACATAACGAGCATCTTCACGAACGCCTGTCACGGTCCTGCCAATATCGAAAAGAATTGAAGAAGGCTGTTGGTCAATGGCTTGCGTGATCACGTAATATCTGAACTCTCCATTTTTAATCGTCGTTGGCTCCGCCTGTCCCAACTTTGTGAGGGCCGAGTTCACTTGCTGAACAGAGTACTCCTGACCGTAGTCAGGAGTGTGATCCGGCTTTTTCATACAGCCAGTCAGGGCAAAAAACAGTGCTGGCAAGAAGATCGCCAGAGCGGTTCCGAAAACAATTTTTTTCATATTGAATCCCAGCCCCATAACCAAAGGTTCATGGGAAATAGTCGGTTCATCTTACCTTGCAAATCTTGATTCAAACCTGGAATTTTTGGGTTCGGTCCAAAGATAACTTGTATGAGGTCTCTTGCGCTTCTTGCTGTGACCACTTGATCGCCAAACTGGAATTGAGTGGAGTGATCAAAAGAATGGATTTGAAAATCAGTCAGGCCAATATTTCTAGCGGCTTTGGTGATTTTATTGAAGACGGCTTCTTTATTGAGAATTTTAATCATCCCCAAAAAGCCCTCTGTTGGAACGATGCCATTGTTCAAAAGAGCTTGCTGTAAATTCACAGAGTGCCCTGGGATAATCACTGTAAAATCTTTTCCGGCCTTGGTCTCGCGGATATAGTTAAAAAGAGCCATTAAGCCAGAAACACTCCCGCCCCATTCATGGATATAGCCCGTGAGATCAGCACCTTTGCCTTCGACAGCATAGGCCACCAGTTGGCCTGTTGAATCCCAAGCTGTGTAAGTTTGTGTTTTAGGAATGGATAAGTACTTCCTAATTTCTTCGGCGGTACGGACTGTATTCACAGAGTGTTGGGAGTAAACTTTTAGAATCGCCTCTGCTGAAATTTGATTGCCCGTCATAAATTTGAGCTGTGAGGGATTCTGAATTTTCAAGGATTTATTGATCACGAAACTGATTTCAGAGCCAGCCAATTCAAAATCTAATTTTCTGTAAAAGTCATAGAGATTGGTCCATAGAATCGCAATGTCGCAATCTTGCTTTTGAGCTTCAGTCAGGCAGGATTCTAAGATTGTTGTCGAAAGCCCTTGGCTTCTGTGCTCGGGATGAGTGACAACACTGCCGATGGCGCCCACTTTCCAGATCGCGGTGGGTGACTTCACAATCAACGGCCGAATCACTGCGTGGGAGAGGACTTTCTCTTGGGATTTGATGATTCGAATATTGTTGATATTCGACATAGTCAAAGCTGTGGGGTATTCGACATCGAGAGACCAGTCATATTGGGGTCTCAGCTCTTTGTTGAGAAACTCTAAAACCCTCGGAAATTCATTCTGATGAGGCGCGCGAGGTCCTTCCATGGACTCCTCCTTGTTTTGATGCTTTTCGCTCATTTTGTAAGTCTACCTCAGAAGGAACTTTTCGACCTCTAGACAAAGGACCAAATTCCCTTTATAACTGCGGGTTCTCGTGAGGTAAGAAATGGCTGATATTAAGCAAAAATGGAAAGAGAACGCTGCCGGCAAAATTTTCGTCGATCAGACGTGTATTGCCTGTGATGCTTGTGTTCTAGCGGCTCCATCCAATTTTAAAATGCATGAGGAGGACGGACATGCCTACGTCTCGAAGCAGCCAGAAACCCCCGAAGAAGAAGCTGCTTGCAAAGAAGCCATGGAAGGGTGCCCGGTCGAAGCGATTGGGGACTTCGGCGATAAGTCCTAATCTCGCAATCCAGCTTTTCCAACGATATTATCCCGATGCTCATTGTGCTCTCAATCACCGGAATCCTTACGAGTTACTGATAGCGACAATTCTCTCTGCTCAATGCACTGATGAAAGAGTCAATTTGGTAACCCCAGCGCTCTTTGAGCGGTATCCCACACCTCAAAGTCTTGCGAAAGCCAAGCAGGAAGATGTGGAAACTCTCATTCGCTCAACAGGTTTTTACAAAAACAAAGCAAAAAATCTCATCGCCTACGCGAAGGACCTCA
>JAJTIC010000056.1 GCA_021300175.1 Pseudomonadota bacterium
ATCCTCGGTTAGCACAATGCAATGAGCCGATGCAAAGGCATTTTTCAGTGCTATCAATAATTCATGGAACTTGCTTCGGACCCTATTTTTCAGTGGCTCTCTCAGTATGCCTATCAGCCGGGCATCGTCTATTTGGCCGTGTTTGCTTTCATGATCGCCTCTGGTTTTGGTTTACCCATCCCTGAAGAGGTCACCATCATTTCTGTGGGGCTTCTCGCCTATATGGGAGCGCACCCAGAGCTGTTTCCACCGCCAGTGGCAGGTCTTTCTGTTGTCAATGGTTACGAGGCCGCGCTCATCACAAGTGTGGCTGTTTTCTCAGCGGATCTCTTGGTTTTTACGATTGGCAGAACGGGGGGGCGAAAGCTGATCAGAACCCCATTTTTTTCTAGGTTCTTTTCTGGCAATGTGATGGGGCGAATTGAACATTTTGTTCACAAGTACGGAGTTTATGCAGCTTTTCTTTTTCGATTTACGCCGGGATTGAGATTTCCAGCGCATATTTTTTTAGGAATGAGCCCTTTTCCCGTTTGGAGATTTGCAGCTGTCGATGGACTTGCCGTCTTGATCTCGGTCCCCACGCAGATTCTTCTCGTATACTATTTTGGAGAGCCGATTCTCAAAGCCCTGTCTGAGTTTAAGTTTGTGATTTTTGGTTTTCTGGCTGCGGGGCTCTTGGTCTGGTTTGTCCGAAGAGCCTATCTGCAGCGTAAATTCAAAGCTTAGGCCGCAACACTCGGCTCAATATCATTGGCCGTTAAGTGGCAGCTCACTTCCAAGGAAGTTTGATACTGCTCAGGTCGTCCTTCGGCGTCTGGCCAGAAGATTTTTTCATAACCTTCTCTGAGCCCGAAAAGCTCTTCGCGAATTCGGAACAGCAGGCCCGCATCGGTTCCTAAGAGCCAATCCATCTGCGCGATGTAGAGTGACTCTTCGAGCTCTTCTTGATGCAGAGATTGAATGAAAGACTTTGGTAGGCTTTCAATTAAACAAAACCCATTGTGAGAGTAGGACTTGAAAGCTTTTTCCATATTCTGAAGGGCAGTAGGGTTCATTCCTTCTTTGTTCTTCTTGAATGTCCAATACATCATCGCGTCGTTGGCCACATACTCCGCTTTTGATAAGTAATCCGTGATGGAGTCCACTTTCACAGCTTCGTGAGAAGCATCTTGGATAAAGGTGTTGTGATCCACAGCAATGACAGAGCGCAAGTTAAAAAGTAAAGAGTGCAAGTGATGAAGTTTTTCATTCAGCACTCGGGGAAACTTGAGTTCAAAGTTGTAAAGTAATGGCTTTGCCATTTTTATCTCGAGATACTCAATGGCCTCAATCAAATGATACAAGTGCTGGAGGTCGATTCCCCAGGGATAAAGAGCAGAATCAAGAATATCAGTGAAATTTCTTTCAAAGTACTCAACGAGTGAATCGGCCGTTGGTTTTAAATGCTGGCGAAGGCTGTTCACGCGGCTTTGAGATCTTTGATAGAGTTCCCAGTGGGGCTCGAGTGCAAGCCAAGCTGCGGCCACAAACGGGTAGTTCATCTTGGGATGAGCGAAAGGATTTTTGAGATGTTGATTCAGTTGAACCAACGATAATCCCAAGAGAGCATCGGCTTTGTAATAGAAAGGAGATTCAGGCTGATGCTTTTGGAATTCTTCTTGCTTCCAGAAGTGAATCTTCAGAGGGCGAAGAACACTTCCTGGTTCTACTTTGAGGGTGTATCCCAACCATGTTTGTTCAGGTCTAATTAAAGGCATTGCGAACTCCTTTTCTTTCAAGTTCTGTATCGGAATGGAGCTTTCAATAATTCAGTCGAGTTTTTTGTCAGCCGTCGTGACAGAAGGTCCAGGTCGAAGTAGAACTTGACCGATGTCTCGCTCAATCGACAGCCATTCCCATTTAGCAGACCCAAGAATCCAATCTCGGCTGGACGCATGGATAGTTGAAGCCCGTCTTAACGGCATGACCGCACATCTTCAAGGCGGAGTTAACCCCGAAGATTGGGCTCGGCAGTTGGAACTGCAAGCTTTGTATCCCGAAATTTGGCCCGTGTTTGGCCTGCATCCCTATTGGGTGGCTGGGGCCACTGAAGAACAATGCGAGCAAGGGCTGGATCAATTGGCGCGAAAGCTGGGCAAAGCTTACGCCCTTGGTGAAACGGGTTTGGATTTTAGGTCTCAGTTCTTAGCAAATTCTGAATTAGGGTCAGAATCAGAAAATCGTCATCGTCAGATTCGTCTCTTTGAACAACAGCTCGAACTGGCCCGTGTGGGGAACAAAGCTGTGGTCCTCCATGTGGTCAGGGCTTTTTCGGAATTTTTGGTGGTCTGGGATGAGTTCGGGGCAGGGCTGCGAGGATTTTACCATTCTTTTGCGGGGGACTGGCAAAAGGCAAAGCAGATTCTCGATCGAGGACTTTTGGTGTCTGTCGGCGCAGCTATCTTGTACCCCCGCAATGAAGCTTTAAGATCTGCTGTGCAGAGAATTCCTTTAGATCGCCTCCTGATTGAAACTGACTGCCCAGATCAGCCACCGCCCTCCTATCAGGGCGAGTTGAATCCTCCTGTGAGCCTCTTTTTGGTGGCCGACAAAGTGGCTGAAATCAAAGGACTTGCGAGGGAAGAAGTGCTTGACAGTTCGGGTCAAAACCTTCGAAAACTGCTGCAACTATGACAGCTGAAAATCCGCACTACAATCCTGAAACTTCCCAGCCTCAAGAAACCAAATATGTTCTCCACCGACGCTTTGATCGCATGGGACGTTTGGTAGGTGATCCAGCGATGAAAAAGCTGATGAATTCCCATGTCATGATTTTGGGCTTGGGGGGGGTTGGTTCATGGGCTGCTGAAAGCTTGATGCGTTCTGGAGTGGGTCAGCTCACGATTGTGGATTTTGATGAAATTTGCATTACGAACGCCAATCGTCAGATACATGCGTTGCAGGGTCTCGTCGGCAAAAAGAAAGCCACAGTCATGGCTGAGCGCTTAAGAAAAATTAACCCTCAAGCCACTGTGAAGGAAATTCCTCAGTTTTATAACGAACAAAATTCTGAAATGATCTTGGCTGAAAAGCCCGATTTTGTGATTGATGCCATTGATAATTTGACAGCCAAAACTCATCTCATTGCGACTTGCCGTGAGCGAGGGATCTCTATGATCACTTCCGGTGGAGCCTCCGCAAGACTTGATCCGTTATCTGTGAAGCTGGTGGATCTGGCGAAAACTCATTCGGATCCTTTGTGCCACCAAGTGCGTAAGATTTTGAGACAGCGCTATGCTTTTCCAAAGGACGGCGAATTTGGTATTCCTTGCGTTTTCTCAGATGAAGAGCCCATGATGCCTGTGGAGCTCAATTATGACAACGGAGAGGGCTTTAAATGTGTTTGTCCGCAGGGACAGAACGACTTTCATTCCTGTGACAAGCGTCGCATGATTTATGGCACAGCGAGCTTCATGACTGGAAACTTTGGCTTCGTCATGGCAAGCTTTGCCGTAAGACATTTGGTGAGGGACATTCTTAATCAAAAAAGTGTGGTGACCCAAGTCCGTGAAAACTCCGAAGAGGGGAATGAATTGTGGCCGTCTTAGTTTTCTTTTTGATCAGTGGTTTTGTCGTAGTTGTCAGTTCCATTTATCTCGGGGTGGTCTTTCATCACTACTTTGTCGAGTGGAGAAAAAAGAAAGAGAAATCCCATGAAACTGCTTAAGCAAATTCAAAAAAATATTCCTAAGCCAATCTTAGAAAATGCTATTTTTTCCTATGAACTTGCACGCACGGCGACTTTTCTGACCCAAAATTTGTCTTTACCCATCTTTGAGTATTTGCTGACTGGTCAGAACAAAACATTCACTAAGGAATTTCCTGAACAGATGCAAAGAGCTCTCAAGGATTTAGTGAAGCTTCTTCGCAAAGATGCCATTCATATCTCCCGAGATGTATATCCTTTGGAAGTTCTAAAACCTGAACCGCTCACTCAGTTTTTGACGAGGTACCCGCAGATCATTGCAGATGGAGTGTCTATTTCTCAGCGTCGGATTGAACGCAAAGCCCATGACTTCGATCAAGAGGCCCGTGAATACTTTCGCGAAGTGCCTGACTATTACCAGAGAAACTTCCACTATCAAACCGGCGGATATCTCACTGAAAAGAGTGCCGCTTTGTATGAGCACCAAGTTGAAATTCTCTTCGCGGGTGCTGCAGATGCGATGAGACGATTGTTGATCGCTCCCATGAAGAAGCATTTTGATTATAGCCAGGGAGAAGGTCTTCATTTCCTGGAAGTGGCCGCGGGAACCGGGCGTCTGACTCGATTTGTGAAGCTTGCATTTCCCAAAGCTCGCATCACTGTCATGGACCTTTCAAGCCCCTACCTGAAAGTGGCGCAAAATCGACTGTCTGAATTTAGTCGCCTCAATTTTGTGCAAGGCGATGGCGCTGATCTTCCCTTTAAGACTGAAAAATTCGATGCTGTCTATTCTTGTTTTCTGTTTCATGAGCTTCCGCTGGAAGAGCGCAGAAAAGTGATTTCGGAAGGGCATCGAGTTCTCAAGCCCGGCGGGTTTTATGGTCTTGTGGATTCCATTCAAAACGAAGACAGAAAAGAATTTGAGTGGGCACTTTCCCAGTTCCCCGTCGATTTCCATGAGCCATTCTTCAAGAACTACACCCAAAACCCGATGGACGGCCTGCTCTTGAATGCGGGATTTCACAAGATTGACCAAGAAGTGGGCTTTCTTTCTAAAGTGGTGTCTGGCGTAAAGCCACTCAGCGCCTAATTTTGGTTGTAAAGGCTGTTAGTTTTCAGTAAATCCATGGTCTTTCCCAGTGAGTGCTTAAAGCCGAGGAGTCGACCATGAATATCAGCCAGTTTATTGATCACCACTATCGCCATTTTAATGCCGCTTCCTTGAAAGATGCTGCAAAAGCCTACAAAGTTCATTTGGATAAAGGTGGTCAAATGCTCGTGACTCTGGCTGGGGCTATGAGTTCTGCAGAGCTTGGTCTTTCTTTGGCTGAGATGATCCGTCAGGGAAAAGTGCATGCGATTTCATGCACAGGCGCAAACCTTGAAGAGGATGTCTATAATCTTGTGGCGCATGACCATTACGTGAGAATTCCGAACTGGCGAGAACTCACACCTCAGGATGAGCAAAAGCTTTTGGACAAGCATTTAAACCGAGTGACCGACACTTGCATTCCCGAGGAAGAAGCCATCCGCAGGATCGAAGATGCCATTCTCGAAGTATGGTCAGACGCTGATAAAAAAGGCGAAGCATATCTTCCGCATGAATACTTTTACAAAATTTTGTTGAGCGGAAAATTAAAACAGCACTACCAAATTGATCCTAAGAATTCATGGCTTTTGGCCGCAGCCGAGAAGAACCTTCCCATGGTGGTTCCTGGCTGGGAAGACTCGACGACGGGAAATATTTTTGCTGGTCACTGCATTAAGGGAACCATTAAAAATCCTCGTACCATGAGATCAGGGATCGAGTACATGACTCGTTTTTCTGAGTGGTACATGTCTGCTTCAAAGAAGCACGATATTGGTTTCTTTCAAATTGGTGGCGGTATTGCTGGTGATTTCCCAATCTGTGTTGTACCGATGCTTCACCAAGATTTGGAATACACTGATGTGAAGTGCTGGAAGTATTTCTGCCAGATTTCTGATTCAACGACATCTTATGGCTCTTACTCGGGCGCTGTTCCCAATGAGAAAATCACTTGGGGTAAACTCGAAGTCGACACCCCCAGATTTATCGTTGAGAGTGATGCAACGATCGTGGCTCCTTTAATGTTTGCTTACATCTTGGGTTGGTAATCTAAGGATGAAAAAGAAGCAGCGGCATTACAAAGATCCCTTAAGACAGTTCCATCCTGCGACGTCTGTGATTCTTGCAGGATATCGATCGGGATTGTCTCAATTTTCTGTGAAGCCGCCGCTTTTTCGAACTTCGACTTTTGAATTCCCCAACGCGAAAGCAGGGGAGTTGTTTTTCAAACGGGCTTATCATTTGGATGGCGACGACGGCCAAGAGCCAGGACTCATTTATTCCCGCCTGAATAATCCCAACACCGAAATTGCTGAAGATAAAATTGTGGCCGCCGAAGGTGAGGCTGCTCAAGCTCTGCTATTTCCCTCGGGCATGTCGGCCATTGCTACATCTATCATGGCGTTGGTTCCTCCGGGTGGTAAGATCCTCTATTCAGACCCTGTTTATGGCGGGACCTATTTCTTCTTTCAAAAGTTTTGTCCTGATCGCTTTCAGATTGAGGCTGTGCCCGTGGATTCTAGCCACTTAAAGCTTGTCAAAAAAAAGCTCGAGCTAGAAGGTCCCTTCGATATGATCTATCTCGAGTCGCCGACCAATCCAACCTTGCGGTTGTGTGACATCCAAGCCATTGCTCGCCTCGCAAAAAAACAAAATCCAAAATGTTTGGTCGCCGTGGATAATACTTTTATGGGGCCGGTCTTTCAGAGTCCTTTTGAGCTTGGAGCTGATCTCGTTCTTTACTCGGCCACCAAATTTTTGGGTGGTCACAGTGATATTCTTGCCGGTGTCGCGCTCACAAAATCCAAAGAGCTTCATCGAAAGATTCAGGACTACCGAACAATTTTGGGCTGCACGGTTTCGCCAGACACCGCATGGCTGCTCACCAGATCTATTGAAACTCTGTGGGTGCGGATGCAAAGGCAGTCAGAAAAAGCGATCAAAGTCGCTCGCGCTCTCAAAAAGCATCCTGCCGTTCGCCAAGTTTTTTATCCAGGTTTAATCTCTGCAAAGGACCCCGAGCAAAAGAAAATTTATGAAAAGCAGTGCAAGGGTGGCGGGAGTATGATCAGCTTTGAACTCAAGCAAGCCACCCGCAAAGCGGCATTTCAGTTTCTCGATGCTCTTGATGTCTTCCACTTAGCTGTGAGTCTTGGGGGAACAGAATCCCTCATCGAGCATCCTCGCAGCATGACCCACTCCGATATGACTGTTGAAGATTTAGACCGCGCCGCCATTGGCGAAGGTCTGATCCGAGTCAGTGTAGGTTTGGAAAGCTCTGAGGATCTTATCGAAGATCTTTCACAAGCTTTGAATCAGATTAAAGTCTAAGGCAAAGAAATCAATTATGATTTGACAGATTCAGTTGAACAAAGGGCAGAGGAATGCCGAATCCGCAGTTATCTTGAGATTTGATACGGGAGCAATTTTCTAATGTTTCTCTATATTTAACGCAGGTGCGACGCCACTTTTGGGGCCGCACCTTTTTAAGAGCTCGCGCTGGAGTAAAACTTCAGCGCGAATTTCCAAAACAAATGACTGACGTAGAGTAATCCTAAACTCCAAAAAATCGCCCACGCAAAAAGAGCATAATCTGGCACAAACAAGAGTGACCTTGCAGGAATACTGACGATGAAGGCCATGGGCAGAATTGTCAGGAGTAGAATTCTGAGCCAAGGGACATAGATCGAATCAGGGCGCATGCCTAATTTATACAGCTGAAACCATAAATACATCAGGTTCTCGGACCGAGTAAAAATCACCGCCGTCGATGAGAAAATAAAACGACAGCTATAGACCACGAGCAATCCTGATGGAATGAGTACCAGCAGCCAGAAGAGATTCAAAACTTGAAAGTCTGGAAGCTGAGACAAAGACCACACAAGCCAACTGGTTCCGATCAAGAGATTTCCGATCATGGCTGTGCCCAGTCGCTGACAGCTGAGCATGAACTGAGAGTTGACCGGTTTTGCCAGAAGCAAATCGAGCTCACCTTTGCGAACTCGTTCACTCATGCGATCTAAGTTGTCGTGGAAAAGAATCATATAGAAAGCATCGACCACAAAAAGCACCCCGAGAAAAACTCGCATTTGCTCCACGGTCCAGCCGCCAATCAGATTTGTGTGCCGATAAATCGTCTCAAAAGTCACGATCTGGGCGAGATACCAAAAAATATCCGTAGCAATTCGAGTGAGGAAATTCGCTCGGTACTCGAGATCTGCGATGAGACTTGCTTTAAAAAATGCGGAATAAAGGCGTAGATATTTTTTCATGCGCCCGTCCCCACATACTTACGAATTCCCCATCGCCACATCACTACACTAAGAGCACCAAAAATCAAGATCGACCAAGTGATCGAAGCAAAGCCAGCATAGACCTGCTCGATGCCGAGGCGACCTGTAATATAGCCGACGGGGATGTACACTGCATTACAGAAGGGGAGAGCGAGAAGAGTTTCTTTATAAGGGGAAGGAATAAGATCTAAAGGCACAAGTTCACCGCTGAGCAACCACAAGCCTAAGTTTTTAGCCACTGTCATCGAGTGCACGCGGTTCAGGTGAAAAGCGATGCTCGCAACGATGAGGCTTAAAATATGAACGAGAATGAGATAGTAAAACACCAAAAGTAAGACAATAGGCAGTTTCGTGGCATCGGTCGGAAGATCAAAAGCTGTCGAAACTGCAAAGGGCACGATCAGACTAAACAGAGTTGTCACAAGTTTGTAGCCCATCATTTGACTTAAGTAGTATTCAAAGAAAGTAAAAGGTCGCACGAGCAAATGATTGATGCTTCCCGAATCAATTTCTTCAATCATACGGAACTCATACATCCAAGACACCGAAATGCGTGCCATGAAAGCTGCCCAGATGGCATAGGCTAAGTAAGATTCTTTTGGAAATCCTCCGATCAGCTCTGTTTTAGCCGCAGCAAAGACGGCCATCCATAAAGTGACTTCGATCAAAGCCGTGCACACGGGCTGCGCGATCGCATCTGTAAAAAAATTGAGTCGGTACTCAAGATTAGTTTGAATGGCGAGTTTTGCGAAGGCGAGATTCCGCCTCCATAAACTGGTGAATAACTTCTTCAAAATCGGCCTCTTCAATGCGGAGCTGGCTGAGTCCGCTCAATTGAGTAATTTGTGTCATGAGTTGTGGAATATTTTCTTGATCCACGGAAATAATAAATTCTTGTTGTCCTGCTTTCAGAGAAATTCCCTCTGGGTGCGAGCTTTTGAGGACTAAATCCTGATTGAGTTTTTCTGCCAGGGCAAAGTGAATTTTTTGTTGCATTTGGGATTTGGAAACAAAACCTTGGACGGTGCCTTGGTAAACAAATTGTCCTTGGCTGATCAAAAACAACTGATCTGAGAGCTTTGCGATGTCGTCCATGTAGTGTGAGGTCAAAATAACTGTCGGTCCTTTTTCTTTGACATAGTCGCCGATAAATTTTCGGATCACTGTTTGTGCCACGATGTCGAGACCGATCGTAGGTTCATCCAGAAAGAGAATCTTTGGTTCATGCAAAAGCGAACCAATGAGCTCCATCTTCATGCGTTCACCTAAGGACAATCTTCGAAGTTGAGTTTGCAAAACATGAGAACAGTCCAAAAGCTCAGCGAGCTCTGAAACTTTGGTCTTGGCTTTCGCTTTGTCCAGATCATAAATTTCAGCCAGCATAGCAAAAGAGTCCAGAGGAGCAATGTCCCACCAGAGTTGGTTCTTTTGTCCTAAGAGAATGCTCATCTGGCGCAAAAACTCAGGCTTTCTTTCCCAAGGTTTGAAACCAAGAACCTGGGCTGTTCCGCTGGTGGGATGGATCAGGCCAGAGAGGAGTTTTAGCAGAGTTGTTTTTCCTGCCCCATTGCCGCCCACAAGGCCTACAATTTTACCTTTCTCGATTTCAAAACTTGTCGGAGCTAATGCCACTTTCTCGGTGTACTGGCGGTTCCAAAAGCCTTTGATAGAGTTGAGGAGCCCTTCGGGTTTTTGGTAACTTTTGAAAGTGCGAGACAATTGCTCGGTCTTGATGGCGATTTCCATCACACCATCTTGGTTCCTGCGCCCTTCGTTGGCAAACTGATTTTGCCTTGCTTTGCCATTTCGCGGATCTCTTTGAGAAGTTCTTTTTGCGCCGTCTGCACTTTGGAAAGCGGTTGGGGGCCCAAAGTTTTTAAATCTTCCGCGAGCTGTTCATAGCCCCGCTGCGTGAGGCCACCGGCGATGAATTTCAAAACGCTGTTAGGGGCAGCTCTGAGAGCCATCAGCCAAGTGGCTTTCGGAATCTCAAACCATAATTTTTTAAAGTCAGCTTTGGACAAATGAGCGATGTCCTCAAATTGAAACAGTTCATCTCTGAGGGCCTCTGCGAGCTTGGGATCTTTTTTTGCCAAATTCTCGAGCAATTTAGCTTGCGCTGTTGGGTCCAACCCCTGGAGCGCAGCCAAAGCATGGTGAAGGCCTTTGTAGGATGTCATGCTTAAACAGCTCGGACTTCTTTAATAGCTGGCATCAGCTCTTTAAAGCGAACTTCGATTCCCTCTTTCAGAGTTGCTTGAGAAGAAGGACATCCTGAGCAAGAGCCTTTCATTTGAATATAAAGCACTTGGTCTTCATACTTCGCGAAAACCACGTCCCCACCGTCCAGGGCCACCACCGGGCGAATTTCACGCGCGAGGATGGTTTTTATTTGGCGAATCTCCTCATTGTCAGAGTCTTCGAAATCATTGCCTTGCACTTGGACAGCTTCGGAAAGAATTCCTTCACCGCGCTCAAGGTGTTCTTTGATGAGGCCGGCCAGAGGCTCTGCCAAAACATCCCAGTCCACCCAGTCTTGCTTAGTCACAGAAACAAACTGTGGACCCAAATACACACCCGCTGTCCAAGGAAACCCAAACAGCTTCGCGGCCAGAGGAGACCGATCTGTCTCTTGGGCCGTCGGGAAGTCAATTCCGGCGTCTACAATCTGAGTGTTCAAATTGAATTTCAGAGTGGCTGGGTTGGGGGTGCTTTCAATGGTGACCTGAATGTTTGAATTTTGGCTCATGGCGTAGGGTTTCTCGTGAGCGGGCCGAAAAGTCAAAGGGTCCTTGATTTCACTGGCAAAAGCCAATACTTTTTTCGCTTTCAAAACAAGCAGGAGCGACATCAATATGACACCAAGAGTAAGGGAAATACTATCCTGGTATGGAGCAGACAATATTGGAACTCTCACGAACATCGCACGGATGTTGAACCACGGCCGACTCAGAGGCACAGGGAAGATGGTGATCTTGCCGGTGGATCAAGGCTTCGAGCATGGGCCGGCCCGCAGTTTTGCGAAAAATCCCGATGGGTATGATCCCGCGTTTCACTTTCAACTGGCCATTGAATCTGGCTGCAACGCTTATGCGGCCCCCCTCGGTGCCCTCGAAGCTTGCGCTCGCGACTTTGCTGGAGAAATTCCGTTGATTTTGAAAGTGAATAACTCAGACACGTTATTCACTAATAAATCGCCGATCTCAGCTCTGACTTCTAATGTGGACGATGCTTTGCGGTTGGGGTGCACAGCCATTGGTTTCACCATTTATCCCGGATCTTCAGCGCGCAAAGATCAGTACGAAGAAATTCGCTTTGCTTCTCAAAAAGCAAAAGAAGCAGGTCTTGCGGTGGTCATGTGGTCTTACCCTCGAGGAGAGCAGCTCTCGAAAGAAGGCGAAACTGCCATCGACGTGGTTGCTTACGCAGCTCACATTGCCGCGCAGTTGGGCGCTCACATTATCAAAGTGAAGCCTCCGACAGCACACATTGAGCAAGAAGCTGCTCGCAAAGTTTACGAAGCTCAAGGAATAAAAGTTGGGACGATGGCGGACCGAGCTCGTCACATCGTTCAAAGTTCCTTTGCAGGAAAGCGTATCGTGATCTTCTCCGGTGGAGAAGCGAAAGGCACCGATGACCTTTTGAAAGAGGTCGGCGAACTTGCTCATGGTGGTGGATTTGGAAGTATCATGGGGCGAAATGCTTTCCAGAGACCTAAAGCGGAAGCCATTCAGCTCTTGCACAAAGTGCAGGATATTTTTGCAGGCAAAGCGCTTTAAACATTTGACGAAAAAGGATCATTCCATGACGGATCTCAAAAACGAAAATCCACTCAGAGCGGAAAAAAGAAAAAAGCTGCATGAACTTCGCAAAGAAGGGATCAATCCCTTTCCTTATTCTTTCGAGCGCACAAGCTACGTAAAGCCATTAATTGAAAAGTATGCTGATAAGCTGCAAGCCGGGGAAAAAGTTCCTGACAGTCATCAGAAAATTGCAGGACGACTGATGACTTTACGATCCATGGGAAAAGCTTCGTTTTTTAACCTTCAAGATCAATCAGGCCGTTTGCAAATTTATATCAAGCTCGAAGAACTGACCCCCGAAGATCGGAAAGCTTTTGATCTGGTGGACTTAGGCGATATCGTCGGCGTGGAAGGGTCTTTGTTCAAGACTCAGAAAGGTGAGTTCTCTTTGCACGCCAAGAGTTTCAAGATTCTCACCAAGACTTTAGAGCCGCTCCCAGAGAAATTTCATGGGATCAGTGATGTCGAAATCAAGTACCGTCATCGCCACTTGGATCTGATTTCCGATGAAGACTCTCGTAAAGTTTTTGAAACCCGATCTCGAATCATTCGAGAAATTCGCAAGTGGATGGAGGCAAAAGGTTTTATGGAAGTGGAAACTCCCACTTTACAGCCCCTCTATGGGGGTGCGGCCGCTCACCCGTTCAGTACCCATCACCGAGCCCTCGACATGAAGCTTTACATGAAGATTTCTCCGGAGCTTTATTTGAAAAGACTCATTGTTGGCGGATTCGATAAAGTTTTTGAGATCGGCAAAAACTTCCGGAACGAAGGGATCGATCGGACTCACAATCCTGAATTCACGATGATGGAGTGGTACGAAGCCTATACGGACTACAATTATCAAATGAATCAGTTCGAAGAGCTTGTGGCTCACTTGGCAAAGACCATCACGGGATCAACGACAGTGATGTACCAAGGCCAGGAAATCAATTTTGCGCCACCATGGAGGCGTCTCACAGTGTTCGATGGGATTCGGCAATATGCGAACCTTGATCCCGACAATGCCCCCGATGATGAAATCTTCCATGCTTGTCGTAAAGCGGGTGCTGATCTGGATAAGCCAGGTCGTCGCGGGGAAATGTTGATGGAGCTTTTTGAGCTCACCGCTGAAAAGCATCTCACCCAGCCCACGTTCGTTATGGATCATCCCGTGGAAATCTCTCCGCTCACAAAGATCCACAGACAGGATTCTAGGCTCGTCGAGCGCTTTGAGCCTTTCTGCGCGACGATGGAAATTGGCAATGCTTATTCCGAGCTGAACGATCCCGAAGAACAATACGCACGCTTGAAAGAGCAAGAAGCTATGCGCACAGTGGATGAAGAAGCTCATCCCATGGATGAGGATTTCATGCATGCTATCGACACAGGAATGCCACCCACTGGAGGCGTTGGTCTTGGAATCGAGCGGATCGTGATGCTCTTGACAGATCGACCAAGCATTAGAGATATTATTTTGTTCCCAACTATGAAGATTCAACGATGATGCAAAAGTTCGTTTTTTTGATGATGGGATTCATGACAATTAACTTTACTTTGGTGGGTTGCCAAATAAAACCCACCAGGGTTTATGAATCTGCGACCAAGAAAACTGCTTCACAAAAGTTTTCGCCGGAGACGGTGTTTCTGGATGCAAGATCCCCTTTTGAAGCTGCCACAGCACCTATCAATGGAGCGACCAACATTCAATGGTCTGAATTTACAGAAAGAGAAATTCACCGATCAGGCAATTTGGAGGGAGATCTTTATCCGCAAGCTCGCCGCTTGGCGAGACTAGGAATCACTCCTCAGACTCCGGTCGTGATCCTTGGAAAAGTTCATTTAGGGAATGGTGAAGATGGTCGACTCGCATGGACCCTGAAAGTCATGGGGGTGCGCGATGTGCGTGTCCTCGCCGCTGATCAACTGACGGAGAGCCTCAGTCAAAGTGAGCAGAAAGTTGAGAAATCGGCGGAGCTTTGGAAGCCCCAAGATATGGAAGTTTTTGTTGTTTCGCGAAGAGAATTTGTGCAACGAATTGTAAAGCCGAACCCTCAAGTCGTCATTTTAGATGTACGCACCGAATCCGAGTATCTCGGCAAACGAGAAGTAGGGCTTCCCAAAAAAGTGCCTGACGTTGGAGCTATGAATATTCCTTGGACCGAGTTTTTTAGGCCAACGGGAGAAGTTGAATCTGGAATTCGGGATCAGCTCGCCGTTGTGGGAGTGACTTCCGACAAAGAAATTCTCATTATCTCAAATCAAGGAATTCGCAGCGGGGCTGTAGCTTTTGCATTGATGGAATTGGGATTTAAAAAAGTCAGAAATGTGAGTGGCGGCTATTTAGAGCTTTTGTCCACAGAGGCTGGCAAACGCTGAAGACCTTTCATGCACAAGTGAAAGTCTTCGTCTGAGAACTTGGCATCACAAGTGCCCGCGAGGTACCAGTCCAAATTTTTAAGATCATAACGAGATTGGCAATCCAGTTTGTCTTTCTCTGTCACAAATCGGTCACAGAGAGTCACGGGATTGACGGGATTTGCATCAATGGGTTGGGCATGGCTATGAAAAGCAGCCAGCGCTATGACTAATAAAAGCCCACTTATGGCCGCAAGGTGAGAAAACCAAAGGTGACGTTTGTGATGACGAAGCACTTTCTTGCTCATTTTACGCAGCCTTCAGCTTGAAAAGAACCGAGTACATCGCCCTCAGTATCTCGGGATCATATCTGCCCGCTAGTTTATCTCTCATGGTAGTGACCGCATCCACGGGTTTCAATGGAACATTGTAGGATCTTTGCGTTGTCATTGCATCATAAGTATCGGTGATGGCCACAATGCGAGCAAAAGGATGAATTTCCTGTCCTGAAAGTTGTTGTGGATAGCCATTGCCAGCCCAAGACTCGTGATGTTCAAAGCATGCGGCTTTCACAGCATCGGTGACCGTGGGATTTTCATTGAGGATCGCAAGACCAAACTGAGGATGCTTTTGCATTTGAGCCCACTCAGCATCATTCAGAGGTCCTTTTTTACAAAGGATGTCGAGGGAAACATGACGTTTACCCACATCGTGAAAGAGGGCTGCAATGCCCAGCTCTTCAAGCTCTTTTTTTCCGTAAGACAGAGCTTCGCCAAGGCCCAATGAGTAGATTCCCACATCGAGCGAGTGATTGTAAGTATAAAAATCATGTCCAGACAAAGAGATCAGATGCCCCATGGCTTCGGGCTCTGCTCGCATAAACTCCACAAAGTCTTTAATGAGGGGCTTTGAGTGATCGAGAGCACTGTGCACATCAGGCTGCTCAAACAGCTCTTCAACTAAAGTCATTGAAGATTCTCTGAGGACGAGGGCCTTTTCTCGGACGTTCAGGTCGTCAGAGATCATCTGTTCATGGACGTATTGCTTGTAAGCTTTTCGATCTTCTTCTTTGACCAAAAAAAAGCTTCCTGTGTCTTTGGAATCCAAGCTCTTAATCTTTTCAGGTTGGAGGCGGTCACCCGCTCGCAGGTAGAGAATATTCTGACCGTTGATCTTGATATGAAGATCAAAAGTGGTGGGTTTTCCAGGCACCATGGTGTTGATTCGGACTTTAAAAAAAGATCCCTGGCTCATACTTCTATTATCGCATAAATCTCTCACGGGCTTAATGAGGAGCTCAGGAAAAAACAGGTTTTCTCAGTTTGGGACGTGAGGGGAGCGTTAGGTGATAGAGGGTCTTTGTCAGAGTGACGAAGTTTTGATAAGGTTCAGGAATGGCAGCAAATAAGCCCAGTCTGAGATTAGAAACTGATGTTCAGTACCTGAAAGGTGTGGGGCCCAAGCTCGGCGAACTTTTCGCAAAAAAGGGGATCCACACAGTTTTTGATCTTTTGAAACTTTACCCACGGGCCTACGAAGATCGCAGAGCAGCTCGAAATATTGCGAGCCTCAAAGCCGAAGAAGTGGTCAGTCTTAAAGCGCAAGTTCTCAAAGTGACCCCTATCAGCATGGGACGCTCCCAACGCAAGATCTACGACATTACATTCAGAGATGCGAGCGGAGTCATTCATGCGAAGTATTTTCGAGTTCCGTACCGAGGCTACTTTGAAAGGTTTCAACCCTTCCATGAGTATAGAGTGATCGGGAAAGTCATTAATTATCGGGGACGTCTTGAGTTTCACCACCCTGATATTCGGGATTTGGAATCCGAAGAGGAAATTCAAGATGACTTGATTCCCATCTATAGCGAGATGGAAAATCTGACTTCCAGTAAAATTCAAAGGCTTATCCGATCGGCTTTAGACCAAGTCTCTAAAGCAGAGTGGCCGCTAGAAAAATTTCCTAAAAACCTCATGGAAAAATGCGGATTGATTCCGCTCAAAGAGGCTCTTTATCAAATTCATAAACCCAGTCCTGAGATGTCGCAAATGCTGCTTGAGCTCAAGTCTCCCGCCCACCACCGTTTGATCTTTGAAGAGTTCTTCTGGCTGGAATTGTATTTAGCCGCTAAAAAGTCAGGACTCAAAAAAGAACAAGGACTCTCGATCTTAAGTGCTGGAGAATTTCGGCAAAGACTTCTGAAGAGCTTGCCGTTTCAGCTGACAGGTGCTCAGCTTCGATGCGCGGATCAAGTCCACAAGGACTTGAAAGGCCCCCATCCCATGAATCGCTTGGTTCAAGGGGATGTGGGCTCTGGAAAGACGTTGGTGGCCTTTATGGCCGCGTTGGATGTGATTGAAGCGGGTTATCAAGTAGCCCTCATGGCGCCCACGGAAATCCTCGCCGAACAGCACTTTCGAAATGCTCAGAAAATTCTCAGTCCCTTGGGGATCAAGCTGGGTCTTCTCACGGGTAAATCCAAAGCGAGTGAGCGGAAAGCGTTGATCGAGCAACTTCAAGCGGGAGACATCGATTTGCTCATTGGGACCCATGCTTTGATTGAAGATCCCGTGCAGTTCCAGGCCTTGGGGCTTGTGATTATCGATGAGCAGCATCGCTTTGGTGTGCAGCAGAGAGCGCAGCTCAAGCAAAAAGGCCACTGTCCTCATTTTTTGGTGATGACGGCAACACCGATTCCTAGAACTTTGGCAATGACAGTGTATGGAGACCTTGATGTTTCAGTGATTGATGAGATGCCTCCGGGGCGCTCGCCCATTCAAACTCGGGCTGCATTTGAATCGAAAAGAAAAATGGCTTTCGATTTTATGGCTGAGCAGATCGCTAAAGGGCGGCAAGCTTATGTGGTGTATCCTCTGGTCGATGAGTCAGAAAAGATGGATCTCAAGAATGCCGTTCAAGAGTTCGAGAAATTGAAAGCGGAGTATCCGCAGATACGTTGGGCTCTGATGCACGGACGAATGAAGTCCGATGAAAAAGACGAAGTCATGGAAGCTTTTCGTCGCCATGAACATGATGTGCTTGTCAGTACAACGGTGATTGAAGTGGGCGTGGATGTTCCCAATGCGAATGTCATGATCGTAGAGCATGCCGAGCGCTTTGGCCTTTCTCAGCTTCATCAATTAAGAGGGCGTGTGGGGCGAGGCACGCACAAAAGTTTTTGCCTGTTGATGATGGGTCATGCGGTTTCCGAAGAGGGCCGTGAGCGCACTCGTTTTATGGAAACCACCACGGACGGTTTCAAAGTGGCCGAAAAGGATCTCGAGATGCGAGGGCCTGGCGAGTTCTTGGGGACACGTCAGAGTGGGCTCGCAGGCTTTCAGCTCGCGAATTTGGTGCGGGATGTAATGATTCTGCAAGAGGCCCGTGATGCAGCCTTTGAGATTTTTCTTAAAGATCCTGAAATGAAAAGTGCTGAGAATGCATTGCTTCGAGATGAGCTTTTTCGTGCTCATGGAATCACCTCACTCGCAGGTATCGCCTAGCGTCATTAGAAAACCTTATACAAATTAATTGTAAAATTTCCTTTCCAAGCTGCTTGCAGAGTGATCTTATTTTGCAAATTTTTATGGGAGGGGAACCATGAGACATTTATTAGCAGCAGCGGTGATAGTGCTGTCCGTGCAAACGTACGCAGGAAATGTGATTCGTTTTCACAACGGCAGTGTGGATCCCAAACAAGCACAAAGGCTTTTTTCAATGACCGATCTCAAAGCTTCGAAAGACTTTGTGATCCAGTTCAAAGACACGATTCAAGAGTCTGATCGAGCGTTGTTACAAAATGCAGGTCTTCGAGTGTTTCGCTACATCCCAGACAATGCTCTCGTGGTTCGCGGAACTCTCTCTCAGTTGAGCCAAGTTTCTCAGAGCACTCGTGTGAATGGTTTTGTGCCATTTCGCGCGCAATATAAAATGTCGGAAAATCTTCCTGCTCTTTCGAGCTTCTCTCAAGGTTTTGGTTTGACTGTTGTGGTTACGACATTGTCAGAGCAGGATTTGGCCAATGTGCAAAATGCGATCGAGTCTTTGAACCCCCGAAACGTTGTGAAAGATTCAGCGGGCCGAGTGTTGGTAGCAACCATCGAGATGTCTTCAATTCCTCAAGTTGCAAACTTGGCGGGTGTTGAGTTCGTTCAAAAAGCGGAAGCGATGACACCCTTTCATATGACTTTCGGTGATGACACTGCAACTCTCGCTGATTCTATGGGTGCTGGTGATTACAGCGATCTGACTGGAACAGGTGAAACTGGAACCAAGATTATGAATTTTGAATCCGCTTGGGCGATGGGATATACGGGTCGCGGTGAAGTGGTTGCAATGGCAGACACAGGCTTAGATTCGGGCGATGTTTTGACCGTGTCATCTGACTTTAAAGGTTCCATCACAAAGGGTTACTCTTTTGGTGTGGGCGCTAAATCTTGGGAAGATCCAATGGGGCACGGAACTCACGTTGCAGGATCTGTGATGAGTCGTGGGACGGCTTCAGGCGGTTTGCTAAAAGGCGGAGCTTTTGAAGCGGGAATGATCCCCCAGGGAATGTGGTCACCCATCGTTGAGAATTTGACAGTTCCTCCGCGTTTGAATCGATTGTTCGATGCAGCTCTGGCAGATGGAGCTCGATTGCACACGAATTCTTGGGGTAATCCAAATGCCCTCGGAACTTACGACGCAATGGCGGCTCAAGTAGACGATTTTATGTGGAAGAATCCAGATTTCTTAGTGATCTTTGCCGCCGGTAACTCAGGGATCGACAAAGATAAAGATGGCAGAATTGATCCAGGTTCTGTGTCTTCTCCAGGGACTTCAAAGAACTCCCTCACTGTGGGCGCGTCTGAGAATGAAACCAAAGTGGGCGGTATTCAGCGACCCATCAAAGATTTGCGTCCAGCGAAAGAAGCATGGCCTGCAGAGCCGATCTACTCATCCATGATCTCGGATAATGGTATGGGGATCGCGATGTTTTCTTCTCGTGGACCAACAAAAGATGGTCGCACTAAGCCCGAGCTTGTCGCTCCAGGAACAAACATTTTGAGCAATCGTTCTCAGGTGGATGGGGCTTCTGAATTATGGGGTGCCTACAACGCGGACTATGCTTGGTCAGGTGGAACTTCGATGGCGACTCCTCTCACTGCTGGAGCGGCAGCGGTGGTTCGTCAAATCCTGTCTGAGAAGTTTGCAACTACGACGCCCTCAGCGGCGTTGGTGAAAGCTTACATGCTTCATACAGCCTTTGATTTATACCCTGGTCAGTATGGCGAAGGAACAGCAACTCAAGAATTGCTCACCCGTCGTCCAAACTCTGATGAAGGTTATGGCCGAGTGGATATGAAGATGGCTTCTGAGCTGTCGGACACTACAACAGCTTTGGTGGACTACCGCAATGGTGTAAAGACTGGTGAGGTTTTTGAGAGAACGGTATCTGTTGAAAAAGGCCAAAAGGTTCTTGTGAACTTGGTTTGGACAGATGCTCCGGGTTCGCCAACCGCTGCAAAAGCTCTGGTGAATGATCTGGATCTGATTGTTGAATTGAATGGCTCAGTTCTCACGGGCAAAGATGCCATCAATAACAACGAGATTTTCGAAGGAACTGCCGCTGCTGCAGGGACGTTGAAAATCACTGTGAAGGGCGCCAACGTTCCTATGGGTAACGCTGGAAATCAGCCGTTTGCCCTGATTTACTCAGTTCTTGAGTAAATCAATCTAAATATATGAAATTACAAACAAATCCCCATTCTAACAGGTGGGGATTTGTGTTTTTTACAGGCATTTCTTACAAGTTGCATTGCAGTAATCAGGTTCTTTTGCTCTGAAGTTTGATAACTCGTGTCAATCTTGCTATAAATCTGTCGGCTCAAAAGCCGTTTTCAGTTTTTGAGTTGTTGGAGGTTTCGATGGCAGAAGTGAAGGGCCAAAACGTCATGCCGGTGTTCAAGGTGGGTGATGCTGCAGTTTATCCTGGTCATGGTGTCGGTCGCGTGATTTCTGTGGAAGCCAAAGAGATCATGGGTTCCAAACTGGAATTCTACAATGTGCAGATTTTGGAAACTGGGATGAAAATCATGGTTCCCAAGAACAATGTGAACTCAGTGGGACTGAGACCCATCATTTCAAAGGATGAAGCCGGTAAAGTCATGGACATCCTGAAAGTCAAAGAGATCAAAGTTGATAATCAGACCTGGAATCGACGCTACCGTGAGTACATGGAAAAGATAAAAACAGGTTCTGTGTATGAAATTGCTGAAGTTCTGCGCGATCTGTTTGTGTTGAAAGTCGATAAAGAGCTGTCTTTTGGTGAAAGAAAGATGCTCGACACAGCTCGAGGTCTTTTGTTGAAAGAACTCAGTCTTGCTGTTGATGAGCAAGAGCTCAAAAGCCAAGAAGAAATTAAACAGATTTTCAATCTGTAAGGTCCATCTCCTTGCTACACAATTAAGAACCCTTTAGGTATCATCACACTTTGATGAACTCTGGGGGTTTTTGTGTTTGAAAAAGTCCGTGTCCGCTTTGCTCCAAGTCCTACTGGATATCTCCATGTGGGCGGAGCAAGAACAGCTCTTTACAATTACTTGTTTGCTCGTCAAAAAAAAGGTGAGTTCATTCTGCGGATTGAGGATACTGATGAAGAGCGCAGCACTGAAGAGTCATTGCGAGGAATGATCGAAGATCTTAAGTGGTTGGGTCTTCCATGGAATGAAGGACCACACCCTGAGACTCTTAAAGATGTGGGGCCTTTTGGGCCTTACCGTCAATCCCAGCGTCAGCATATTTACAAACAAGTGGCCGAGGAATTGATCAGTCAAGGAAAGGCCTATTACTGCTTCATGACTGACGAAGAAATTGAAGCTCAAAAGGAAAAGCAAAAAGCTGAGGGGCGGCCCCACGCTCACTTGGAATCACCCTTTGCTGATCTTTCTTTAGTGGAAGCTCAAAAAAGAAAAACAGCTGGGGATAAAGCCACTGTCCGATTTAAAACTAAAAACTTGAAGAAGGATTATGTCCTGAAAGATCTCATTCGAGGGGAGGTGAAATTCCCATCGGATATGGTCGGAGATTTTGTTTTACTTCGCAGTGATGGAATGCCTGTCTACAATTTCTGCTGTGTGGTCGATGATCACTTGATGAAAATGAGCCATGTTCTGAGGGCTGAAGAGCATCTTCCGAACACTCTTCGGCAAATGATGATTTATGAAGGGATGGGTTGGCAGCTCCCACATTTTGGGCATGTGTCACTGGTGCTGGATGAAGATCGACAGAAGCTTTCGAAACGCCGAGGAGCCGTCGCATGCGGACAATTCAAAGATGAAGGTTACTTGCCAGAAGCCATTCTTAACTTTGTGGCTCTTTTGGGTTGGTCGCATCCCGAAGAGAAAGAAATTATTTCGCTCGAAGAAATGATTAAAACTTTCAGTGTCGAGCGACTCAATCCTTCGGGAGCTGTTTTTGATCGAGTGAAGCTCAAGTGGATGAACGCGCAGCATCTCCGTCAGAAACCGAATGCGGAGCTCTGGGCGCTTGTAAATCCCTTTCTCGTGAAAAGTGGAGTGCTCGTGAATCAAGAGGCAAAATGGACTTCGCAAGCTTTGGATGTTTTTAAACCAAAAATGGAAGTTCTGACCGATGCTATCGAGCTCTTTCGCCCTCTCTCAGACGAAGCTTTCCAAGTTTTTCCCGAAAGCAAAGAAGTGCTCTCGCAGCCCACGGCCAAAGGAGCTTTGACCGCCTGGAAGAGTGGGCTTGAAGGCATTGGTAAAGACATCATGACCGAAGAGGATTTTTTGAAAATTCAAGATTCAGTGGCAGCGGGCGCTCAAGTGAAAGGGAAAAATCTATTTCAGCCCATTCGTGTCGCGGTGATTGGAAAACCTCAAGGAACAGAAGTCAAAATTCTAGTGCCACTGCTCAAAGTCTCGTCTTTGATTTCGCGGGCTGAGAAAGTCCTAAAAGAGATCGGATAATTTTATGAGTTTGGTTCTTTACAACACATTGTCGCAAAAAAAGGAAAAGTTTGAACCTCACCAGCCCCCGCAAGTCAAAATGTACTGTTGTGGCCCTACGGTTTATGACTTTCTTCATGTAGGAAACTTTCGCGGAGCTATTTTTTATAATGCGCTCAGAAATTGGCTCGAGCATCTGGGCTATCAAGTCACTTTTGTTTACAATTACACAGACGTGGATGATAAAATCATTGATCGTGCGAACAAAGACAAAGTTTCGGCCAAAGAAATCTCAGAAAAGTTCATCAAAGAATTTGAAACAGACTATGCGAGACTGGGATTGAGAAAACACACCCACAATCCCAAAGTTTCTGATTACATGAAGCCTATTCAGGACATGGTAACAGAGCTCATCGAAAAGAAAAAAGCATACTCTGTGAATGGCGAAGTTCTCTATAGCGTGAGAGCATTTAGTGAGTACGGTAAGCTGTCTCATCGCAATGTGGATGATATGCGATCGGGAACTCGAGTGGAAGTTGATGAAAAGAAGCAAGATCCTTTGGATTTTGCTTTATGGAAACCGACAAAACCCGGAGAGCCATCATGGGATTCACCTTGGGGCCCAGGCAGGCCGGGCTGGCATATTGAGTGTTCAGCCATGGCTAAGGCCTTGTTAGGAGAGCAGATTGATATTCATGGCGGAGGCCTTGATCTGGTGTTTCCTCATCATGAAAATGAAATTGCTCAGTCAGAAGGCTGTACACACAAGTCTTTTGTAAAGTACTGGGTGCATAACAATATGCTGAACTTCGGCGGCGCTAAGATGAGTAAGTCCCTGGGAAATATTCGCACAGGGCGAAGTTTTATGGATGAGTTTCATCCAGAAATTTTTAAGTTTTTGATTTTGGCCTCTCATTATCGCAGCGTCAGTGATTTTGGTGAAGCTTCCATCGATCAATCTATTGGTGCTCTTGCGAGAATCTATTCTGCCCTCGCATTGGCAGAAAGTTTCCTGCCCCCGCCCGAAGTGCTCAGTACAACTGTGTCGCTCCAGTTTGTTGATGGGAAGTCGACACAGCCACCTATTGAACCAAAAGTTGTGAAAGAGAAGTTCATCTCATTCACAGAGTTGGATCAGGGTATGGAAAAGCAGTTCGAAGCCGTGTGGGTGAAAATCACAGAAGCCCTCAATGATGACATGGGCACTCCGGAAGTTTTTGCTCTGATTTTTGAGCAAGTTCGTGCTTTTAACTCTGCTGTGAAGTGGGGAATGAAAGCGAACCCTGCCGTTCAAGCTAAAGCTCGCAGTTTTAGAAAGTTTGTTCTGACTCTGGGAAGTTATTTTGCACTTTTTCAGTTGCCGGCAAAAGCCTTCTTGATCTCCTTGGATGATATGCTGCTAAGAAAAATGGATCTGCGTCGCTCGGAGATTGATCAGATCGTCAAAGAGCGAACGGATGCGCGGGCGACTAAGGATTTCTCAAAGTCGGATGAGCTCAGGAAGAAACTCACAGAAATGGGGATTTCTGTTTCAGACACAGCTGAGGGGAGCTTTTGGGAAGTCGCAAAGTAGGGTCAAAGTCAGCTCCTTCAAAAAAGCTTTTCGAGCTGGTGAGTGAATTTAAACCCAGCGGGGATCAGCCTAAAGCCATTGAGCAAATGGTGAGTCATTGCCAGCAGGGTCTAAAGCATCAAGTGCTCCTCGGTGTGACAGGGTCTGGAAAGACCTTCTCTATGGCCCACACCATCGCTCAGCTCAATGAACCGGCGTTGATTTTGGCCCCTAATAAAACTTTGGCAGCTCAGCTGTACACTGAATTCAAAGAGCTTTTTCCTAAAAATGCTGTGGAGTATTTCGTTTCTTATTACGATTACTATCAGCCCGAAGCGTATATCCCGAGCACAGACACGTTTATTGAGAAAGATTCTGCGATCAATGAGCAGATCGATCGCATGCGCCACTCGGCCACGCGAAGTCTCTTTGATCGAAAAGATGTAATCATTGTTTCATCGGTGTCGTGTATTTACGGTCTTGGCAGTCCCGAAGCCTACGAAGGGATGATGGTGCATCTTGAAAGCAATACAGAGATGAAGCGAGATCATCTTTTGAAAGAGCTCATTCGGATTCAGTACCAGAGAAACAATGTAGATTTTCATCGAGGGACTATCCGTGTCCGCGGAGATGTGGTGGAAATTTTTCCACCCTATGAAGAAGAAAAAGCCATTCGTGTTGAATTTTTCGGGGATTTCATAGAGCGGCTGTCATGGGTGGACCCTCTCACAGGGGCCCACTTAGAGGATCTGGATCGTATTGGAATTTATCCGGGCAGTCACTATGTCACAGGTGATGACAAATTGAAGCTAGCCACGGGCACGATTCGTGATGAGCTTCGCGAACGTCTTCAGCAGTTTCAAAGTGAACTGAAGCTGTTGGAAGCTCAGCGCTTGGAACAAAGAACGCTTTATGATCTTGAAATGATCGAGCAAATGGGATTCTGTCAGGGGATTGAAAATTACTCCCGACATTTAACGGGTCGCGGGCCAGGTGAGGCCCCGCCCACGTTGCTTGAGTATTTTCCCAAGAATTTTGTCACTTTTATTGATGAGTCCCACGTGACGGTTCCTCAAATAGGCGGGATGTACCGTGGTGATAGAGCCAGGAAAATGACACTGGTTGAGCACGGTTTCCGATTGCCCTCAGCTTTGGACAATCGCCCTTTAAGTTTCCCTGAATTTGAAGCACTTATGGATAAAGTGGTGTATGTGTCAGCCACGCCCGGCCCCTATGAATTACAGAAATCAGAGGGCTTGATCGTGGAGCAAATTATTCGTCCCACAGGGCTTATCGATCCTGTGGTGGAAGTCAGACCCGTGCGGCATCAAGTGGATGACCTTTTGAAAGAAATCCGCGAACGGGTGAAGAAAAAAGAGCGAGTTCTCATCACCACCCTCACCAAACGAAGTGCTGAAGATTTGACAGAGTACTACGAGTCTCTGGGTGTGAAAGTGAAGTACTTGCACAGTGATATCGATACCGTCGAGAGAACTGAAATTATTCGTGACTTACGTTTAGGCGTTTTTGATGTTCTGGTGGGGATTAACCTTTTGAGAGAAGGACTCGATATCCCTGAAGTGAGTCTTGTTGCCATCACTGATGCTGATAAAGAAGGGTTTTTAAGATCTGAGCGATCGCTGATTCAAACCATTGGTCGCGCGGCGAGAAATCTGCACGGCTTCGTCATTTTGTATGCAGATACTATCACACAGAGCATGAAGAAGGCGATGGAGGAAACAGAACGCCGTCGAAAAATTCAGAGCGAGTACAATGAAAAACACGGGATTACACCAGCTTCCGTCAAAAAGAAAATTAGAGAGGGATTGGGAGATCTCTTTGATGGCAATCCTTCAGCTCAGATTGGCAAAGAAAAAAAAGGCATTCAGTCTTTATATGAAAGATTTAATGATAAACCTGAAGCTTTGAGGAAAGAAATTGAATCTCTTCGCAAGAAGATGAAGAAAGCCTCCGATGATTTGGACTTCGAAGAGGCAGCGAAATTACGGGATGAAGTGAAAAGACTCCAGATCTTAGAGCTGAATATCACAGAGGCTCCCGCTGATGAGAATTGATACGCTCAAAGAAAAAGTAAAAGATTTTCCTACGCAAAGTGGCGTCTACCTGATGAAGAATCAAGCTGACAAGATTATTTACATCGGTAAAGCGAAAAACTTGAAAAATCGTGTGAGAAGCTACCTTACGGATTCTAAAGAGCATTCGACCAAGACCCGTGTTCTCGTGAGCCACATTGTTGAAATTGAATACATTCTCACAAAAACAGAAGTGGAAGCTTTTTTATTGGAAGCTTCTCTCATTAAAAAACACCGGCCCAAATACAACATTCGCCTTAAAGACGATAAGAGTTACCCTTATATCCGATTAAGTTGGGAAGATGAATTTCCAAGACTGTATTTAGCGAGAAAAGTGAAGAAGGACGGCAGTCTTTATTTCGGTCCTTACACCAGTGGGAGTGCTGTGCATGGGACCATTCGATTTTTGAATCGGACTTTCAAAGTCAGGGATTGTACGGACAGTGTTTTAAAGACAAGAAAAAGACCTTGTCTGACCCACCAAATTGGCCGTTGCACGGCTCCCTGTGTGAAGTTCATCGGAGCTTCTGAGTACCGTGCAGATATGGAAGGGGCTAAATCGTTCTTGAAGGGGCAGGATAAGAAAGTTTTGAAGGACCTTAAAGAGAGAATGATGAAGTCTGCCAGTGATGAGAAATTCGAAGTGGCGGCGAAGCTTCGAGACAGTATTGAAGCCATTAAAGCTATTTTGCAAAAGCAGTCCGTGATCAATGCCGCCAGTGAAAAAGATCAAGATGCGATCGGTTACTTTGGTGATGACCGGGGTTGCTTGATAGAGACTCTTCATATCCGCAGTGGAAGAGTGCTGGGAACTCGCAGTCACTTTTTTCCACTTTTGGATCCTCAGGCTAAAGATGAAGATCCTAGAGAGTGGCTGGTTTCATTCCTGAATCAATATTACGAAGATAATATTGTTCCCGATGAAGTTTTGCTGCCCGTAGAGATTGGGGGCGATCTCACAAAACTCATGGAAGCGGTGCTCAAAGAAAGAACGGGGAACAGTGTGACGGTTCGTTTTGCCACGGATGAGAAAGGCAGAAGCTTAGTCGCCATGGCCAATGACAATGCGAAAGCTCACTTTGACAAGTATGTGACCAAGTCAGAAGAAAAGAAGAAAGGTCTTGAAGAGATTCAAGCCAAGCTTCACTTGCCAGAGTTGCCCATCAGAATCGAGTGCTACGATATTTCTAACTTTCAGGGCAAAGAAAGTGTGGCTTCACAAGTGGTTTTTGAAGACGGCGTGCCGGCGAAAGAGCATTATCGAAGGTATAAGATCAAAACCGTTGAAGGACCCAATGACTATGAATCGATGAAAGAAGTCCTCACGCGGCGATTTTCTCACACGGAATACGAAACTCCGCAGTTGATAGTGATTGACGGTGGTAAAGGCCAGCTCGGAGTGGCCGTGAGAGTGCTGCAAGAAATCGGACGAACTGAGATTCCTGTTGTAGGGCTTGCTAAATCAAGGACTCAAGGAGAGTTTTCTGATTCTGAAGTTTCTGCGACGGAAGAAAGATTCTTTTTGCCGGGACGGGCCAACCCCGTGATCTTTAGAAATAACTCTGAAGCTCATCATATTTTGGTGGGAATACGAGATGAGGCCCATCGTTTTGCGATCACCTATCACCGCAAACTTCGGGAAGCGACAAGTCTAGAAAGTGAACTCGATTTGGTGGTGGGGCTTGGGGAAAAGCGTAAGAAAGATCTGTTGAAGTTTTTCCCCGATGTGGAATCTATAAAAGCTGCTGACGTTGAAGAAATAGCAAAAGTTCCGGGGTTCAATCGCGTTCTCGCTGAAAGAATTTTGCTTCAGCTCAATGAAGAAGAATCTGAGGATCCATAAAGTCGACAAAAGATTTGCTGAACGAATGACGTAGAAACTGATCCTCTCAGCGCTTCTTTGACCAAACGAGACTGAACTGGACACAGTCAGCGCAGAGTCCAACATTCCGGCCATCCAGGAATTTGTGTTAGGGCGCATAATTCTCTCCTTTTGTTTAAAAAATTTTCATGAGGACAGTTTCAGTCGCTGTGGGTGGACCTTATTTTCAACACATCTTCCCTTGATCAAGACCTGGGCCATCGTGGTAGTTTCTCGCTCATGTCGATTTCTTTGTACTTGAGCCAAGTTCTGGGAATTCAAAAGCTTTTCATAAGCCGACGGCCCTATGTTGTTTTTAACGTGGGGCGCCTCCTGTCAGAAGCCGAGCGCTCCATGGTGAACAAGATGGCTAAAGCCATGAAGTTGAGCACGGCTGAGTATCACATCATTGATTCGGCAGCTTTTGAAAGGGAACATCTGGAATTACTAAATCGAGCCACTGTCTTAATTAATTTCTCCTCTGAGCAAAGTTCACAGCTAACAAAACTTGATCTCAGAGCCGATCGCCGAGATCTGATGTCGATTGAGAGCTTGGTAGATTCGCCAGTGAACAAAAAGCTTGTCTGGTGCGAGTTTCAAAAACTGATGCAGTCATGGGAGTCCTGATGTTGAAGGTCCTCAAAACCTTACTTTTTTTCTGGTCTTTATTTTTTGTTGGTCCTGCTTTCGCTCAGTCCAAGTGCACTTTAGCTGTAGAGCTTGAAGGTGCTATCACGATGGCAAGCTTTGACTATCTCAAGCGAGCAGAAATAGTTGCTATTGAAAGAGGTTGTGGAAGTTTGTTTGTGAGGATCAACACACCCGGGGGAGATTTGCAGTCCACACGAATGATTGTGGAGAAAATTCTCGCAAGTCCTATTCCCTACTTATGTTTGATCTCTCCGAGTGGGGGCCATGCTGGCAGTGCCGGGGCCATCATTATGATGGCTTGTCATGTCTCTGCAGGGCTTGCAGCCACCAATTTGGGGGCGGCAACTCCGATCTTGGCTTCGGGTCAGCAGATCTCTGAAGATCTTCGCAAAAAAATGATCAACGATACCAAGTCTTGGCTTGAGGGGGTTACGAAGCTTCGGGGAAGAAATTTGAAATTCGCTGAAGAAATCATTACCGAGGCAAAATCTGTCAGCGCGGATGAGGCTGTGAAGTTGGGGGCTCTTGATTTTGTGGCTGCCAATGAAGAGCAATTTCTCGACCAGTGCGGTGGCCGAGAAG
>JAJTIC010000029.1 GCA_021300175.1 Pseudomonadota bacterium
TCCTAGGATTAGTTTTTGGGAAGAAAGAGTTTTTTCCGGAAAGTGATCGAAACGAGTTTTTGTTTTCTATAGAGCTGAATCAAAGTGCTGATATCAGCTCAACTTCACAAGTGGTTAAGGCTGTTGAGGATTACGTCAAGGCAAAACCTGAAATTGAAAAGATAGCTGCTTTTGCTGGCGGGGATATCCCTCGATTCTATTACAATATCCCTAACTTTCAAAGAGCACCTCAGGTGGGACAACTTCTTCTGACAGTGAAGCCGGGGACTCCCATGAAAGAATTAGGTCTGGAACTTGAGAAGCATTTTAAAGAAATTTTCCCTGAAGTTAGTTTTGTCGCTCTCTTTTTGCAGCAAGGCCCCCCGATCAATGCGAAAGTGGAGCTTCGGTTCTTCTCAGAAAGGAAGGAACGGATTGAAGAGGCGAGCCAGTATCTCAGAAAACAGTTTTCGACTTTGAACAAGCTTCGTGCCGTACGTGTAGACGAAGTCCATGGTCTCAAAACGATGGTGGCGAAAACGAAGGATTCCGTAGCGTCCTCTGTGGGGCTCACAAACAGAGAAATCAATGCTTTTCTTGCTTTTTATTCCACGGGTGTTCCTGTTTCTAATTTCCGATTTGAGAGAGAACCTTTGGTGGTTCGAGTTCGAGCTCAGGAAAATCTAAACCTCAGCCAGGAGGAGCTCAAACAAGCTGTTGCGTTGAGAGGAAGGGATCGCGATTTTACTCTCGGAGATATTGTGGAGTTTGAAAAAGTTGACTCGGTATCAGTCATTCGGAGGAAAAACTCTGAAACCTACTTGCGAGCTCTTGCGGATTTGGATCAAGGTTCAACATTCAGTGAAGTCTCTGGAGATCTGGACAGGATCGTCCAAGGATTTTCATTAGAGAAGGGGGAGCGGTTCGAGCTCGGGGGAGATGCTGAAGGAGCTGGAGATGCGAACACATCTATTCTGAAAGTGGTACCCCTTGCGATGTCCCTCTTGATTCTATTTTTGCTTCTTGAGTTTAAGAGCTACCGAAAAGTTCTTATTGCCAATTTGGCTCTACCGGTCACTATTTTAGGTGTCTTCCCCGGACTGTGGCTTGCGGGAGCGCCTTTTGGATTTATGTCCCTTTTGGGACTTTTGGCTTTGGTAGGTATTTCAGTGAATAATATTATTTTGCTGCTTGAGGCCCTGGAAGAAACCGGAAGTTTAGAGAAGGCGATTAAAAGTCGTATCCGAGCAATTTTTCTGACGACCACTCTCACGCTGGCAGGACTTATTCCTTTAGCGCTCGAAGATTCTTCTCTGTGGCCACCTTTGGCGTGGACGATGATTTCGGGATTGATTACAGGAACCGTGGCTACTTTAATTGTTGTGCCAGCACTCTATCGTTTGTTTTTTGGAGCTTCGCTCAAAAAATCGATTCCAATCATTCTGCCTGCATTTTTGCTCTTAAGTTTTTTAAGGATGCCTGCGGCAGATGCACAGGGTAAAATTGGTCTGAAAGATATTTTACAGAGGGCTGGGCAAACGCAAGAAGCGTTGAGTTTGGAAGCCGCTTTGGAGGGTGAAAAATCGAAAGAGTCGGCACAATGGCGTGAGACATGGCTTCCCAAAGCATCGATCGCAGCGGAAGCCTTCGAAAGGAACGACGATCTCATGACCAATTCGAGTTTCGGCCCCTTAAAGGCAGAAGATAAAAGTCGGCTAGATGTCAAAGTAGAGATCGAGCAAAAGATATTCTATCCTTCTGAGATGCTGGGTGGCCGCAAGGCCGCTCTGAAGAATTTGGAAGCGCAGAAACTGACAACAGGCAATTTAAAAACCGAAACAAAAATCAAATATGCTCTGATGGTCATGTCACACAAAGAAATAGAGATTCAAAATGGATTTCTCAATTTACAAATCAGCAATCTCAAGCAGAGACTTGTCGATATGGCTGGACTTGTGGCGCGAGGAAGAGTCTCAAGAGCTGATCTGTTGAGGGTCCAAGTTTTAAAAGAGAGAGCTGAGCAGCAGTTAGAAAAAGTTTTGATTGATCAGAAACAACTGAGTGCTTTCCTTAATTCTGAGAATGTTCTGAGAATTGGTGAGAAGTTTGAGCTTCCGCTGATGTCGGAATTAAACTTGAACCTAACACGAAGTGAAAGTCAGCAAGTGAAAGCCCTTGCAGCTCAATCTGAAGCTCTGCTGCAAGAGTCAAAAAAGATGGCTCAGGTGAGCTGGCCCCAAATCTCGGCTTTTGCCAGAAACATACAATCGGATGGAAGAAATCTGGTAGATCATAGGGTGAGTGAAGTGGGTCTCAGAGTGTACTGGGAGATTCCCCTAGATGGATTGCGATCGAAACAATCTCAGATGATCGTACAAAAGAAAGCACAACTCGACCTTCAAAGAGCTCAGTTGGCCAACTATGAGAGCTCGGTCCTTGATCAGCAAATCGATCGACTAAAAAATCTTTACGCTTGGAGGAAGAAGATGAGAGTTTTGCTTGCGGAGTCCTCAAAGACAAAAAAATCTGAAGAAGAGAAGTTCTTTGATGGACGTATCGGTCTTTCTGACTTGATTGATGCCGACAACTTGGCTCTAGAGCTTGAGCGAGATCTCCAGCTGGTTGAGCTCGAAATTTTGAGCAACTGTTTACAAGTTCAGAAACTTCAGAGCAGTGAATTGTCGCGATGTGGAGGCTAAAGTCCCTTCACGAAAGAATCGATTCGGTCTTCCATAAAAAAGTAAACACGACCGATGCTGAACTGGTGGTTCGTCGATAGCCGAACGACTTGAGGTTCTCCCCAAGCTTTCCAGAGCTTTTCTTGGGTTGAGGTTGGGACGACCGAATCATTATTTGAGTTAAACATGAGAACTTTATTTTTTTTATCTGGCCGGGCCCACTTGAGCGGATCGTAAGAAATCGCCTTTTCAAGTTGGAGTTGATAATCCTGAATACCGGAAATACTAAGTTCTCTTAACCTGAGTTCTCGTTGTTCTTTTACGGCCTTGAGTTCAGAATTCGCAAGAATCTCTGAAAGTTGACCACCCGCCACCGTCAAAACAATCGCTTTGATCCATGGTAAGTTGGGAAACTCCGCTTGATTTTCTAAAGAGTAACCAAATGCCATCGAAGTGTAGAGACCGCCTAGGCTGGCTCCGATCAAGACAGTGGATTTTTCAGTTCTTCCAAGAAGACGATCGATTTCGGTCAGCACTTCGCGGCTGAACCTGTCGTGGATGCTCAGGTCAGTGGTTAACCCTGATTTCTGAGAGTAATCCAAGATACGAACTTCATGACCTCTTCTGCAAAGAGCTTTGAAAAGTGATCGATCTGCAGAGTTAGCTCCGCCCGTCGGAGGAAGAATGATAATTTGATGAGTCGCACGAGTGTTCAAACACACTTCGGATGCCTTGGCAGCACTTGCCGCAGCCATCATTGAAAACCCGAAAAGACTGACTACTGAGATGAGCTTTCCCATAGGGCTTTAGTATAGCAATTTCTATTGACCTAGAGTGAGAAATCATTTTTTTGTTTTAAAAAACATCATTTTGTTTATGCTGTCTAAGAGTTTACCAGGTATTTTGTATAGGGTTAGCCTTTGACTTTCTCAGGCAGGATGGTGGTTATGATTTTTCGAAGTTTGACATGGGCGTCTTTGCTTCTGGGTTTTTCAGTTTCGGCTCATGTACCGATGGGGGACTACCAGTACAAACCCATCCTTACCGATGTAGCGACGATCAGAGCCTTGGGGCTGCCGCTCTTGGCAAGTGAGTCCAGAAGTGGTGTGGGCTACACAGTCATTACACCCGAGCAAGAGCAAAAGATTTCTCAAATTTCCCACCAAATGGGAAAGTGTGCCGGTTTTGAGTCGTTGGATGATCAGCAACGAACGCTCACGCTTTTTGATGAACTCAAAGAATTGGGCGATCTTGTCGAAAAAGAGCAGCACAGCGCTTCCCTAAAAATCCGCGCAATCCCTGTTCAGAGACGTCAGGAAATTGTGGAGCAAATCTCAAAAGTCGATGCAGAAAGCCTCAAAGCCTGGGTCACTTGGCTGTCCAGCTATGATTCAAGAGATGCTCGGCAGCAAGATCCGAACATTCACGTGGAAGCTTTGAAAATGCGCCTTGAAAATATGACCAGTGTGTTTTCAGATTTTGCGACAGTGGATCTCGTGGAGCACCGATCGACCAAACAAAAATCTCTTCGGGTGCGACTTTTAGGCAAAGCTCGTCCGCAAGAAATTGTTGTCCTTGGCGGTCATCTGGATTCGGTGAACTCTAAAGATGGAGGACGAGCGCCGGGCGCTGATGATAATGCTTCGGGTTCTTCAAATTTAATTCAGGCACTATCCTTGGTTCTTGAAAAGGGTCAACCTGAAAGGACCCTTGAATTTTTTTGGTACGCGGGGGAAGAGCAGGGGCTCTTAGGCTCGGCTGAGATAGCAAAGTCCTATCATCAAGATCGCAAGGATGTGGTTGGCGTCCTTCAGTTGGATATGACACTATTTCCCGGTTCTGGGGCCATGGTTATTGGCAGCATGACTGATTTTACGAGCGCTTGGCTCAGAGATTATTTAGAAGAATTGAATCGCCATTATTTGAATGCAAAAATTATTTATGATTCTTGTGGATATGGATGCAGTGATCACGCGTCTTGGTTTCGTCAGGGCTTCCCGACCCTCATGCCCTTTGAAAGTAACAGTGGTAATATGAATTCAAAAATCCACTCGAGAAAAGACATCATTGATGCTCGCTTGAATTTTGAGCATTCTGCACTTTTTACAAAAGTGGCCGTCGCCTTCGCTATGGATTTAGGGAATTCCTCTCTGAGGCCCTGAGATGGGCTCTGAGGATTTCAGTTGCAGTGACTCAAATTGAGATCTGTGAAAGACTTTTTAACCGCGTAAAGATCATCTCGAGACGTTAAAACAATAGGGTCTCTCACCCTCGGGGTTGTGACAACATACTTTGCCGGCTTAAGTAATCTCGCTTACACTTGAAGGATGAGTGGTAAAGTCACAGTCAAAGATGTGATTGTTTCAGATGTGATGACCTCACCGGTCAAGTGCATGACTCCGCTGATGACGGTTGAACAATGCATACAGTTCTTAGTACAAAACCAGATTAGCGGAGCCCCCGTTGTAGACCGGGACAACTTGGTAGTCACGGTTGTCTCCGAGTTAGATTTAATGAAATTAGGTGTCTTAGTAGGACTCAAGTCCTTTATCGGGGAGAATCTTGATAAGCTTCCTCCTAAAGACAAGCTGATCACCATAGGTCCCGCCGCTTCTTTTAAGGACCTCTTCAAGAAATTTCTCACAGATAACGTCCGTCGCGTTCTTGTACTAGATCCTCAGCGCCGCCCCTTAGGCATTGTTGCTCGCAGAGACATCATTCAATCATTTTTAGATCATCATGACTAAAGCAATCTTACTTCGAAGGTTAAAGCAGTGATCGCCTAAAATCTTTTGGCCATGGGGATTCAATTTTCAAGAGTTCCCCGGTGATGGGGTGATGAAATTCTAAAGAAGCTGCATGGAGCATCATCCGTGGAACCTCCGAGGATTTACCTCCGTAAAGGAAATCACCAAGAATAGGTCTTTTGGAGAGGGCGGTGTGAACTCTTATTTGATGTGTTCGGCCTGTTTTGGGTCGTGCTTTGATCAAGTAACCAAATGAGCTTTCTTCGAGCCATTCAAAATTAGTGAGGGCATGCCAGCCACCAGACCTTACAACCACCATTCGTTCGATGCGAGACCCTTTTTTGACAGGTGCTAAATAGTTATCGATGGTCCAAGTCTTTGTTTCGGGTGGCTGAGCTGATTTTTTGGTCCACATCAGATAGGTCTTTTCAAAAGCGTGATTTTTGAACATTTCTGTGAGTGGCTTATTCGCTGCGGATGATTTTGAAAAAATCAGAACTCCCGAGGTGTCGCGGTCTAGTCGGTGGTGTAAATAGATCTTTACATTTGGGAGCTGTTTCTCGAGCAGGGAAAGCGCGCTGGGGCGAGACTTATCCACCGTGGGCTGCGTGGGCAGCCCCGGCGGTTTATCAATTGCAATCAGATACTGATCCTCAAAGAGGATTGTGAACATTACTGAACCAAAGCTTTTTGAAGATTTTCGTTCAACTTTTCAAGAAATGGTTCCGTGTTCATGTACTTATCCGAAGGAACTTTGTCTCCATAAATACAAACAGCTAAATCCTTGGTCATGAATCCTGCTTCTACCGTCGACACGCACACTTTCTCGAGGGTCTCTGCAAACTTGATCAGGTCTGAGTTGTTATCGAGCTTTCCGCGGTGAGCAAGTCCCCGAGTCCAAGCAAAAATTGAAGCGATAGGATTTGTCGACGTGGGTTTCCCTTGCTGATGTTGGCGGTAGTGACGGGTCACAGTTCCGTGGGCGGCTTCTGCTTCCAGCGTCTTACCATCTGGAGTGATCAGCACAGAGGTCATGAGACCCAAGGAACCAAAACCTTGAGCGACGGTGTCACTTTGCACATCTCCATCATAGTTCTTACAAGCCCAAACAAAATTTCCATTCCACTTCAGAGCGCTCGCGACCATGTCATCGATCAAGCGGTGTTCATAAGTGATTCCTGCTGCTTCGTACTTAGATTTGAACTCTTTCTCGTAAACTTCTTGGAAGATATCTTTGAATCGACCATCGTATTTTTTCAAGATTGTATTCTTTGTTGATAAATACAAAGGCCATTTTTTGGACAAAGCCATATTAAAGCATGACTGAGCAAAACCTCGGATCGATTCATCTGTGTTGTACATGGCAAGAGCCACTCCGTCGCCTTTGAAGTTGTAAACTTCATGCGAGATTTTTTCTCCGGTTTCACTTTCGAAAGTGATGGTCAATTTACCTTTTCCTCGCGTCACGAAGTCTGTGGCGCGGTACTGATCCCCAAAAGCATGGCGACCAATCACAATCGGAGCTGTCCAGTTAGGAACCAAGCGAGGAATGTTTTTGCAGATAATGGGTTCCCGGAAGACAGTTCCATCCAAAATATTACGGATAGTTCCGTTGGGGGACTTCCACATTTGCTTCAATTTGAATTCTTTCACGCGCGCTTCATCAGGTGTTATGGTGGCACACTTGATACCCACGTTGTATTTTTTGATGGCTTCAGCAGCTTCGACAGTGACCTTGTCATCCGTTTTATCCCGGTATTCCATCCCGAGATCGTAGTACTTAATGTCGATTTCTAGATAGGGCAGGATGAGTTTATCTTTGATGAATTTCCAAATGATGCGTGTCATTTCATCGCCATCAAGTTCAACTACGGGATTTGCTACTTTGATCTTTTTCATCGTTCATGACCTTTCTGTGCCGAAGCGGAAAGTTTTAAAACTACAAAAGATAAGGCCCCTTTGTCTCGCTTTCTCCTTCGAAGGAAGCGCTGTGTCTGGAGTAGGCTAAGGACAGGCTGAAGTTTTGGTCGAGGGCTAAGGTCTTAGATTCTCCACCGGGTGACTTTGAGGAGCGGAATTGAGCTTGCTGGAGGAGGAGCTCTCTGAACTCAAGGCCTTTCTCCAAAGGAGTATTGAGTCTCGCAAAAGCTTGCCATTGAGTAAGGCTCCATCCCAGTTGATTTTGAAAATCCTTTGCTTGCAACCGCCCCGTTTCAAGTTCGGGCATTAAAAGGGATTTCAAAGTTTTCATCAAGTGAAGGGGATGAGTATTCATATCTGCAATCAAATACTCAATTTGTGAGTTCCATTTTACATTTTGTCTTTTTTCCTGGATCACTGGGTGCAAGAGCAGGTTCTTCATTTGCTGAGCAAAGCTCATTTGAGCTTCGCGCAACCGAGGATCTTTGAAAAAGTGATCGGCATGGATTAGATCATGAATCAGAAAGGAAAAGACATCTCGTTCACCCAAAGGGAAGGCTCCCCAATCATGATCGAGGAGGGACACGCATCTTCGCCCTTGAGTTTGAAGATCTAAAACCTGTTCGGCTGTCGGAATTGTGGACCACAGTTCCAGATGGTAAACCCCAGCCTCCCACAAGCAGAGAACTCGAGCGACTGACGGGGGCAAGGCACGCAGATTTCTTTCCCGAAAAAATTCAAGTTCTGGAGACGAAAAGGAACTTAATGTTTGAAGATCCTGATCCTGATGAAAGCTCCCTTTCCACAACTTGGGGCGCTCTTTCTGAAAGAAAAAAATCAAAACTTTGGCGCAGAGATCGGCTGGAGAGGCGCTCTTCTTCCAGGACCTCAAGCAATGGGTGAGTTCTTGACCAAATCGGTTCTGGAAAGCTCTGGCCAGTTCGGGGCTTAAAAAAGATTTTTTATAACCTTGCTGCCTTAAGGCCACAAATCTTGACCTTGATCTTGAGTACTTGGATGAAGAGGAATTTTATTCTTATAAGCGACTCGTCCTAACAAATGGCTAGCGACAGGGTTTGCTAAAAACAAAAAGAACAAAGCTGCAGTAACTTTCATGACACTGGAAGAATCAGTACAATGAAAGAGAGCTCCGATGAGAATCAAGGTCACACCTAACGTGCTGGCCTTAGAAACAGCTGCCATTCGAGTGAAAAAGTCAGGAAAAACCCAAGCTCCAATGCCAGCAAGAAGTAAAAACAAGGCTCCTAAAACAAGAAAGAGTCCTGAAAGAAAAGAGAGAATCATTTTTCACCGCTCCTTTCAAAGTAAACGGCCGCCCCCAAAGAACCGACGAAGGAGACAAGAGCAATGAGGAGGGCCACATCCAAATAAATGGGTTGGTCAAAGTACAAAGCACAGATCACCGAAGCAGACATCCACAAGCTTCCAAAGAGATCAAAGACCACCACTCGGTCGCTCTGATGAGGGCCCTTAATAAAGCGCAGAATTCCCAGAAGGGTCGAAACCACAAAGGAGAGAATGCAAAAAGCGTAAATAATGATCATGGAAAGGCCTCCATGATCATCGCTTCAAAGCCCTGCTGAACGGAAATTAGCGTTCCAGGAATATCTTCCGTATGCAAGCAGTGGAACCACAAGAATTTCTTATCATGACTCACTTCGAGGCTGAGTGTTCCCGGTGTGAGAGTAATCAGAGAAGTGAGAACCGTGATTTGCAAATCTGTTTTGGCTTTGAGAGGCATTTTGATAATGGCTGGTTTCATCAGGCTTTTATCTTTAAAGACCCAGAGGGCCACTTGGACATTTGCGAGAACCAGTTCTTTGATGAAAAAAACCAACAGTTTGAGTTTCTTAAAGAGTGTTTTCATCGTGCCGCCAATTCTGCAACTGAATAAAACAAACTCGGGAAAAGACCGAGAGCCAGAGTCCAAGCACCTAAGACAAAAATGGGAGTTATCATCCACAGATAAGAAGAGTGATTCAAGTCCACTTTAGATTTAAAAGCCGGAGATTCTGGAGCCTTTTGAAAAGCTTCCGACCAAATTTTTGTCATAGAATATAGAGTAAAGAGCCCAACAAAAAGGGAAATACCCAGCCAAATATATTTCTGTTCTTGAGCGAGAGCGTCGATCACCAGTAATTTAGCCCAGAATCCTGACAGCGGAGGGACACCCCCGAGGGAGAGCGCAGGAATCAAAAATCCCAAAGCCAAAACGAAATCATGGCGAAGACCGCCTAAAGCTTTTAAATCTGTGGAACCATATTTTTTTTCAATCAATCCAGCAACGAGGAACAGGTTCGTTTTCACGATCATATGATGAATCAGATAAAAAACAGCCACAGCAATTCCTAACTGTGTTCCCAAGGCCAAAGGAATGACCATGTAGCCAATCTGAGAAATAATATGAAAGCTCAAAATCGACTTGGTTCCAAATTGGCTGGCAGCTCCCCAAACTCCGAAAAGCATGGTGGCACCCGCCAGAGGATAAAACCACTGATTGAGGTGCTCGGCTCCAGGAAATCCCAGGCCGTAAAAGCGAACAAGGGTGTACACGCCCACTTTTGTGAGGAGCCCTGCAAAAAGCGCGAGCAGTGGAGCTGGAACCGAAGGATAGGAAGTGGGAAGCCAAGAATAAAAAGGAAAAGTTCCACTTTTTATTAAAAAAGCAATCAGCAGAAGAATCGCACTCCATCCAAAAGCTGGCGAGAACTGGCTCATCTCGTTGATTTGTTGCCAGTTCAGGGTTCCGGCTGAGTTGTAAAGAAGACCAAGGCCTAAAAGAAAAAGCGCCGATCCTGCGAGATTCAAAACCATGTACTTGATGAGACCACTCATAGATCTTGAAGACTCGCGAGATCCCATCAAAGAAAAGGAAGAAATCAGCAAAACTTCAAACCACACATACAAGTTAAATAAGTCAGCCGTTGAAAAACTTCCGATCACACCCATCATGAGAAAGTGAAGCAATGAATTAAAAGCCGGGAAGTCTTTATCTTCAAAAAAACCAAAAGCAAAAGATTGGCAGGCGACAAGCAGAACATAAGAAATGAAAATCAAAATCAGGGACAAGAGATCGAGATGAAAACTAATCCCAAAAGGGGCAGGCCAACTACTTGCCTGCAAGGACAGCGGACCTGACTTAAGCACTAAGGCGAAAAGGCTTCCAGAAACAAGAAGGCCGATCCAAGAGCCAAAGTAACTCCAAACTTTTGCGAGCTGTGGTCGTGATTGCAACAACCAAGAAGTGACTCCGAAAAACGACGCAAGAATGAGTGGAGCCACCGCCAAGTTCGAATCCAGATCAGGCATCTTCCACCATGCTTTCTGGTGACGAAGCTCCATCCATTTTCTTTTTTTGGCTAATGGCCACGAGCAAAAAGACTTGCATGCCTAATCCAATCACAATAGCTGTCAAAACCAGAGCTTGAGGGACAGGATCAAGGGCTGCTGTGTGTAGTTTCGTTTCACCGCCGCTCACGATCGAGGGAGAGCCCGGAGAAAGTCCGCCGAGAAAGAATAGCGCCATATTCACGGAATGGGAGATGAGCCCCAAGCCAAGGATTAAATTTAAAAAACTTGGCTTTAACAAAAGGTAAACACCAAAGCCAAAGAGCCAAGCAATCACAAATGAAAAAATCAAATTCATGAGTTCTCCTTCTGAGTCCATAACAATTGGAACACTTGAAGAACCATTCCGAACACCAGCAAGAAAACTCCCAAATCAAAAAGCATGGGTGTGCCTAACAGCGGGAGCAGGGGCCACTGCACCCAAACACCTTTCATAAAGTCTAAACCCAGGACGGGAGCTATGAGAGAACTCATCAGGGCCACCGTCAAGCCGAGGCCCACCCAAGTCGAAGGTCGAAGTCCTGCCCAAGTGGTTCGCTGATGATTTGCAATCAAGAGCAAGCAGCCATTCAACCCAGCGACCAGACCGCCAATGAAGCCGCCACCGGGCAAATTATGGCCTCGCCAATAGATCCAAAATGCAAAAGCCCAAAGAAGCGGAGAAATCAATTTTAAAGCTGTCGAATAGATCAGGGACTTTTTCATCGCTCGGTCCTCTTTGAAATCATCCACCAAATACCAATAGCAGCAATGCCAAGCACTGTGATTTCGCCCATCGTATCAAGTCCCCGAAAGTCGACAAGAATCACATTCACAACGTTCGCGCCATGACCGAGGGGAAGAGAATTCTCAGCAAAATACTGACGAAGTTGAGAAGGGTGTTGAGTGGAACTCGCTACCCAAAGAATCCAAAACACTAAACCACCACTGAGCACTGATGTGCTCCAGCGAGTGATCCTCCCAAGGACTGAGTCCCAGCGTGGATCTTTGGCTCGATCGAGAAGATGGGGAACTTTTTTGAGCACCATCACAAAGAACAATAAACTCAGGGCTTCCACTGCAAGTTGAGTCATCGCTAAATCCAGAGCTCCAAAATAAATAAAATAAAGTGAGGCAGCTGAGCCCACAAGACTCAGCCCAAGTACCAAAGGAAACACCCTCCGCTCGATCATCAAGAACACAGAAGCAGTGAGGACCATGATAGCAATCAGGAGTTCGATCCCAAGAACTTGTGTGACTGAAGGAACCGAGAAATGAGATCCATGAGTCATCAACAAAAAGCAGGCTCCCGCAAAAACCATAAACAGATAAAAGGTCAAAGATCCGTTCTGTGTTTTTTGAGTCCACAGTTTAGCGACAGACAAGTGCCCGTCCCACAGCTGAAAAAAACGTGGGCTCTCGTGAAAACTCCAAGGCGAAGTGGGCACTGGTGCTTTGAGCATCCACAGAGTTGCGAGAAGTAACACCAAAGAAGTCGCGAGAGGAAGGTTAAAGCCATGCCATAGATGAAGTGCCGAACCAAAGAACTGTGGGCTCCAGAGGGAAATCGTGATGCCCAAAGCTAGATGAGTGAGCGTGAGACCCAGCACGGGCCACAGTAAGCCAAAGTTTTCTTGGGAGTGGGGATGGGAAATTTTTTCTCCCAGATAGGGCCTGAGGGCAATCCAACAAGTTGAGAAGTTATTAAAGAGAAGTCCGAGGATAACGACCCATGTGAAGTGTGAGAATTCAAAAAGAAAAGTTTCTTTTGCCACAAAACCGAGAAAAGGCCCTGCGCCCAAAGCGGCCATCAGAGCAAATATTGAAACAGTGAAAGATTTGGGCCAAACTTGCCGCAGGCCATAGTGTGCTCCTACCTCTTTACTGGAAGTTTGATGGTCTAAATGCCCGACGAGGAAAAACAAAGAAGCTTTGTAAAGACCATGGGCAATGACGAAAAGAAAAACAGCTCTGAGAGAAGTCTCGGTCCCCCAGCCAATCAAAGCAGTCATCAGGCCCAGGGCGCCGGCAGTGGTGAAAGCCACAACGGATTTTAAATCTTTCTGAAAGTACGAACGAAAGCTCATCATGGCAAAAGTGCCAAGGCCAACTGAGACTAAAGCTGGCTTGAAGAGCCACCATGAAGACAGCAGAGGCTCGAAGCGATAGAGGAGGTAAATCCCAGCTTTGACCATGGTCGCTGAGTGGAGAAAGCTACTGACTGGAGTGGGCGCTGTCATGGCGCCAGGAAGCCAAAAATGAAATGGGAACTGAGCTGATTTTGTGAAGCTTGCAAGAATCACTAAACCTGCAATCCAAGGAAGCTCTGGGGATTCTATGAGAAGTTCGGGTTGACTCAGAAGCACTGTGAGCGAAAGTGTTCCTGTTTGTTGATAGATCAAAACAAGAGCCGCGAGCAGGGCTAATCCCCCAGATCCGGTAATCACAAGTGCTTGGAGAGCAGATTTTCGAGCTTTAGGACTTTCGGGGTCAAAAGCAATGAGGAAATAAGAAATGAGGCTCGTGGCCTCCCAAGCAAGAAACAGAAGAATCAAATCATCAAAAGTCACAACACCGATCATGGCAAGGGCAAAAGCGATGATGGCTGGGAAGAACTTCAGTCTGTCGCGAGAATCATGAAAATAAGAGTGAGCATACGCTAAAACGAAAAAGCCAATCCAAGCAATGAGTCCCACGAACATCATGGACCAAGAGTCGCTGAGAAACTTCCATTGGGGCTCAAGCAAAGTCATGCAATGATTGGTAGCATGACTTTAAGGAGCGGTCTTGGATTTTCTTTGCTCTTGTTGGAAAAAGTAATCTGCTGAAGCCATCAGTGATTTATATTTTTTGGCAAGCTGTTGATGCTGCGGAGTGGCCTCAGTTTCGACAAGCGTGTGTCGATCATCACTCCAGCGAAAAGCATTGAAAGCGTCTCCACGTCCTGCAAAGATTCCTCCGAACTCAGCCACAGCAATTCGTGAAGAGTGAGTGGCCATGGGTGTCTGACGAGGTTGAAACAAATTTTGTCCAAAGCTTCGGTAACTTCCAGAGCTTGCTGAATGTTCGATCAGGGTGGGAAAAATATCTAAGTGGGAAGCCGCCACTGGCTTGAAATCAGTGGGTCGTAAACTCTGAGGCAGGTAGAAATAAATGGGGACACCCCATTTGTCGAGAAAGTCATTTTCAGGAAATTGAGTGAGTAGAAATGCATGATCGCCAGTCACAGAAACTAAAATGTGTTGTCCTAGGGGGTCACTTTTCATTCTCTCAAGAAACCGCGACAAGTGGAAGTTCGAATACTGATAAACGCGGAAGCGGGATTCAATGATCTGCGGGTCTACATTAAACTTACTTTGCAGTTCGGTGGGGATTTCCAGGCTTAAAAGCCGATAACTTTTTGGGAGTTCGTAGGGGGGATGATTGGTCGTCGTGAGAACGACCATCAACTGGGGCTGCGTGGCCTCTTTCAAAAGCTGATGGACGTAATCGAAAACATCTTCGTCAAAGATGCCCCAGGAGTGCTTTTCAAGCGGACGAGCGAGCTTTTTTTCAATTTCTACATCCCCCTCGATAGATTGGAAGCCTTGGGTCTTTGCAAACTTATTCACGTCTCGCCAGCCAACTTGGCCGCCGTAGATGAATCGAGTTTGATAGCCAGCTTGATTAAAAAATTTGGCCGGACTGGTCGAAAAGCTCACTTGCAAATAGTGGGATTCGGTCAAAAAAGGAGAAAAAGGGCGATGCGGAGTTCCTGAGAGCAAAGCTCCAATGGAGCCAATGGTGCTTTGAGTGCCAGGCAGACTATCGGGAAAATAGAAATCTTCTTTCAAATGTTTTTCGAGTCCGCCCAGGAGATTAAACTTCTCTGTGTGCTTTTGGATCCAGTAGTTTCCAAAAGATTCCATCACCACTAAAACAACATGAGGGGAGTGGGCGACTTTGGGATTTTGGAATTTTCTCTCTAAAAGGTCTAAGGGGTCTGTGGGGACTTTTTCCAAAGCGACATCAAAGTAGTCTGCAAAAGCTTGCCGAGGGTCCGAATAGTTGAATTCTCGAAGATTTCCATCTTCAACTTCAGTGATTTTGCTTTTGAGCTTAACTGCACGATGAAGAGAGTGGATGGGGGAATAGGACAGATAGTTCACAAAAGAATCATTCGAGATTGAAGTGTCAGCAGGTCCCAGGGGGAATAGTCCGAAAGAACCTCGAGCTCCGAGGCCAATGGCTACCCAGAAAGCAAAGATGGAGAGGATCAAATAACCAGAGGACATTTTCTCAAAGCGCTGTTGCTGAGGAAAACCTTCGAGGCAGTAACCAATCAACTTCCAAAGAATCAAGAGAAAGAATGAAAATGAAAAAGCATATTTGATGACCGGATAATTCAGCCAAAAAGTTTTCAATAAAGCCCATGTGTCGTCTTCAAAAAAACCAAACGCCATAATGTTGAGGTGATCTTGAAAGTAGGAGTAGTAACCAAGATTGATGGCCGATAAAAAGGCCACAGTCCCAAAAGTCATAAAAAAGTAGAACTTGAGAAAACGTCCAAAGGGTCTAATCCAACGATCTTGACCGAGAAAAGAAAGAAAAGTCAGACTGAGAAGAGGAATAACGAGCAAATAGCAGAGAATACTCAGATCAAAGCGAAAACCCAGCCAGAATGCTTCAAAGACTTGGGTCAATAGGTCCCCAAAGTGAACGGGCAGTCCGTAATAAAGCCAGGCTATGAGTCGAAAAACAGTCAGGAGCAGAGCAAAGAGCACAATGAGAAGGCCCCATCGTTGGATCCATTTCCAAAAGTTATAGAACTTCTCAGCAGACGTTAGTCCAAGCACATTTCACCAAACCTTAAAGAGGAAGAAAGTTGATTTGATGTTTTATTGAACTTAAACTTATAGCTATGTTCAAGGGAAAAACAGTCCTCGTTGTCGATGATGAGCCAGATTTAAGAGAAATCCTCAAAGACGAGTTTGCATATGAAGGAGCCGATGTTTCTGAAGCCAAAAACGGAAAAGAGGCGCTTGAACTCGTGAAGAGCAGGAAGTTTGATGCTGTTCTTTCAGACATTCGGATGCCCGGCGGTGACGGAGTGACACTGGCTCGCGAAATCAAAGCTTTGAACAGTCAAAGTCCGATCGTGTTCTTAATCACTGGCTTTGCAGACTTGAAGAGCTTTGAAGCTTATGATTTAGGTGCCGAAGGTTTTTTTACCAAGCCGTTCCATTTGGAAGAACTGAGAGAGTCCGTGTCACGATTGCTGCAGGATCCAGCCAGTCGATGGAGTCAAGTGCCTTCCGAAGCGACGAAGAAAGAGCTGAAAATAGACCTTCCTTTTGGTCAGGCCCTGCAGAGCGGAGCGATCCAGCTGGGACGCGGTGGTCTTTTCGTCCGTTCTCAGCAAGTCTCTGGGTATAAATTAGGTGAAGCGGTTCAATTGGTCTTACCTGATTGGCAAGCGCGAGCAATTGTTCGATGGGTTCGAAGTGAAGATGCAGGAACTTTGCCTCCAGGCTTGGGGCTCGAGCTGAAATACATGCCATCAGCCAGCCTTGAGATGGTTCTCAAAGAGCTTCAATCTCAGAAACCACGGGCTTATATCCCTCAAACTTAAAAGTTGCCAAACCAGCTGGGATCTCCTAGGTTGGGCCCATCTCTCAAGGGAGGCTCCGATGAATCTCGGTATGACAGAATTATTACTGATTTTGGGTATTGTCCTTCTCCTCTTCGGTCCGAGCAAACTTCCCGGTCTTGGAAAAAGTTTGGGCGAAGCGATCCGTGGATTTAAAAAGGGTTTAAATGAGACGGATGAAAAGCCGGCAACTCAAATTCAACACGAAACTCAAAAAGATGCGATGGCTTCTTCTGTGAAAGAAAAAGAGAAGCAGTCTTAAGATTTTTTGATCCATTTCCAAGGTTGATAGAGAATCAAAATAGCCATCGATGTCAAGACAAAGGCTCCGAGAGTTTTTGGCCCAATAGTTTCTGCAAAGAGCACATACGCCACGGCAGCACTCATGGCAGGCTCGGTGAGCTTGCCACAACTCATCCAGTTAATGTTTAAAGAACCCAAAAGATGGGTGAAAATCACATGTCCTAGCAAAGTCGGTAATAGCACTGTACCGCCAATCGCGAGCCAAGTTTTAACGGGGTAACTCGTCCATGAGAGACTTTGGCTTATCCCGGAGATAAGAAAACACAGAGCTGCCACGGTGTAAGCGAGGGAAGTGAAGTGCCAGTTGCTGAGCTCAGATCGCGCTCTTTTTCCGGAGATCAAATAAAGAGAATAGAGCAGCGCCGAAGCGAGTGCCGACAAGTTCCCAGCTTGAAAAGAGGAGTTCCAGTGAGCATCCACCAGCAGATAAACTCCTGCAAAGGCAAAAAGGTAAGCAAAACCCAGTCGGAGCGCAAAGCTTTCTCTCAACAGCCAGATGGAGAGCAAGGCGGTGAACAGTGGATTCATAGCGAAGAGAATCATTGCGCTCGCAATCGAAGTATTCTGAGCGGCGTAAAAATAAGTCCACAAGTGAGCGAAAAAAAACATTCCAGAAAAAAAGCTACTGAAAAGAGCTTTCCGAGAAGGCTTTTTTGGGATCCACTGCCGAGTTCTCTCTCGAGCGATAAAAAAGAGAATTGCAGCTGCCACAGAAAGTCTCCAGAAGCCAATCACATCAGGGGGGGCTTCGGCTAAACGAACCAGATTTGCGGCTTGCGAGAGAGAGAAGAGAGACAGAAAGAAAAGCCCGCTCTGCTGCCATGTTGGCTGATGACCATGCGCGCTAACCATCGAAAACCGATTCCTTTTTATGTCTTTCTAGACTGAAATTAAGGCCTTAGATCTTAAATAGACAGGAGACATCATGAAAAAACAACGACTTTTCGCGATCACTTTGAGCTTACTCGCCATTGGCTTTGTAGGCTGTGAAAAGAAACTGAAGAATGACAAAGACAAAGCGAGTTACGCCATCGGCCAGCAGATTGGAAGTAACTTGAAGTCTCAGAATATTGAGATTGATGCAGATGTTTTGGCTCAATCGATCAAAGATGTTTCTGCGGGAAAACCAAGCAAAATGACTCCTGAAGAACAGCAGCAAGCGATGATGAAACTTCAGGAAAGCCTTGTGAAGAAACAACAGGAAGAAGCTGAGAAATCAAAAACGGAAGGTGCCGCTTTCTTGGAAAAGAATAAAGCAAATCCAGATGTGAAAACAACAGCTTCTGGGCTTCAGTATCAGATTGTGTCTGAAGGCAAAGGCAAATCACCCACTGTGGAGGATACTGTAAAAGCACATTACACGGGAACTTTGATCAACGGAGAGAAGTTTGATAGTTCTCACGATCGTGGTCAGCCTGCAGAGTTCCCTGTGGGCGGTGTGATCAAAGGATGGACAGAAGCTCTTCAGATGATGAAGCCAGGCGGTAAGATGAAGTTGTGGATCCCAGCGGATCTGGCCTACGGCCCCTCAGCTCGGCCGGGAATTCCGGCGAACTCTGTTCTACTTTTTGATGTTGAGCTGGTAGAAATACTTCCCCGCAAGAAGTAGTTTTCAGAGAGGAAAGTCATGAGCTTTGATTTGAATCAAAATCCTTTTGATCATTTCAAAGCTCTGTTTGCTGAAGCGGAAATTAAGGTGCCAAAAGATCCTAATGCCATGTCTTTGGCAACAGTAGGGCCCGATGGGGCTCCATCCCTGAGAACAGTTCTGTTCAAAGGGCTCACGGACAACGGTTTTATTTTTTACACCAACTATGAAAGTCAAAAAGGAACTGAAATCGAAGCTCATCCTCGAGTTAGTCTTCTGTTCTTTTGGTCCGTCATGGATCTGCAGGTACGAATTCAAGGGACCGTGACGAAACTCAGCGCTGAAAAATCAGATGAGTATTTTAAATCTCGGCCTCGCCTCAGTCAGATTGGGGCTTGGGCTTCAGCGCAGTCTCAGAAAATTTTTTCCATTCAGCAACTAGAAGAGCAAGTAAAGAGTTTTGAAGCCAAGTTTCAAGGACTGCCCATTCCTCGGCCGCCGCATTGGGGTGGTTTTGAAGTGATTCCTTGGCAAATCGAGTTTTGGTTCGGGAAGCAAGGGCGTTTGCACGAGCGATACGTGTATGAACGTTCTCTCTCTGATGCAAGACATGGCATTGCTCAGTGGGAAGCCTATATGAAGTCACCGTAAAGGATTGCTCTGATGAAAAAGATTCTTATCACAGGCTTTGCACCTTTTCTCGGCGAAACAGTAAATCCCAGCCAGCAGTTGTTGAAACGCTATGAATCGTCCAAGTATGTGGAGACTCTGTTGTTGCCAGTTTCTTATGGGCGAGCTTGGGAGCTTTTGCAGCAGCAGCTTCAATTTGCAATGAATACACAAGAATATGCAGCCATCATCATGCTTGGGCTGGCAGGTGGTCGCAAGCAAATTGGGCTCGAAAGAGTGGCAATCAACTTCATGGATGCTAGTCATGCCGATGAAGATGGTGTCTTCATGACAGAAAAGATCATCCTGCCTGAGGGGCCTACGGCCTATTTGAGCCCATTGCCTTTACGACAAATGCTACAGAATTTGAGGGCAAAGGGCTGCCCTGTGGAGATTTCAAATTCTGCAGGGACATTCATTTGTAATTTGATTTACTATCGCTGTTTTCAGTTTTTAGCTCAGAACAATTTTTCAACTCGGCTCTTGTTTGTTCACGTCCCTTATATGACAGAGCAAGTTTTTGGCAAAAGTGCAGACACGCCAGCTCTCACTTTTGAAGTCATGGATCAAACTCTTGGTGAAATTGTCTGTTGGTTTCGAAATCAGGAACTGACGTCCCTCGTTTCCTAATCAGTGCAATGATTGGGGCGCAATCAAATAGAACTCTGGAATATCCACATCAAATGAGGATCCGTCTTCAGCTAAAAATTGATAGGAGCCTTTCATGCTTCCAGAGGTGGTCATCAGAGGGCATGCACTTTCATATTCAAAAGTTTGTCCCGGTTGAATTTTGGGTTGAAGGCCTACAACGCCAGCGCCTCTCACTTCTTCTGTTTGTCCGAAGCCGTCTGTAATAATCCACTGACGGGCCATCAATTGGGCGGGTCTTGCAGATTGATTACTGATGGAAATCTTATATACAAAGAGATGATATCCTGCTTCAGGCCGACTTTCCTGGTGACTGTAGGACACTCTCGTTGAGATTTGAAATGTATAAGTCGCAGATTTTTGTACAGGCATGGCAGCACTTTAAGCCTGACTTTCTGAATCGTCAACTGATCGGGAGGTGCTTCAGTGAAAACAAGACAGGGTAGTGATCTGAGGGCAGTTTTGATTTGGCATCAAGTGTCGTTGGTGGGTCTATGGGTAGGCCCAGATGATTTTTATATCTATAAACTTGAACTGAATCTTTCTCGAGATACCGTGTCATTGAGGGAGAAAGAAAGCAAAAATCGATCTGGCGCCCCTCAGGGCGTGAACTTCGATTGACTTGATAATAAGTGGTGCTTTCCTCAGGAGTGAGGCCAGCCAGAGCGCACACGTCCTTCAGTGCGCTTTCCTGATACAAATGAAGAAATTCAGGATCGGTGTTCCACTCAGAGGCGTTGCCATTGAAGTCTCCTGAGACACAAATGGGAACTTGTCCCTTAAACTTGTCTTCAATGTTCTTATAAATTTCAAGGAGTGTCTTGAGCTCTGCTTGGCGTCGTTCGAAGCCATTGGGATCAACGCCAGTAGGATCAAGTCGGGACTTCAAATGAGTCAGAACAAAAATCGCAAATGGCTTCTCGCGATCCTTGGTGAAGAGGTGCAGTTCAGCAGCATCTCTGGAGAATTTATGAGAAGGTGCCCCTTGGGCTGTTTTTCCCACAAGGGGATTGTCCAAACTTTCCCTTTCAAAGGGATACAAATAGTTAATAGATTTGTTTTTGTTAGAGACAAGATCAAAGTAAAATGGAAGTCCCTTGCGAACGAGAAATCCCACATCAATATGGCGATCAGAATTTCCCTCGATCAAAACTGGAGAGTAATGATCTTTCAAAAAAAGACGATTAAAATTTGCAAGGCTCTCAAAGCCGCCCACTTCACAGAGCATGACTATATCTGAATTTTTCTCGGTGATCATTTGTGCGAGAGCTCGGCACTTCTCAAGGGGTTTGTTATCAAAGACAGAAGTGGAAAGAGCACTCCATTGATGGGGTTCGAGGTTTAGGTGACTCTCTTGCAGAGGTGAATCACTGAGGAGGAATAAATTCTCAGCATTAAGAAGCATTAAAGAGAGGTCGACAGTGGCTTGGGTCATCCCCTTATTGTATGAAAACCCGTCTGCAGAGTCTAGGGCCGTTCATGCTGTGTTGAATTCTTTGCGCATAGTCGCGGACTGGCTCCAACCAAAGTCGCATCCAATCCAGGTTTACTCCAGTGCTGACTCGAATAAAACCTTTCACGATTGGTGAAACTGTGACTCGGAGCAAGATCCGATGATGAAGATCATTGGTGACAGTTAAAAAATCTCCGAA
>JAJTIC010000124.1 GCA_021300175.1 Pseudomonadota bacterium
AGCGCCCTCATTTCCGGAAGCTGCGATGAATGCCACTTGAGAATTACGAGCCGCAAAAGTCTGCAGTGCTGCCATTCTCTTTTTCTGTTCTTCATAAGCTTTCTTCTCAGGCCCTTCGACGGCGCGGTTCCGAGTGACACCTAAAGAAAGATTTATCACCCGTGCGCCATCAGCCACTGCCTGCTCCACGGACTTCATCAGAGCATCTTGAGAAAGATCCACTGTGGGTTGATCGCCTCTGAATGTCATCGGATACGGATAAGCTCTGTACGGCAGAATGCCTAGCTCAGGCGAATCATAAACCATGAGGGCCGCTACATGAGTTCCATGAAAAGAACTCTGATTAATTTCTTGAATAATATTCCGAGCTGGATCCCAAAAAGGAGCGAACTGGGGTTGTGCTTTTCTGAGATGTTCTAATCTTTTTATTAGCAAAGCCCCTTCTTGGCGGCGAGCGGCGGGTGCCGAAGAATTTTGATCAATCGTGATTGCAATGTAAGGCGAAGGCCAAGCGTCACCGGCTGAAAAATCAAAGCCTGTGCCCGTGGGCTGACCGCTAGTATTCAAGTTGAAGTGAATGTGATTGATTAAGAGCGGGTGATTGTAATCCACACCCGTGTCGACCACAGCCATGAGAATCTTGTGCTGAGAATTAATTCTTGAAAAATCACGCTTGGTGGGTTGTGGGTTCACTGCCGCTTTGCGCTCTTCTGGAATTCTTCGTTGGTCATCAGCAACTTGTGCTTTTGAAACCGCCACAAGAAAAAGAAGAGCTAAAAAAATCAATGTGACCCGTAACATACCCACCCACTTTAGAAACACATGTTAGAAACACATGATAGTCGGGCCCTTCATCCGGTAAAAAATGAAGGGCCCATAAATCGGGATTGGCTGACCATAAGCCGGATTCTGTCTCAAGAGCTCTTTCCCGGAAGGGCTCTCTGGATGATCATTCCTCTGGGAGACCAATTGCTTGATCCCTCTAGCGATCTGACCCGGAAGCAGATGCTGGCCGCACTTTTTATGCTCCCCTATTTGATCTTGCTCCGCGCAGAGTTTGGCTGTTTTCACTCCAGCAGCTCCCCTCAAGGCTCCCGTTCCCGCCTTGTGGATCCATGCCCTGGACATTCTCTCTGTTCCACTGTTCCTCTTCTCGGGCATTCTTGCGTTTGCTCTTGAAGGAGGGGCGTTACCCCTTGCGCCGCCATAGGGAGTCCGGACTTTCCTCTGTTTTCACAGCGATCATCTGTTCAACCGAAGCGAGTGATAGCATGCGTCATGGGGCCAATCAAGCGGCTCCTTGGTTGTTTTTGGAAATGAGGTCCCTTATTTTGAAAAAGCTTCTAATTTTGAAAGGAATACCTATGAAAACCATCCTGATTTCGATCCTTTTGGTCTCTTCTCAAGTGATGGCTGCGGGCGGTGCTCACACTTGGAAACCTCTTTACAATCCCATTGAACCTGCCAAGGAACTTTCAACAAAGCCGGGGCAACCTTCAGAGCTCAAACCTAACTGGTATAGTTCGGTGAGCGAAGCCTCAGTCACTTTGACTTGGAAAGAAGTTCCTGGAGTGACAGGCTATCACCTGCAAGTGGCAACAGACCCCATGTACAAATGGCTGGTGGTGAACGAAAATTATTTAACTGGCACTCAGTTCACTGTGAATGTTGAAAAGGGCAAACAGTACTACTGGCGAGTGGCCGGCATGAAGAAGAACAACGAACCCTCTTACATCAAAAGTGCCTACGCTCGCTCGATGTTTGAAACAACCAAGTAATCACTGACAGCTTGAAAACTTGCGAGTGCTAGAAATGATCTCAAGGATCTTCTGCACCCGCGAATTTGACTGAATCACTCCCCAATGGGCTCCGTTGCCGATGACAATTCTGTCATACTTCTTGAGCTGACGAGCCATGATTCGCACCCCACACTCAAGATTATTCTTAGGCTGAAGGATACTTCTTCGAAGATCTGTGACAGCTAATCTCTGATCAGTTTGATGATCAAATTGGCACTCCGGAACAATTTGCTGATCTTGATAAGACAGCATAAGAAGACCTTCACTATACAAAGGGCCACCACTGATGGCATCGCGGCGATTCTCTTCCAGAGTTCGGGCTGCGGGGTTGTGATTGGATTCATACTTTGAAATCACCGAGAAGAGAAAGCCCCAAAACTCGATGCGCTCCTTTCTATTCAGTGAATAGTAGAGAGGACAAAAACTGAGCACATCTTCTGATCCAAAGATAAGGTCTTCACCATGTCGATCAATCGCCTCAAAAACATGCAAACTCCAGCTGCGAGCATTGGGAGCGGTTTGTTCCCAACTGAGGCTTGAGTAAGCGCTGTAATCGGTGCTCACCGCACCGTTATCGTCAGTTCCAGCTCGAGGCGCATCGCCGGCAGGGGCGCAGCCTAAAAACAAGATCAAACTGAAAGCAGCTAAGAATTTTCTCATGGGCTAAATTCTCGTGTTGAGAAAATCAGAAGACAAGGGTGTTTCCCGTCGAGACAGAAAATTTAAGAATTAGTGATACTTGAAGGCCCCCCCTCTAGATTTTTTTCGATCTGGCCGAATGTCTAGATGGAGCAGGGCAAAACAAACTCGGAGGATGCGTGGCACGTCAGGTCTTTTTCCTCGGTATTCTGGTTCTTGGTACGGTGGTTCTTCTTTACCAGAATTATGCTTTTCTCTAAAAACCTCTGATTCCAGCAGTGATAAACAATTAGACAGCCGAAAGACAATTTTTGTTGCGCGCCTTGGTCACGCAGGGGCACCCTTCGTTTCCAATGAGATCCTCATCATATGTCTCATTCTGAGACACCATTTCTGGCACAACGGTTGCTCTACCTCCTCGTAGCAGAGGAGGAGTTTATGAAATGGTTTTACAAAGCACTTTGGTTTTCAGCCGTAATGGTAGTTTCAGCGAGCACACTGGTAGCTTGCGGTAAAAAAGATAAGAACAGTTCAAACGTCGCTATCAGCGGGAATATCTCGTCGGATGGTAACGGCATTGTGAGCACATCCGTGATCAACGGTATGCAGACTCAGGTTCAACTGACACGAATCCAAAGAAACATGACAAATACAGGATACAACCCTGGGTATAGCCAGACATCAGGCCCAATTCAAATTGAAGTGATGATTAACAACATGATGGGACCCATGATTACAGTTTACCCAAGCTCATATTCATCGACATCTCGCCAGTCAACAGTGGTTGGAAACGTTCGAATGACTTATGAAGCCCTGTGTGCAGATTATGTTTGCGATAATGTTGTGATTAATACGTACTATGAATTTTCTGGCAGCCAAGAGGTGAAGCAAATTGGTGTTCTGAAAATGATGTCTCAGAACCGAGTGCGCGCAGCTCACGAAAGACTGTTGTCTCAAGGAGCATTGATGAGCGCTGATCAGATGAAGAATCAGCTCTTGCAACAGGCAGGCAACAACTAAAGTTCTTTCAGAATTATTCCACTTTCTCTGCTCATGAAAGGGACGCTCCTCGCGTCCCTTTTTCATTTGAGTCAGAGCTGATCAATGTTCGTCGGCAAACTTTTAAGTAATTTCAATCGACCTTCTTTTTCAAGCCGACTGCCTTGCGCCTTGGGTCCTGGATCATTTTGCAAATAGAAGATCTCAAATCTTGGATCTCCACCACTCCAATGCCAGGCCATATCTGCACACATCCGACAAGGCTTCAAAGTCACAACCAAATAGCAGCCCTGTTGATAGTCACAGTTCTGAAGACAGCAGACTTCGGCATGAAGAGTTTTATTCATATAATTGTTGGCAAAGGAGGCCCTCAGCAATTGACCTTGTGAGCTAATGATCGCAGCGGCGATCTTACGATTGTGATCATGGAGAACTTGTCCACGGCTCACTCGGTCCAAGGCCTCTGTAAGATAGACTGCTACGATCTGGGGAGTTACCGATACAGATTCAAGATACTGCGAAAGTGGCTGCTCTAGAAAAACATCTTTTATCGCAAGCTGACTCTTGAACACGGGACCTTGAATTTGAACAATCTCGATGCCTTGACCAACATATTGGTCTTCATCAAAACGAGAATTGTCTTGAAGCCTTTTCCCAGCCAAGAAGACCATGGATTTTTCAAATTCCGTAGCTTGTCCCGTAGTGAAAATTTTTTTCCTGAGAATAAAAAACGAAAGATCTTGGTAAAGATCAAAAATAGACTGAATCAATATCGTTACCGGAGCATGGGGTTTTCCGAACTCGCGAAAGCCTTGGGTCACATAGACCTTATTTTCATGTTCAATCCATGCAAATTCTTGCCTCATAGCTTGATTATCCGCTAAAGCTGGAGCGTGATCAAAAACAGACTCGAAAAAAACTTCAAAAAGTTAGACCCTTGGGCTCGCCGCATTGGCACTGAAGCTTACAGAATCTATGATCGGGATATTCCTGAGTTTCCATTTATTCTTGATCGCTACGGAGAGTCCTTTGTTGTCTATGATAAATCTGAAGAGATTGACCAAGGGAAAGGGCATTTCGAACTCTTTTTAGCTGCGGTTTCTGAAATTTTTAAGCCGGCGCCTTCAAAGATCTACTTAAAACGAAGAGAACGACAAAAAGGTGATCAACAATACACTCGATTAGGAAATGCAGAAGAGTTCTTTTTTGTGACAGAAGGTGCTGCCAAATTAAGAATCAATCTATCTGACTACTTAGATACCGGACTTTTTTTGGATCATCGCCCCCTTCGCCATCGACTCTTTAAGGAAACCAGGGGCAAATCCGTTCTGAATCTTTTCTGTTATACAGCCTCAGTGAGCGTGCAAGCAGCTTTGGGTGGAGCTAGAACCACGTCAGTGGATATGTCAGGGACCTACATTGATTGGGCTTTCGAAAATTTCAAAGCCAACAATTTGAGCGTTGATAAATTGGGACTGAAATGCGAACGAGAATCCTTTCGCTCGCAAGATTCACAGGATTCACGAGCGAAGGTTCAAACTTCTCAAACTCACATAATCATCCAAGACAATGTCCTAGAATGGCTGCTCCGTCCCTCGGAGCAGTATGATGTCATCTTTCTTGATCCTCCGACATTTTCAAATTCAAAGAAAATGGAAGAGAGCTTCGACGTCGAACGAGATCAGGTGCAGCTTGTTCGCGACTGCATGAAAAAGTTAAAGCCAGATGGCTTGCTCCTTTTCTCGAATAACAAGCGTAAATTCAGACTATCTTCGGAGCTGATCCAATCCTTCCAAGTAAAAGACATCTCTGAATCCACGATCCCCCAAGATTTCCACGATAAAAAAATCCACGTCTGCTTCGAAATCCACCATCTTGGCTAGCGGCATCAAATGGCTAGCGGGATCGGTCACATCGTAATTGCGTGACCGATACCCCAAAGCCATCCCTGCCCAAAGCACTGAGCTAGTTCTCTTTCTTCTGGGGGAACAGCAACGAGGCGGCGACTGATGATCCGATACAAGTTGCAATGATGATCAAGCTCCAAGAAATCGGGAACTTGCCACCAAATGCATCATTGAGCCACACCATTTTAAGTCCTACGAAAATCAAGACGACTGCCAAACCGTACTTCAGCAGGTAGAACTTATCGACCACCCCGGCCAACATAAAATACAAAGCTCGCAGACCTAGGATTGCGAAAATATTTGAAGTGAACACGATCATGGGCTCTTTCGTGATTGCGAAAATAGCTGGGACTGAGTCCACCGCAAAAATAATGTCCGTAAATTCAACAAAAACCAAAGCCACGAACAGGGGAGTCGCATGCAGCACCCCATTCAAACGAACAAAAAAGCTCTGGTCATGAAATCCAGGAGTCACCGGAATGTACTTCTTCAGAGTTCGAATGACCACGTTCTTTGAAGGATCCATTTCTTTTTCCGGCTGAAACATCATTTTGATACCGGTAATGATCAAGAAGGCACCAAAGATCAGAACGACCATATGGTACTGCATCAAAACGGAGCCGATACCGATAAAAATCGCTCTAAATATCAAAGCACCCAAAATCCCGTAAAACAGAACTCGATGTTGATATTTTGGTGGAATCGCAAAATATCCAAAAACAACGACAAAAACAAAAATGTTATCCACGGACAGTGATTTCTCAATCACATAACCCGTGAGGAACTCTAGCCCCACCTGCTTTGCCACATCGGGTGCAAATTTCGTCGAAGCATACCAATACAATATTGCGTTAAAGACCAAGGCGAGAGAAACCCACACCACAGACCAAATAGCACTCTCCTTAAAAGAAACTTCGTGGGCTTCTTTATGGAAGACCCCGAGGTCCAGTGCCAACATGGCGAATACGAAAACCATAAAACCGGCGTAAAACCACCAGTACTCTGCAAAAGGGAAAAGCAATGTTTGTTCCATTCGTCCGACTATGCATGAGACGTTGGATTTTGGAAACAAGACTTTTAGCAAAAGAAAAGGGAAGGTGAAGACCTTCCCTTTTTTGACCTCCTATTAAGATCGAGAAACCAAATTGATTTCTTCGGCTAAATTGATAATCGCCCGAGATTAAGCAGCTGTGCGGTCAGGCCCTCCCCACTTTTCTAAGCGACGCCGTGCCCGCTGATCCTGCCGGAGCGATTGCCTGAGCCGATCTCCATTTTGATTCAGTACGTCTTGAAGTCGATCATTGAGAATTGCCAATGCCTCGTAAGGATTTCCCCCGAGTTTCTTGAGAACCACGGGGCTCTCGTGCCTCGCTGTCATGACAAGCTTGATCGAGAACACGTCAGCTCCTGCGTGTCTTGGAGAATTGTCCATGGACACATAGACGGAGGCACTAGCTTTGCCATACCGAGGAAACTTCTCGATAGTATGGATGAGCTTTTGAGTCACCACTTGTTCGAGAGCTTCAGATTTTTTTAGGTTTTGAAAAACGACCTTGATATTCATAGGTCACCTCCTGAGCTCAAAAATACTCCTCTGATCTTGAAATGTAGAATGGATAATGATGATGATTTCGATCGGTCATTTTTATACCAACAACAGTAGCTTAGCTCAGACATCAATTGTTTTTATAACTAGGTAAAAAGCACTTAAATGAGCCATTAAAACGAATATAAGGTTGACGCAAAAAATTCGAGTCGGCATTACCTTAGGCCATGCAGATCACCGAACAGTCCAGGACAGAAATTGTCCTCGCCACAATTAACTCAACTTACCAGCACACCGCGTTTGGACTGAGATATTTACAATCAAATTTGGCAGAGCTAGAGCCGCGGTCTATTGTTAAAGAATTCACGCTTGAAAAAGCTCCGGAACTCATCGCTTCAGAGTTACTGAGCTTAGAACCAAAAATTATCGGCCTCGGAATCTATATTTGGAATGCTGAACAATCCCTTGAGCTTGTAAAAATACTTAAAGCGCGAGCCCCACAAGTCGTCATCGTCATCGGTGGCCCCGAAGTCAGTTATGAATCTGAAAAACAAGAGATTGTGCATCGGGCGGATTACCTCATCCAAGGAGAAGCTGATTTTCAATTTCGTGATCTCTGCCGAGAACTTCTGAGCGCTGATTCTCAATTAGAGGCCGAACCTGCAAGTACCTTGAAACAGCAAAAAATCATCCCTGCAAAACTTCCCGAAATCAAAAACCTTGAATCTCCTTACCGCTTGTATTCTGATAATGATATTAAAAGCCGCTATATCTATGTGGAAGTTTCCCGTGGCTGTCCATATCGTTGTGAGTACTGCCTTTCTTCTTTGGATAAATCTGTACGCAGTTTTGACCTCGAGATATTTCTTGGTGAAATGGATCACCTGATCTCTCGGGGGGCTCGCCAGTTCAAGTTCATCGACAGGACTTTTAATCTAAGCCCCTCCACGAGCACAAA
>JAJTIC010000082.1 GCA_021300175.1 Pseudomonadota bacterium
CGCTCCCGTTAAAGGGTGGCCTAGGAAGCGGCCTTTCCTGGCAAACAGCGTGACAACAAACGTCACCGCCGAGGTCGGTCCAGATCGGGCGCTTTCGCGATCAGGCCCACAGTTTTTCGGAGCTCGGTTCAAAAGGATAGCTTCGCAGTAGCGCCTTGAAAAGCCAGGCTCATCTTCCAGACCCCCTTGAAATGCTTTTAAACGCTGGTTTGAGCGATAACGCCCAGGCTTCATGGGGATTTGGCTTTGATTGAAGAAGTGCAAACCAAAGACGCCGCCGTGAGAGTGGCGAGAAAGATCAATGGCATTTACCTTTGCTCGCTTGATGAAATCAAAACGCAGAGACTCAAGGCCCAATTCACGAACGGAAAAAGGACCATTTCGCTCGATGAACTTGCTAGCCGTGCAAGCACGGGTCGTCAAAAACCCCCAGGCTTGAACCAGGAGAGTCCCAGAGATAAAGTAGAACCAACAACATTGCTCTTTGAAAACCGAATATGGACCGTCCACGATGTCGCGGCTTACACGAGGTGAGCCGTTGGAACCCTCTATAACCTGACATCGCAAAATTTAATTCCACACAGGAAAAAGCGCGGAAAGCTCTATTTCGTCCCTCTTGAAATCCAAAATTGGATTGAAGAAGGAGACATTTGAAATGGATCAGACCGCAAAAAAATACGTGAAAGTTCCAAACCAAAAAGGGATTTGGAAAAACACCGTTACAAAAAAGTATCTCGCAACCAAGAAGATCAAAGGAAAGCAGTTCACTCAGACTTTCGAGTCCGTGAGACACGCGCTTCACTGGAAGCACTTAGCCGATCTTGAGCACTACCACATGGAGGATATTTCTTCGGAGGTCATCAACAAGTGGATCGTGCAAAAGAAGAAGTGGTTTGAATCTGATAAGTACGCGGCCCTGGGTCGTGGCTTCGCGGGAAGATGCAATCTGTATAATGAACTCAATCTCTTTCAGACGATCTTCAACTGGTACAAGGCTGAAGATTTCTTTGAGGATGAGTCGAAAGGTTTGTCTCTTCCGCTCAGGCCGCGCCACAAGAAAATGGCGTTCATCAAAGACCCGCCGAGGAACCCGGAAGACAAAAAAATTCCGGTCGATGCGGCTTTTAAGTTCTTCTCTGTACTCTCAGAACTCTATCGAGACTTGGCGATGTTTCAGTTCTACGTCGCCGGTCGGATCAGCGAAGCGGCAGGCGTTCAGATTTCAAACATCTACATGGATCAAGAGTTTCTGGTTATCAAAGACGTTTGAAGCACCGCTATCCAGGCTGCGATTACCTGTTCCACGTTGAAGGCAAGCCCCTTAATTACTGCACGATTCAGAGTAACTATCGGCAAGCGCAGCGCAAGACAGGCATACCGTACACCGGCACTCACTGCCTGCGGCACGGTATGGCGACGCTAGCGAGAAGAGTGGGAGGCATGGGTTTAGACTCCGTTGTCGCTATGACCGGACACAAGGACCTCAAGCTCGCCGATCACTAATCGAAGATCGACGGTGAAGTTCAAAAAGAAACCTCGCTCAAAATCTTGAGTCACATTCAAGATATGCAGGCGAAGGCAATTAACGAGAGCAAATTGAGCAATGTTGTAGCTCTCAGAAAGGTGAAATAATGGGTTTTCGGCTTACCTCGGCTTACCTAGCCAAAAAACAGAAAATTGAATCCAATGATTTCAGCGGGTTAGGGCGCTAATGCCCGAACTCCCCGAGGTCGAGACAGTTCGACGAGAATTAGAACAGATTTTTCTGCAAGATCCGGTGATCGAAAAGGTGAGCTATCGTCGCAAAGATTTGCGCGAGGTCATGCCTCTATCACTGCTGCTTGTGCGAAAATTGAAAATCACCAGAGTCCTTCGTAGGGCCAAATACCTCATTCTCACAACCGCCAATCACGGGGCATTGATCTCTCATCTGGGGATGACGGGGACTTGGCGGTCAGTGCCGGTGGGTTCGGATTTGGGGCCCCATGACCATGTGGTGCTCGAGCGAAAGCGGGATTGGCTGGTGTTTCGAGACCCGCGCCGGTTTGGGATTTTTGACTGGGCGGAAGCTGGCGATTGGGAAGATCAAGTGAGATTTCGCCATTTGGGGCCCGAGCCTTTGTCGGCAGGGTTTACGCCGGAGTACCTTTTTCAAGAGCTCAAAAAGCGAAAGACCGCTGTGAAAGTCGCTTTGATGGATCAAGCGCTCGTGGTGGGAGTGGGCAATATTTATGCTTCGGAGATTCTCTTTAGAGCGGGGGTGAAGCCGGGGCTCTCGAGTCGAAAAGTGTCTCTTGCGAAATGTGTACAAATTGTTGAAAAGACTCAGGAAATTCTCTCCCAAGCCATTACTTTAGGGGGATCGTCGATGAGTGATTTTTATGGAGTGAGTGGAGTCGAGGGGAGCTTTCAAAATCAGCATTCGGTGTATGATCGAAGTGGCGAACCTTGTGTGATTTGTGCAACAAGAATTCGAGTCAGGGTCATGGGAGGGCGCTCAACTTATTGGTGTCCCCAATGTCAAAAGTAAGCCTACACAAGATCATTGACGCAGTTTTAATTTTCGGTAAAGTATGAAGCTTCAAATGCAAATAACAAACACAAAACTGTTTTGTGATTACGAAAGGAAAACACCATGAAATTGATCGTTGCTGCTGCTGTTATCGCATTGGCTTTCACAACTGGCTTCACATGCTCTAAGAACACACCTGCTGAAGCTCCTGCTACAACTGAGACGACTGTTGCTCCAG
>JAJTIC010000110.1 GCA_021300175.1 Pseudomonadota bacterium
ACTCAATATACAAGACTCGGTATCCCAGCTTTGCGAACTGAACTGTGATGTGCTGCTTGTTCGTCCAAAACGGGTTGTTCCAATCCGCCGTTGAAAAAATGATGATATTCTTGCAGCCTTTCACAATTCGCTCCCACTGATTTCAAATTCTGCAGCTCTGAAGTCTTTTCCTCTCCAGTGGATGACCATCTCTGGCAGGCCCTGGTGGTGCGACTTCTTTGATCTTTCATAGCGCAGCCGATCCCCGTCTGCCCAAACTCTCGCTTCATTCTTTGCGCCCAAAAAGTCCAAGGCTCGCTCTAAGGAAGCAAACCAAATTTTTCGCTTCATCAAATAATCAATAAATTCTTGATGGGCTTGAAGGCGTTCTTCTTCACTCAACCAACCATAATGATACGAAGAAAAAGGATGATCTAAATAACCAAAAAAGGTCTCAGACTTACAAGCAAGATCGAAAGCTTCAAAATACTGCTTCAAGCTATTGTTGTCTTGATGAATACAGTCCCCATGAAGCATGCACTGCTGCGAATGGGTCATGATCCCAGGAACCTCAAAGGCAGGGCCAGCCCTTCCCATCAAATACTCAGGATCATTGCAGGCGATTCCGCCAACGAACATTTCAATCCCCGCATCTCGAATGCCTTCAACGGCCTCCTTGGGATTTTGATGAAATGGCGAAACGGCATACCGATAGTTGATTCCAGGAATTTGAAGTTCTCTGAGGGCTTGATGAGATTGTTCGACCTCCCACTTCGCCTTCTCTCGTGAGCCACCCCAGTTCGGGGCGTGGGTGTGTGAATGGGTGACCACCGTGCCTCCAGCGCCGATGACATCTCTCATCAGCTGGAGATCTCCTTCACTCAAATTTTGCTCAGTTTTGATGGCAAGCCCAAATGGAAGCCTATTTTTTTTATAAAGCTCAAAAAGGGGCCGCCCTGTCGAAACAGACTCATCACAGTCAATTCTCATGGTGGCTGCTGCTTCAAATCCCCACGGAATTTCTTTAATGTAAGGCAGGCTACCCAATTCTTCCCATCGATGATCCGAGTAGAATCGCTCGACCAGGCACTGATCAAATCCATCCACAGGTCCCGCAGGTCTCGAGAACCAAAGGGTACTTCTCTCTGGCTCATCGAAAATAGCGGCAACAAGCCCTAAATTATTCCCCTCTTTGTCCTGCAGAATCCCGACAGGCGTACATGGGGTATCCATGGGCAAGATTGTGGTGAAGCCCCAAAAAGGATCACCGATCTTGATATGACCATAGCCAAAATTATTCCATTCCTTCGCAAAGTGAAAAGGCGTGAGATATCTATGGGCCTGTAGACTGGGGTAGAAGATGGAAAAAGGCCATCCTTCAATTGATAGATTTTGATCGCCCAATCGCCCGCAAATAACTCTTTTTGTGGAATCAACATTACAATTAACCAAGTTTAGACCCCTAAACTGACTTTAATATTTCCACGAGATCTTCATAACTTTCGCTCCATAATCTTGGACGATAGCTTTCCTTAATTCTCTTTTCCATTTTAGAAATTTCATCTCGGTTTGTTAGCAATCTCTTGATTTCATTGCACCACTGGTCAGTTGAAAGAGGATGCGCATGCAAAGTGAGATCCGGCGCAATTTCTACCATACTGGAGACTGAGGATGCCACACAGACCTTCCCGTAACTCAACGACTCCGCAATTGGCAGCCCCCATCCTTCATAAATTGAAGGATATAGGGTAAACAAACTGTTCTGGTACAACCATGATACTTCTTGATCAGACAGTTTCTCAAAAAAGACTACCTTGTCCTTGATCAATACATCATTACTGACCTGGTAGGGCAGCTGATTTTCTAGCCACCCTTCTCTACCCACAATGACCAGCTTGGGAAGTTGAAATCCTTGGCTCGTCAAATACCTCCAGACATTAATCAGTAAAATATGATTTTTCCTATATTCACGAGTCCCAACAGTTAATACAAACTCTGTCCCAAGAAGTAGAAGAATTTTTTTAGACTCTTTGATAGGGAGATTATCACCCAGCCTTAAATTAGTTACGGGGACAGTCCCAGCAACATCCTTCTTAAGTCGTTCAATATCTAATTTGGATTGATTAGAGATGGTTACGATATGATCCACATTTTGTACACACTCAAGGAACCAGTTCTGGTAGGCCGACCCGAACCCAGGTCCGTAAAAGTATGGATAGAGTGTGGGAATCAGATCGTAGACAAGTTGAACAACTTTGGCACCCTTCTTTTTAGCATCCCTGAGTTTTTCATTCTGTGATGCAAATGCCCAGTTCGCACCTGGACAAAACAAAAGGTCGCCTTGAGAGAAAATGACGGGATCTAAACTAAATTTTCCTTCCGATTGATTATAGAGCCCAAATCCTTTGTGCTCATCTGAGGTAACTACAAACTTGAAATCAGAATTATCAAGAGAAGCTTTGGCAAACTCATCAACAACTCGCGGAATCCCAGTTGGATATCCCTTCCAGTTATGCATAGTTGAATAATCAAAATACCAAGCCATTACTTCTTCCCCCGCGCACGTTTAACGACAGTCGGCAGATCCTTCAGTATCACGTCCCAAGTTATCCTTAAGTGGTCTCGATTGAAAATTCGATCTCTAGACGAAAATTCACAACAATCTGAATACATCTTTTTGAAGTTGTTCGTTACATAAAGCCCAGGAACGCGAGAGGGCAGACTGAAGCCTTCCCCCGCCTTAGTTGTTGCAAAAATGCACTTTCCTGAAGCCAATGCCTCAGTTGTCTTCAGGTTACTTCCCCCGCCTTCTTTCAACGGTAAGATGATCCCATCCGCCTCTTGGAGGATTTTGCTCAGTTTTTTCTTAGAAACGATGCCATTCAATTTTAAAAGATTTTTGAAATATGGTCGTGCCTTGAGCCACGGTTCAAGTAAGCTGCCCACTGAACCCGCCACCTCAAATCTGACTTGGTTGTTCTTGATCATTTCGTTTTTATTTGAATCGAAAAATCCAGTAATCCCATAGAAATTTGGTGGGTGAGCACTGCCAACAAAAACAATTTTCTTTAGTTGCTTGGGTTTTACCTTTTTTAGTGGCGCCGGGTAGGTGCCATTTTCATAAACCAAGACTTTCTTTTTCCGGAAGTTACTTTTACCAATGATTTTCAAGGTCTGATTTCGATCCGACTTGCTTACACAGAAAACAAGGTCTGCATTTTGTATTGCCTCGGCCTCTAAAGACCTCACGCTTTGGGTTAACTCCGTCACCTTATTCTCTCTATACAATCGAGAATAGATCTTATTTTTCATCGGCGACTCTATATTGTGACTAGAGTAGATACAAAGTTGGTCCTTGATAATTCCAATTGCTCGCATTTCCTCGATGAGAAACCAAAGATATGGCTGCTCGACCAAAAATACATCGGGTTGAGATTTTAAAACCGTGTTGTAAAACTCAATTTTACCAGTTGGTCTATTTTGAAAATACTCCTTAACGGCAACATCTGAAGTCATCCCATCGTGGGCAACATCGATGAGGCCCTGTGTTGATAGGTAAAATGTTTTTCCTTTTCTAAACTCTTTCGGCCCGGGAGTAAAAATGTAACTCTCTACTTTCACGTTGGCACTTCTCAGCTTCGCACGCAGAGCAAAGCAACGCAAACTACCACCTGCTACTGGATTATCAATAGGATATGTTGATAACTGAAAAACTCTCATTTGCCTCTTCCGTTTCATAAAACCTCAAACACTGATCCGTTCTTCATATAAAACAATTGCTTGCCGGTAGGCTAACTCAAGATCATCTGCACATTGCACCCAAGTGTAATTTTGCAGGATGTAGTCCCTACCAGCATAATTCCTCTGGTTGTTTGTCCAAAAAAATTTGATCTGGTCGACCACATCATCAAAGTTATGAGGATCACAGTATCGCGCATAACCACCAAAATACTCATGAGTCGATCCAGAACTAGTTACAACCACAGGGGCTGTTTGACTTATTGCCTCTAATGCCGCAATCCCAGGTGTTTCAAAGAAACTCACAAGCGCAAATACTTTTGCTCTTTGATAGAGCCACTTCAATACTTCTGGGTCATGGATTGCGCCTAAATGGATCCACTCGCCGCCAATCGCACTCAATGACTCAAAGTACTCTTTATCTTTTATAGCTCCAACCGTTACCAACGGATATTTTAAATTCCTGCATGCATACCGCAACGTATGATAGTTCTTACGTTGATCCACATTTGCCACAGAGAGCACGAACTCCTCAGGTAAATTTAATCCCAAATCAGCTTGGCAGTTTAAGTTGAAAAAGGGCTCAGAAACCGCATTCCTCGTCTTAAAAAACTTATCCCGAGAAATTCCAAAGAAAGTAGAAATCCTGTCAGATTCCAAATCTGAATTTGTACAGAGAACATCCGCCGTGTTTAGCACCTTTCCGAATGCATCCCTCGTCTCTTGCGGAAGAGCATCCACTGGCCATAAAATTGGAGATAGGACGATGGCGGACCGATTTTTATAATGATTCAGGATGGTTAAAGATCCTATATCGACTGAAAATTGATGGAATACATCTGCGGAGGATGGGCTCCATTGGTTGAACAGCTCTACCTGGTAGCCTCGCCCGGTTAGGGCCTTTTTTGACTCGAGGAGCTGAACTTCACCGCCCCCGGGCGCAAGAAACGCCCCCGGCCAAGTGTTGTAGATAAGCCGCATCTTTGACTCTACCAAATTTTCTCTCCCATTCATTTATTCACAATCCTATCTTTCAGCTGCTACCTGCTTGATTTGACAGCTACAATCGGATATTTTCAAGGGCTCATTTTGGCTCAAAAGCCGATTTCGGAGGGGGTTAACTTGGCTACGCAGAAGAGCGCTCTAGTTTTAGGTGGTGGGGGCTTTATTGGCCACCATTTGATCAAAAGACTCAAAAATGAAGGTTTTTGGGTTCGCGGCGCTGATCTTAAATATCCAAGATTTTCACAAACTCAAGCCGATGACTTCATGATTGGTGACCTCCGGGACCAAGATTTCGTCCAACGGGTCATCGATCAGAAGTTCGATGAGGTTTATCAGCTCGCTGCCGATATGGGTGGAGCCGGATATATCTTCACAGGTGATAACGATGCCGACGTGATGAGCAACTCTGCTCAAATTAATTTAAATGTCCTGGAGACTTGTCAAAAAAGAAATATCAAGCGCATTTTCTATTCTTCTTCTGCTTGTATCTACCCTGAACACAACCAAATGGATCCAAATAATCCCATTTGTACAGAATCTAGTGCATACCCAGCAAATCCAGACAGTGAGTACGGTTGGGAAAAGCTGTTTTCAGAGCGTCTTTACCTTGCTTACCATAGAAATTACGGCATGGAAGTCAGGATTGCTCGTTACCACAATATCTTTGGGCCCGAAGGCTCTTGGAATGATGGAAAAGAAAAATCTCCTGCGGCGATCTGCAGAAAAGTTGCGGCCGCTGCAAATGGCGGTGAGATTGAAGTGTGGGGTGACGGTAAGCAAACCCGATCATTCCTGTTTATTGATGAGTGCCTCGAGGGCACCACTCGACTTATGCGCTCGGATTTCACTGGCCCAGTAAACATTGGCAGTGAGGAGATGATTTCAATCAATGACTTAGTTCATATGGCCTGCAGCATTGCTGAGAAAAATGTACGCATTAAAAATATCCCTGGCCCCACTGGTGTTCGCGGCCGACGCTCCGATAACTCTTTACTACTGCAGAAATTGAATTGGACTCCGAGCCAGCCATTACGCAAAGGAATCGAAAAGACATTCTTTTGGATAGCTGGACAGCTCGAGAAAATGGATCAGACCTCACGTGAGGCGGCAATTAGATCTGTGCCGTTAAAAAATGAGTCAACGACAGTAGCAATTATTAAAAGCTCAAGCCAGCCTCAGAAGCAGCCCCACAAAAACAACTAGGGCAGCAAAATAAATCCCTGCTGGGGAAGGCAGAGACCACATGAAAACACTGTTTGTAGGATATCCTTTTCACAAGTATTCTAGATCCACTGTTTTCTTTAGAGAGCTCATCGCAAAACACTCAGATCAAGCTGATTCAGTTTATGTGGACCTTGGCAATCTTGATTCGCAAATTGAAGGCCTCAGCAAACAAAATTATGATACTGTATTCTTGTTTCAAACTGATGCTATAGCACCTTTGTTTCTTTCCAGAGGAATTCCAGTAATTAACATACCCATGTTTGATTTTGCCCGCCTTATGCCGAAAAACCATTGGCAAATGATGCGAGGCTGTCATTCTCTGAGTTTCAGCCAATCTGTAGATCAAATTCTTACATCAGCAGGGCTGCCCACAACCCTCGTAAA
>JAJTIC010000031.1 GCA_021300175.1 Pseudomonadota bacterium
AACTTGGTCACGCTGCCTGAGTGCTCGGGCATCAAAACATCTTCGCAGATGGTGTACATATTTATCAGCTGTTGATCATCGCCAGATTAACTTGAAACCGGAAGATGAGGGCTTCTGGGGACAGGATTTAGGGGCAGTTTAGTCTTTTTTACTGAGTTTGCGACTGGCGAATCAGTGGACCTTGTCTCTTCTGAGCGAGGCTCAGATCGATTCCGGGTTGAAGACGGTTGTAATCCGTAATTTTTTCGTAGTTAAAAAGATAGATCTCGGTCCATCTGCGAGTGGTGAAGTAATGCTTCTGCGAAATACTTTGAAGTGTTTCGCCCACAAGCACCGAGTGCTGGATCCACTCGTACTGGTCAGAAGCCTCTATTTTTTGTTTGATCATCGGTGCCAAAGTGTCTTTCTCTTTGAGTTGATCAACAGTGATCCGATGAGTGGGATAGGCTGATAAAAAGAGTCTGCGAGCTTCCGCGGGATTTCTTTTGGCCCATTCTTTAACGGCCTCTCGTACTTTGTTACGAGCTTTTTCAAGGTCATTCTTAGATTCGATCACAGCTTTTAAAGCCACATCGTTTTTGCTCAGAGGTTGTGGATTGTGCTTTTGATCGTTCGCAGGAGCTCTTTGGGGAGCTTCTTTCAAGGCCTTAACTAGGTTCAGGGCGTCTGTTTTGTCTTGAGATTGGCAGGCGAGGCCTGCGACGAGAGCAACAATCACAAGTCCTGCGGCTGAGAACGTCGCTAGAACCTTGCGCCGAAGCCAAAGAAGCCTCTTCCTGCGAGGAGTGAAACTCTTTGCAGGCGCTTTGTATCGGTGTAAACCGTATTGCCTATTCCCCATCCGCCCTCAAAATAGTATTTGGGCGAGATATCAATTCGCCCTGTGGCTCGAACTTGGGTGGAGCTTCCACTGATCCCGCCGGTCAAAGCTTGAGGATAGTGGATCACCTGAATATCTGCCCACTTAGGTTTTCGGAGGAATGGGAAAAAACCAAAGAGGTAATTGAACCAGTTGGGTAAACTTCTAGACCAAAACAAGCCAGCCCCGACAAAGTTCACTGGATCAAGGGATTGATATTTGAACTCCATCGTGCTGACAGCCCATCCAAAAGTCTCCGTCCAGCCCGTAACGCCGGGGCTGAATCGATAGAGAAGATCAGTGTGAAGATTCGTATACTCGGAATCTTTCTTGCTCGACACCGCAGTTTGCAGATAGCCCACATTGAGGCCCCAGCGCTGACGGCTGAAATAATAACTTCTACCGAAAGGCTCATTGAACCAATGAGTGGCGATCAAATCGCTCACAAGAGAAAGATTTCCGCCGGTGGCAAAAGAAATTCCTACGCGACCCGAGAGATAAGTTTGAGGCCCACGGTAAACTTCATAATCAAAAACATTGCTGACAGCGCCGCCTTCAATTTCATCAGTGATTTTCACTGATGCGCGATTCACTTTGTAAAGTTCTGGCGAGGCAAAAGTCCATAAGTTTCCAGTCACTGACTGTTCCTGAGATTCTGCTTTCATCGAAGGCTTTAAATCCAGTTCAAGATCCACCGTCTTGCCGTAGGTTGTTCTAATCGTGGGTTCTTTCAGTTTTACTCGCGTCCTGTCGCGCGGAAATTGTTGACCTCTAATTTCAAAAGAAAAGACAATTCCTTTCCCACCGGAGGCATTCAAAAAGGGAGCTTCTTTAGGAATTCGAACTTCGTAGAATTTTCGAGTGTCACCAATAGAGTGTTGAAAAAGGGGAAGTCTTTCGCCAGAAATTTTTGTCACAGCTCCAAAAACAGGTGAGCCAAAAGCGACTAACTTCAAATTGTCTTGATCATCGAGACTCGCTTCAAAGAGTTCAACTTTGGGGATACTGGTTTCAATCAAAAAAGAAAGATGGCCCTGTTTGTGAACCACTTGCAATTTTTCAAGTCCCTCGAGCGAAATTCGCTGATTTCCACTGGCCATTTGTGTTCCCACTAGCAGTGAACTTCCTGAACTCTGAGCTTCATGACAAAGAACTTTTGAATGGTCTTCCTTTTTTTCAGTAAAACAGAATTTGAGATTCTCCAGGCTGACTTTGGAAGTGGTTACAGAAAAAGTGGTGAGGCCATTTTCTCTTTTGAGAATTTTTAAATCTTCCGCAGAAGAAGGCTTTCCCGAAAAGATTGGCTCTGGCCTGAGTTGGTCAAACATCAAGAAAAAATCAGGTTGGATGAGCTTCTCATCCAAAGTCATGACAATACTTTTTTTATCCTCTGAGTACTTCGAAGTCGTACTATCGGTGGGAAATTGCACTCCCCCTAAGCTAAATCCTGACATGGTTTTTTCCGTCAAAAGACTCGCCGGTGCGAGACTCAGATTCAGTGGTTCAGGAGCAAAGCGAAGTTGATCCGCATTCGCGAGCAACGGCAGGGGTTTTGAGAGGGCAAGTATGAACAAGAAAAATAAATTTTTCATAGAATTATTGTGACTCCTCGAGGTTCATCGAACAACTTGAGATCACAGCAAAATAACGCGAAGCATTGTAACTCAAATGTCTTGCGTCATTTTTAGCATTCTGAAAAATTGCGCGCATTATCAAAATGGGAGGGGTCCTATGTTTCAAGCATCTAGACTGGTTGTGGTTCTGTCCTTTACTTTTTTTTCGTTGGCGTCTGGGGCCGACCCTTACTTAGTGTTTTTCAAAGATCAAAATACTTTTGATCAATTGGCCACTCAAGTCCGATTCAGCCGATCGGGAGCTTTGAATTCCACGCTGTTCTTTCGAAGTCTCGATAATCATACTGCGGTCGCCGATGAGCTCAAGCACTTAAAAGCTTTTGTGGTGGATTCAGATTCCTTCACGGATCTCGAAAAGATCTCCCAGAACCCTTCCGTTGCTTGGGTAGAGTCAGAGATTCTCCGGGCTCCACCCAAGCCCATTCGAAAAAATTTGTTCGCTTCATCAAACTCGAATCCTGTTTTAGGTCTTGAGCCCACTCAGCCTTGGGGAATCAAAGCGGTGAAAGCTCCGGGGGCTTGGTCTCAGGGAGCTCGCGGTCAAAATGTAAATGTTGCGGTCTTAGACACGGGTGTTGATCGCGATCATCCTGCCCTGAATTCCAATTTCCTCGACGGGAAAGATTTCGTGAAAGAGCCGGGGGGAGCCTATGAATTCTTTGACTCTGAAGGGCATGGGTCACACGTGGCGGGAACCATTTTAGGAGCTCAGTTGCCGAGCGGTTTCGTCGGAGTTGCGCCTCAAGCCCGTTTGCTTGCGGGAAAAGTTTGTTCTCTGACTGGCTGTCCAAATATTGCTGTAGCTCGTGGGATTGATTGGGCCATTGCGAGTGGTGCTGATGTGATCAACTTGTCATTGGGTGGAAATTTTTTGACCCATGGAGAATCCATCGCCCTGAAAGCAGCTGAACAGGCGGGCGTCGTTGTAGTGGCTGCCAGTGGAAATGATGGAATCCCTAAAGTGGGTTTCCCTGCAGCGATAGCAACATCGATTGCGGTCGGAGCCGTTGATGCCAATTTGAAAAAAGCAGATTTCTCTCAGTGGGGGCCCGAGCTCGATGTGATGGCTCCTGGATTGGATGTCATTTCCAGTGTACCCCAAAAGACAGGCCGGGAAATGGATGTCTCCTTTAATTTAAATGGCCGAGTTTTGAAAGCTCCGAGCCAGATGATGGCCGGCTCCAATGATGTGGAGCAATCTCTTCTGGGCACAGTGGTGGATGGGGGCATTGGCAAGCCAGAAGAGCTTCAGCGAGCCGCTGGAAAAGTGGCTCTGATCGCTCGGGGTGGTGGCTTGAGCTTTAAAGATAAAGCCCGCAACGCCATTATCGCAGGAGCTACTGCTGTGGTCGTCTCTAATAATGAGCCCGGACTTTTCCCTGGTTCTGTCACAGAGGATGGAAGCAAAGTCAGTTTGCCGGTGATTCTCGTGGAACAGTCCACTGGGGCGACCTTGAAAGCTTCCATGGATCGAAGAGAAACTGTGAGCGCTTCTCTGAAAACAGTTGCGACGGATTATTCATCTTTTGATGGGACATCTATGGCCTCACCTCATGTGACAGGAGTGGTCGCTTTGCTGCTCAGTGTGCGGCCCGATCTGACTCCCGCTCAAGTGAGAGCATTGATCAAGCAAACAGCAACGAGCCTTCAGAGTGGAGGCAATATTGGCAGACTTGATCCTCAGACGGGAGCAGGCCTTGTGAATGCGGAAAAGCTCGTGACGGAAGGCCTTGCTATTCGTTAAGATCCTGGGTCATGAAAAGACAACATGACCCCCTCAAAAGACAGATCGCCGAGATAATTTTCAAAGCAGTTCAAGGCGCTTACGGTGATCTGATCACAGAATCTGCAATTTATGATCTTTTGATGGATCCGCCCAATCCTCAGATGGCTGATTACTCATTCGGATGTTTTTTTATCGCAAAAATTGAAAAAAAGACTCCTATACAGGTTGCATCCGAGCTATTGCCAAGGTTTCAGTCCGCTGTGGGATTCTCTAGTGTGCAAGCAGCGGGGCCCTATCTGAATTTCAAATTTTCACTCGACCTTATCGGTGAAAAGCTCATGGCTCCGATTCTTTCAGGAGTTCACTTTCAAAAACCAGAGCTTGTTCAAAAGGCCCCGAAAACCATGATTGAGTTTTCTCAGCCCAACACTCACAAGGAAATTCATGTGGGCCATATGAGAAATGCTTGTTTGGGCGATGCTTTGGTCAAGCTTCATCGCTATTGCGGGTTTGATTTGATCAGCTCTACTTTTCCAGGAGATGTCGGCACCCATGTGGCGAAGTGTTTGTGGTATCTGAAGTTCCACAACCAAGAAACTATCCCCAATTCTGGAAAAGGGGAGTGGTTAGGAAGAATCTACTCGAAAGCACATTTGAAATTGGAAGATGAACTAGGGACGCCTCAAGAAGAAAAAAATCGAGAAAGTCTCACTGAAATTCTGAAGCAGCTGGAAATGGGCCGAGGAGAATACTATGAGCTTTGGAAAGAAACTCGTCAGTGGTCTGTCGATCTGATGAATTCAGTCTACCAGTGGGCAGGCATCGAGTTTGATCGCTGGTACTGGGAATCGGAAGTGGATGCAGAATCCGTTCAGTTTGTGAACAAACTTTTCGCCGAAGGTAAGCTTGTGCGCTCAGAGGGCGCCATTGGAATGAATCTCGAAGAAGACAATTTGGGTTTTTGCTTACTTCTTAAAAGCGATGGGACTGGGCTCTATGCGACCAAGGACCTCGAGCTGGCTCGTCGCAAATTTCAAGATTTCAAAGTGAAGAAAAGTATCTACGTTGTGGATATGCGCCAAGCACTTCACTTTAAGCAAGTTTTTAAAGTCCTTGAAAAGTTAGGCTTTGAAGAAGCGAAAGACTGCTTTCACTTGCAATACAATTTCGTCGAGCTTCCTGATGGTGCTATGAGTTCTCGAAAAGGAAATATAGTTCCTTTGATGGAGCTGGTGAATCGAATGGAAGCTCACGTGAAATCGCAGTATTTGTCTCGTTATGAAAACGAATGGTCCCCAGAGGAAATTTCAAAAGTCGCTTCTCAAGTAGCTCAAGGCGCGATCAAGTACGGAATGCTTCGAATGGATACGAACAAGAAAATTGTTTTTGATATGAATGAGTGGCTCAAAATTGATGGAGAGTCAGGTCCTTTTGTACAGTACAGCTGCGCCCGCATCCAGTCTTTGCAAGGCAAAGTGGCCGTGAGTCCAGAGGCAAAATTGAACTGGAATCTTCTCGCCCATGAAGGGGAAAGAGCGCTGGTTCAACATCTGATGCATTTTCATGGGATTATTTTGAATTCAACTCTCAATTATAAGCCGTCTCTCGTTTGTACTTATCTCTATGAGCTGGCGAAGAAGTTTAATTATTTCTATCACGAGTGTTCTATTGGTCAGGCTGAAACAGAGGATTTGAAACTGACTCGTATGAAGCTGAGTTTGGCTGTGGGAAAAGTTCTTTCTCAGGGGCTGGCCCTCTTAGGAATTCCGACGCCACAGAGAATGTAGTTCTCAGGGATCAAGAGCCTTGGGGAGGCTCTTGGTTCTTCCAAGTGGGATCTCTGTGCTTTCGCCACGCAAAGAAAAACAGGGAAGTCCAAGAAAAAGCCACAGCTACGATTAAGTAAACCCAGTTTTCAAGGGTGTTGTCCTGGGCCACTCGAAGGCCAAAAAAGTAAATGATCACTTTTAAAACGATCAATGCTTGAAAAGCCGTCCAAAAATAGACGGCAATCTGCCGTGAAGCTGAAGGTGACTTTGGGGGTTCAAGAGGTTTCTGTCGAGATCCAGAAAAGCCCCAATAGCGAGAGCGATGAAAATCAATGACTAATTCCCGATAATCTGGGGGTGGAGTTTCGCTGAGCTTTCTGAGAAACAAATCCACAATGTCTTGTCTTTGTTTCTCAGAGAAGTGGATATGCAGGCCACCAAAGAGATCAGCTTCGATAGTCTTTCGATCTACTGCGTCCATTCAAGTCCAGCGTAAACAGTGCGCCCTTCAGAGAGGTAAGAAAAGCTTTCTTCAAAACGCTCATCAAAAATATTTTTGATTTGAAATTTAGACTTCAGACCCTCTCTCATTTGATAATCTGCCGTGAGTCCCCAAACCTCATACTGTTTGAGCTTTACACGCACGGTGGAGCTGGCACCAAAGTCTTCACGGGCACCCGATGCAGAGACATCAAGACCGGTCCGCCACTTTGCATTCCACTGTTGAGTTACATAACCTCCGGCCAACCAGAAGGGTCTTCGAATCAGCCAGCGCTGGGCGCTCAAGTCTTCCGGCTCTTGATAAGTGGCGTTGACTCCGAAAATGAACTGAGACCAGCGCCAACGAACGAGTGTTTCTAAACCAGTCACTCGAGCTTCACTCACGTTGTAATATTTGAGCCCAAAACCTTGATTGGTGATCGTGATCAGATCTTCAAACTGCGAGTAAAATGGCGCAATCGACAGGCTATAGTCATCGATATTGAGAGAGTATTCGAGTGAAACTGTTTTTGCTGTTTCTGCCCGAAGGCTGCTATTTCCATAAGAAGGTGAAAAACGCTGAAACAGTGTTGGCGATTTAAAGCCTTCTGCAAATTCGAGTTTCCAGGACTCACCGAAATTAAAACCCAGCTGATAGGAATTCTTTTCTTGAGGTGTTGTGTACTTTTCATAGCGCATGCCTGCAGTGACTTCGAGCCAGTCGGAAATCTTCTCAGATCCCAGGAGGGACGCTCCAAAAATCTCTTGGCGCTCGTCATAGTAGCGATCATTTGTCCCCGGCGGGATCGTCTTCGCAATTTCAAAATCACCATACTCATTAGCATGACTTAAACCCAAAGTGTAAAGACCTGTGTCATGACGGTAGAGAGGTTGGCTCAAACTCATGTAAACCAGTCGACCTTTGTATTTTTCATCAAACAGAGGAAGGTTGGGGCTTTGATCGATCTCGTTCAAATAAGCTCGTAAGCTTTCGGCCACTGAAAAACTCAACGACGGCAAATAAGTCTCTCCGCGAGATTTGAGAATTGTGCTCATCGAGGAAACTTGATTGATGGATTCAAAGTCTTTCACATCCACAGTGCGGCTGATAATATCTCTTTCTTGATGAGAGGTTCGCGCTCGCACAATCCAGTCGTACTTTGCTAAACTCTGAAAGTAGCCAAAGTCCAAGCTCTGCTTCAGATCAGGATAGATCCTTGTGGAGTTGGCAACAGGGGAGCGATACTGGTTGTCTTTCCAGGTGAGAAAAACTTGCAGGGTCTGAGTGTCAGAAAGCCGCTTTTGATAGCCCAGTTCGAGTTCACCTTGATCCACTTTACGGATGGAACCCAAATCAGCTTTCACTTTGTAAGTGTAAGAGGGATCCGCAGAGATCGTCTTAATGGAGATCACACCAATCAGTGCTTGACCGCCAAAAGCCACCACTTGCGAGCCTTTGAGAATTTCAATTCTCTCAATGAGGCTGAGGGGCAGTAAGTTGATATTCAAAGAACGCTGGGGGGATGTGGCATCATACAAAGGAACACCGTCCAAGAGCACAAGAATGTGAGAAGAGTCACCGCCCCGAAGATAAAGCTGATTGGTCACGAAAGCTCCATTGACCGAGCTGAAGCCACCCAGCTTCTCGAGCAGTTGGGCAATATTGGAAGACCCTGACTGTGCGATTTCTTCTTTGGTGATCACGATTTTGGAAGAAGATTGAAAGGGTCGATCCACGATCAAAGTTTCAAAGCTTCCCAAGGCAATCAAAGGAGAAATCAAAGAAAAGAACAAAGTAAAAAATCTTGTTAAGCGCATCACTGGCTCCTTGTGTGAGAACTGTGGAAGCTAACAGCTTTTTAGTTCAGAGGGAACTGCTTAGCAGCTGCAGAATTTGTCTTTGAACTTTGCTCTGGGAATATGTCTTCAAGCAAGACTCTCTGGCAGGATTCACGAGAGATGTTCTTAAATCTTTGTCTTTGATCAAAGCTTCGAGTTGTTGCTGAAGAGACACAATGCTTTTCGAAGTGAACAGAAATCCATACTTGCCGTTTCCTAGAAGTTCAGGAACTCCGCCAGCTTGGCTGGCAAGAACTGGCGTTCCTGAGGCCATAGATTCAATCACCACACGGCCAAAGGTTTCTCCAAAAGAAGGAAGAATGAAAAGATCAAGGCTTGCCATGATCTTTGGGATATCTTCTTGATACCCCAAAAAATGCACTCGGTTCCGGTAAGGTTTATCCTTGAGAAAATCCTTCAGGCGCATCTCAGTCCCTGGAGTGTTTTTTGTATCCTCACCCACAACAATCAATTGCCAATTTTGAACCCCGCGGGACCATACTAAATCCAAAGCTTTGAGAGTTTCTAATTGCCCTTTTTGAGGATCGAGTCGACCGATTAAACCTAACAAAACCTCATTCTCTAGCGGAGCGAACTGTGAACGCCAGCTCTGGGATTTTTGGTCGGGGCGATACTTACTGGTGTCCACAGGGTTTGGGATCACTGCGATTTTTTCAGGGTTGAGAGTTGTCATCGCCAGAAGATTATTCTTATGAAACTCTGTGAGAGCAATGGCTCGGCTCAGTGAAGAATAGAGGAATTTATAGACGAAGCTTTTTTTTTGCAAGCCGATGGTGGTGTGAGAGAAGGCGATCAATTGAATGTGCTTGAGGCGTGGCAGGAAAGGACCAAACAGCCAAAGATCTTTCAATTGGTGGAAGCAAAGAAAGTCAGGAGCTTCTTTTCTGAGCCACTGAGTGCAAGTCCAGCTTTGAAAAGGCCGGAAGTAACCACTGCGTGAAATTGTCTTAACGGAAAGGCCCCTTTTTAGGCCTTGCTTTTCAAGCTCACTTCCGGAAAGTGCCAGCAGCGTGATTTTCAAACCAGCTTGATGCATCCAAAGGGCATGTTCCAAGCAAGCCATTTCTTGGCCTCCCCAAGAGCGATTCAAGCAGACATGAACAATTTTGAAACCCATCGGAAATAGAAGATACCATGAACCTCAATTTGAGTTCTAGCTAAATAAAAGGGCTTGCAACCACTGGCCGCCTCCGATGTTTAAAACTTTGACAGAAAAGCGTTTTTGTCCGTGAAGCTTAATTATTTTCCTAAATCTTACGAAAAGGAAACGCGGAAGGTAGAGGTCCTGTATGCCATTTCAATATCGAAAAAATGATTCCCACGGAGGTGGGGATAGCTTTTGGACATCATATTCGGATCTATTTCTAGGTTTGAGTGCGATTTTCCTTTTGCTGTATGTAGTTTCAAGTCTGCGCACGGGGGCAGATTCCATCAAACAGCAAATGCAGAACCAACAGCTGTCCATGAAAGTCAAGGATCTTGAAACCCAACTTCAGTTCTATGAGCAAGCGAAGCAAGAATACATGAAACAGGATGCCAATCAGGAGGAAGTTTCGGAGTACCAGGAGCTGATGGATAAGCTTGTTCTCTTAGAGCAAGAAGCGAAGACTGAATCTGAGAAACTAAAGAAAGCTATGCTTGAGAACCAGTCGAAAGAAAAAGCTCTGAACAAGTACCAACAGATGGTGCGAAACGTGATCAATGCCTCCAAATTTGAGAAAGTAAAAGTTCAAAACCGTAACCAAGTGATTTCTGAGAAAAATGAAACCATTGGGGAACAGAGCGATCAGATTCAGAGCTTGCAGGCAGACATCACTGAAAAGCAAATTCTGCTACAAAAAAATCAGAAAGAAATTCTAGATACTCGTCAAAAATTAGACCGACGACGAGCGGATCTTCAAAAAGCTTTGAAAGAAAAAGAGATCACGCGGCAGCAGTACGAGCAAAAAATGACTGAAAGTAAAGCTCTCAACGATCGCCGGGTGCAAGCTCTCGTCGAAAAACAGAATGAAGTGAGGCGTCAGTTGGCAGAAGCTGAAGGGAAAGCTCGAAATCTTGCGGGCGAGTTGGGGCAAACCCAAGCTCAGTTGGGAACTGCGCAGAATCATCTGCAACAAACAGCGGGAGCTCTTGAGCAAACCAAAGGCGTATTAGCCCAAACCAAAGGAGCCCTTGAGCAAACCAAAGGAGCCCTCGCACAAGCTCAAGCAGAATTGAGTGCTCGGAAGAATTTTGCAAAGTCAGTAAAGTCTGCTTTCGATAGAAAGGGCATTAAAGCCGAAGTCGACATGGACAGCGGTGAAGTGTATTTGGACTTTGGGAAGACTTACTTCGATGTGGATTCGGCCAAGCTTAAAGCGGAAATGAAAAAAGTCATTCAAGAAGCGATGCCAATTTACGCAAAATCGCTTTTTGGCGACCCCAAAATTGCTCAGAAAGTTTCTTCTGTTGAGATCATTGGATTTGCCTCGCCCACTTATAAAGGTAAATTTGTCGATCCCAAATCCAACAATAAAGAAGACCAAGAAGCTTTAAAATACAACATGGATCTTTCCTACCGGCGAGCCAAATCCATCTTCAACCATGTGGTGGATCGCGACAATGTCAGTTTTCAACATCAGACCGAGCTTCTGCCCCTTCTGAAAGTGTCAGGACGAAGTTACTTGGACCAAGCCAAAGTCAATAGAAACGTCGCATCCGAGGATTTTTGCAAGGTAAACGACTGTAAAAGGGCTCAGCGGGTTGTGATTCGATTCAGCATGGATAAAAAGAAGTAAAGGTGGTTACTATGAATTCAAATACAGTACAGATGAATCAGTGGATTGCTTGGTTTATCTATGTTCTGCCGTGGGCAATGGCTGTGACATTTGTGGCGGCTGCAGCCTTAAGGTGGTTTGTCCATTATACCGTTCGTCGACACGAGTGGTTTGCCAGGGAATTTGAGAAAAGAGTGAATTCATTCATGGAGACTCAGGTGCCTGGGAAGGTCAAAGACGCTTCATTTTATGTGCTTTCCAAAAAGCTTCTGGAGAAGACTTTTTACGAAGTTTTTGAACTACGAGATCGCAGACTTCGCAGAAATCCAGACAAACTGATGCGAACTTCAGATAGAGTCTTTCTTATCAAGCCTGGCTGTGCTTGGTTGGTGAAAGACATTCTGAAGCAGCTCAAATTTTTAAAATGGACAGATGATACGCCGAAGATGCTCAATATTACTAAGTCCACATTTGGTCATAATCCTTGCTTTAATCGGTTGTTTGGAATCCTTCCGATCAACTCTCTGAATGACATGCTTTCGATTTTACCAGGTCTGTTTGTTGTGGCCGGAATTTTGGGAACCTTTTTAGGTATTCGAGGTGGCTTAACCGCTCTTGGTTCCATGTCTCTTGAAGATCTAGAAGCCACTCGCAGAGTGATGGATGCTTTTCTGGGAGAGATCGCTTTTGCTATGACATCCTCAATTGTTGGGATTACGTTTTCTCTTCTTCTTCATGTCTGGAATACGAGCTTTAATCCAGAACGGTCTTTCCATTCGATGATTGATCGATTTGAGTCCTCTTTGGATCTTTTATGGTACCGATCTGACAATAATGAATATCCCACAAACGACGGCGAATTCGATGAAAACCGGGAGCCTGCGGAAGTCCTTGCTTCAGAGTCGGTTAAAATGGCGATCACGAAGTCTGGTATGCAGGACAAAGTTGAAAAGATAGGGGCATGAGCGGTTTAAAGACACTCGTCATCACAAAAGTGTCACCGGAAGGTGAAGAAACTAAATCCTTTGAAGGATTTAGCTGTCTTACTTTCGGACGAAGTCCCGAATCTAGCTGGTTTTGCGAGAGTTCATTCATGAGCCGTGCTCACTTTCGACTGTCGGTGGTGGATCAGGGTGAGCTCTGTCTCGAAGACTTAGGTTCGACTAATGGAACTTATTTGAATGGGCGCCCCCTAGAGCCACACAAGACTTATCCCGTGCAAGCTGGAGATAAGATTCAGACTGGGAAAGCTCCATTTACCTTCAAAATTGATAAGTACTCAGATCACGAGAGTGAAGCCCCGGTGGAGACGTCTTCGCCTCAGGGCAACGCCCTATTTTTTGTGGATGAAGCAAAAAAGAAAGCTGCACAAATCATTGCCCAGTCCTATGTGGAAGCAGAAAACGCCGCCCAAAGTATTTATGATCAAGCTCAGATGGATCGCAAACGCTTGCAGCGCGAAGCAGAGCTGATTTTAAAGCAAGCGCAAAGTGATTCACAATCTATTTTGGATAGCGCAGAGAAGTTGGCGCAGGAAATGATGGATGATGCCCGCAAAGTGGCTGCTGAACTTCGAGAGAGAAGTCGCGCCGAACGTGAACAGCAGATGGCACTCCTTGAAAAAGAACTGAGTCTTGAGAAGTCCAGAGCCACAGCAGAAATTCAAAAAGCTCGAGATGGCTACAAAGAAGTTTTGGAAAGATCCTTCGAGCAAGAAAAGAAGATGAAACTTCAAGAGCTAGAGTCTCGGGCTGAGTTTGATTTAAAGAATAAGCTCATGCAAATTGAGAAAGAAAACCAAAGGACTAGAGAAGAAGCTGAACGGTATGCCGCCGAGAAGAAACAAGCGGTTGAGCTGGAGCTTTCTTCGCTGCAACATAAGATTTCAAGGCTTGAACAAGATTTTCAGCAAAAGCTGTCTCAGATCGATGAGATGTCCGTAAGAGAGAGAGAGCTTGAAAGTAAGATTTCAGGGTTAGCCGTGAGCGCTGACTCGTTAGCTCTTCAAATAGCAGACAAAGAAAAAGCCAGGGATAGCCTCAATCGAGACTGCAAGGACAAAGAAGAGTCTCTCAAGAGATTGGAATCTCAATTTTTCGAGACCGGTGCACGCCTACAAAGAGAGTTTGCAGAAAAACAAAGTCAATATCAAGTCAACTTGGGAAGACTCGAACAAGAGTGCAGGGATCACTCGGCTCGACTAGAATCACTTCAGCAAAACTATGAGTCTCGAAGTGTTGAGTTGAAGCGAGCCTATGAAGCTCAAGTTCATGATCTCAAAGAAAAGTACGAAAAAATGGGTCAGGCTGAACAGCAAAAATATGAGTCCTTGCTGGCACTGGAGATGAAAGAGATTCAGAAGCAAAAAGAAAAATTGATGGAGAGCCTATGGATGACGGCCCCAGCCCTCGCAAATGAGTTGGTCCTGGAGGCTGAGAAGTTGGCTGCTCGATATGTTGACCCTGCTAAAATATCTCAACTCTCAGAAGAGCTCCGGGCAAGTTTTGAAAATCATGTCAGGATTAAAATTTCTAAACTCATGACTCATCAAGGTGATCAGTCAGTAAAGTCGTTCCGGGTGAAGCAGAGATATCCATGGCAGCCTTTTATTTCCGGGGCCGCCACGATGGTTTTGGTTCTCAGTGTGTATGTGGGACTTGCTTATCAAATGGATTGGAGTGTTAACCCTGTTCAAAGAGCCCTTAAAAAAGAAACACAATCTCGTCAGATGGATCTTGTCGCAAGAAAGTTTAATCCGCAGAAAGATGCCTTGCTCAGGGATACGTTGGTAGAATCTGTCATTTATACCAATGGCTTTGTTGAAAGATTCAAGGACGAGCAATTTAAGAATAGTCTGATAAAGTCCACCATGCTCTACATGCTACGAACTTTTGAAGTTCCCGAGGAAAAAACAATCGCTGCGATTTCAGCCATTCAGTCCACAGTTCTTGAACTTGAGAACAGAAAAGAAAAAATTCATCCTGACTTTGTTAACAAAGACTTAGCGAAGATGAAAGAAATAGAGTTACAGACAAAAGATGAACTCAAAAAAATTCTTGGAACAGAGGTTCGCGTCGAAGCACTTCTGCAGCATCAAAGAGAGTTTCTTAAACAGACTTTGAATCGTCAGCCGGCAAACCAGTAGAGTTCAGTCCCCTGCGTTTTATTGCTTGATAGCTAATCACACTCAAGCTGAGTGCCATAGCGGGGAGGACGAAATAGGTTAAGCCCTGTTCAAGGCTCGCTAAGTGCTGGTGCTCAGTGGCATCAAAGATCAGCCAAGTGGTGTACGTAATATACGCTGCTAAGAACAGAAATCCTTCCCAGCGATTGATTTGATATCCTGAGATAAATATCGGAAGACAAGCAATTGCTGTCGCTAGCATGACTGTCATATCGACGGTCAAGAGCGCTGGAGTGACGGAAAGACCTTCACCAGAAGCCATGGCAGAGATGCCGAGAATAGCCAAGATGTTGTAGATATTACTTCCAATCACGTTCCCAATGGCAATGTCACGCTCGCCTTTGAGTGTCGCCATTATTGAAGTAACTACTTCAGGAAGTGAAGTTCCAGCTGCAACAATAGTGAGACCAATGACAGTGTCTGAGACTCCCAGGGATTTGGCGAGGGCGATGGCGCCATCGACGAAAAAGGTACCACCGAGAACAAGAAATCCAAGGCCAAAAGCAATCAACAAAACATTTTTTAAATATTTGGGTTTTTCATCAATTTCTTGAGTGTCTAAGCTCAATTGCCCTTGGTCCTCTTGCCTCGCTTTCACGATGAGGAAACTTGTGTAAGCCACGATTCCTGCAAAGAGGATCGAGCCTTCCATGAAGCTAATCTTTAGGTCCATTGAAAACAAAATCAAAAGTCCGCTCACAGCGATCATGATGGGCACATCAAGGCGAACTAATTGGCTGACCACTTTTAGCGGAAGGAGAAGGGCGCAGACGCCTAAAATAAAAAGAACATTAAAACTATTACTGCCGACGACATTTGCAACAGCAATCTGGTAATTACCAGTCCAAGTTGCTTTTAGCGAGACTATCAATTCCGGGGAACTAGTTCCAAAAGCGACAATCGTGAGCCCCACAACGAGCGCTGATATTCCAAAGCTTCGCGCGAGCTTTGAAGCTCCTTGGACAAGAAGTTCGCCGCCAATAATAAGCCCAATAAGTCCGCCAATAAGGTGAATTGCAGTCATAGTAGGAGCTTAGGATATTTTACTTTTTCGGTCCAATTTTTCCTTTGAATCCATAACTTTATTTGCGGATTCATGACTTGATGTTGCTTCCAAAGCGTCAGATAGGATTTCTTGATATTATTGATATTAAAAACAGATAATCCCCGAGGCTGACCGCGGGGGGGGAGCCCGCAGAGAGATTTGATCCATCGAAGAGTGATCAAGAGCCAGCAAAGAACGAGGGGTGTCTGCAAAAAAACAATCTCATCGGCACGTTCTAAGCGATCAAGAATTGTCTCGTAAGGGCCATAGCCATCGATAATCCATCTTTCAGAATTTTGGATTTCTTGTACTTGCGGCACTACATCTTTGTGATTCTTTACTTTACCTTGCTCATCAAAGAGCAAGAGGTCTAAGGCATAAAGGGGAAGTCCTGTTTGATGATGAATTCTTTGGGCGAGAGTGGACTTGCCAGAACCAATAGGGCCAATCACGGCGATTTTTTTTGAAGACAGATGGGCTCACTTTCTTTTGAGTGGTTTAGCATGGTCTGAGCCCAGGAATTAACTCCGCTCATTCAAAGGGAAAAAATTAATCCACTTTTGAAAGACAGAAAGGGATAGAAAGAGCGAGCGATCCATATTCCTTAACGACCCAGAGAGCACTTGTTCGTGGGTGACATTGGGGTCTCGAGCAAAATTCAAATATCTGAGTTTAAGGCCTGATGCTTTGAGCAGAGGATTCAGAGTGCCCAAAGGCTCGTGCCCAGAATGTTGAAAAACCATCACTTTACGCAAGGGGTTCCTTGAAAACTGTGTTATCTTCCATTTGCGCTTCTGGGAGCCTCAATGAGAAAACAGTCGGCTGTCTCAGAGACTTTATGATCAGCTGTCCACGAAACTTCTCAGCAATTCCTTTAGCAACAGACAGGCCGAGACCTGTTCCTTTGCCGATTTCTTTTGTAGTGAAAAAAGGCTCCATGATCTTCTCGACATGAAGCGGGGAAATGCCAGGACCATTATCAGAGACTTCAAGAAAGACAATTCTTTCCTCAACTTTCCCGGCGATTCTTAAAACTCTTGGGAAACCAGAGTCGCTCAAGGCATCTATGGAATTTGAGATCAAATTAAGCACAACTTGCCCCAGCTCTGCGGGGCGCCCTGTAACAAGAAGCATCTCTGGCAGATCGATCACCAGTTCGATCCCGAGATTTTTTAACTTCTCATGGCTCAAAGAGGCAGCTTCTAAACATATTTGAGTTAAATTTTCAATGGACTCTTGATCTCGTTCAGAATTTCGCGAAAGATTTTTCATCCCTCGAACGATGTTAGCAATTCGACCCACTGTCTGGATTATTTTCGTACTCTTTTCTAATGCAAATTGTTGGTCTAATTCATTCTTTTCAGCTTTCGCCGCCATTCGCTCGGCTTGAGCACTAATGATCGCTAAGGGATTATTTATTTCGTGGGCGATTCCAGCAGCCATCTCACCCAATGATGAGAGTTTCGCAGACTGAATCATTTGAGACCGTTTAACTTCAAGCTCCATTCGAAGTTGAGTTTGCTCAGTCACATCACTGATCAAAACGAGAAAGCCTCGAGCTTCACTGTCATTCAAGAAAATACACTGCGATCTTGCCCGTAAATAGTATGTTTTCCCTTCAAGTTTTAATGAGAATTCAAATTCAGTCGCCACTCGCGTTTTTTTTGCTAGTTCCAAAAAATAGATCGCCTTCTCAGAGATTTCAGATGGAAGGACTTGGGTGATACTTTTACCAATCAAATTTACCTGAGGCCCAAGAATTTGATTTTCATGAGAGACCCAGATTCTTTCATACTTGAGGTCCGCAGAAAGTTGAAAGACCATGTCATTGAGGGATTGCACAAGAAGAGAGAGTTCCTCGTATCCTTCCTTTGCCATTTTCTCAATTTTGTAATTTATTTTTTGAATCACATAAACTGAGAGCAAAGCTGAACCTAGGCTCAGCGGAATCATAATGAGTCGGAACAAATGAAGAACTGCAGGGTCGTTGATAGCCCCTTGCCGAGGCGCTAAAGAATATACAATTGTCAGAGTGAGGACTGTGCAAAAGACAGAAAGCAAAAGTCGACGATCAGCAACTGGAAACAGAGCTAAACCTAAGCAGCCAATAGTAAAAAACCAAGCTTCAATTCCAGACTCTGTTCCGAAGTAGAAGGTATAAGAACTTAAAATTAAATAGGCAAAAATGAAAAATGCCGTCTTGATATTTTCATTCAGAGTGCGGTGATGAAAAAAATAGAAGAGCCCATAAATTCCAGAAGAGGAGAAAGCCATCACGCTGGCGGTGGGAAAATTAAACTCAGCCATCACGAAACCGTAAACACAGACTGTGATTGCTGAGAACAGGCAAATAAATTGAAAATACTTGTCGCGATCCGTGCCTTTGAGTACTGTCATTGTTAAATTGAATCACAGCTGCCAAGGCCGCATCAATCAAAAATTCCTTTGCCGGCGATGATTGAGTGAAGGGGATCTTGTAGTCAATCTTTCATCACCATTAAGATAGGGGTTTGTCGCTGTTTTTCTATCCTTCACATCTTGCGCAGCTCCCATGAGCCACGGCCAAGTCCCAAAATAGTGAAGCGGAAAAATCCTATTTCTCCCACTAAGCACTGTGACATTATTCATGGGAAAAAATGATCCGCTTTCATTTTAGGATCGCTGGTCACTGTGATCAGTTGTTTTTCTTGAACATTGAGCTTTGAATAGATTTCGTTCACTAGGCTTTCTTTCACCACGGTGTCCGCTTTCGGCCAAACTAACGTTACAGCATTGAGCAGGAATTCTTGCGAGATACAAAGCAATATAGCCCCCTTTGGAGAGACCTGCATAAATTAGCTGCTCCGCAGGGAAAGAATGGCAATGTTGGAACACAAAAATCAAAGGGGAATCGAGACAGAAAGCATCATCGCATTGAGTTCATACTTTGAGTAACTGTTTGAAATTTTGGATTTTATGCCTCCCGATTCAATTTTCTTGGGTTCCCACATGAAATATTCAAAGTTGATCGAGACCAACGGGAGTCCCGTGTACCCGAAGCCAATTTTTACGGGAGCGCCACCGTAAATTTTTGATTTGGTGCTCGCTGTTTCTCTGTTCAGTTCTGCGATCAGTCCATATCCAGCCCAAGCGCGAAACATGACCGGGAGATTGTATCCCACCGCCAAGTATGCCACTGAAGAATCCACATCTATCGAAGGACCACTTTCAGGTTTTGACTCCCCAGACGTTCCCATTTCATAGTCAAACCCTGTCCAAAGCCCCAGAAAGCTCCAGCCAAGACGAGCACCAATCACAGGGGATGTGTATTTCTCTTTGCCTGAGACGTTAGAGAGAGTCGTCGTCTTAAGATCCCCAGAGCGGTATCCAAGATAGGGTTCAATGAGAAATCCTGCATGGGCAGATGTGCCTATCAAGCCGGTTAAAATGAGAACATAGAGCTTTTTCACTAAGGTGCCTCCTGAGTCAGTTGATACCTCTATGATGGGTGATAAGATGGAGCGAGTAAAGTTGAGATTTCCTTGAGGTAGGTCTAGTTAGTGGCAATTCGGGCGCCTGGACTCCTGGCATTCAGTGTGCAATGAATGGTTGGCGTGCCACAGTGGCACCATCCACAGTGAGAAATCGCTGGGACACGGAGGGGATCATGAAATCAACCATCGCACTTTTGGCTCTTGTCATCGGATTCTACGCTCAAGCTCAAGAAATTTCCCTGGGGGAAGTAAGAACCGCAGGCTCAGCTTGTGATCTGACTTCTTCTCAGTTGGGTGAAGTGACTTTGCAGGATGGTCTATTTGTGTTTCCAGCCATTCTTTCTCTCCGGAAAAGTAAAGGTAGCTTTGGTCGTGGAGCTTGTAACTTAGCTTTGCCATTTGAGTTAGCACCAGGAAGAAAACTCATGCTTTCAGACTTGAAAGCTGTTGCTTCCACTGAATTGGCAGCACGGTCTGCGGTGGATTTATCCATGGAAGTGTTTCTTTCAGGTTCTAAGGGAATTGTGAATAAATCGAGTCTTAAGTCCAAGCGTCAAAGCGTGAGCTCTGATCTTTTGATACTTCAACCAGGGGTTGTGGTTGAAACAGCTTGTGGGGGAGCTGGGATTTTAAGAATTAATGCCAGTGCATTGATCAGAGGGAGCGGTCAGTCGTCGGCTCATCTTCATATTGCCAAGATGAAGGCCACTCTGGTCGCCTGCCACTAGTTCCTGGGTCTTTAAACACTCAGTGTATTGCACTTCATGAGATCTATCTCGTAATTAAAAAAGATCCTCAGAAGTGAAAACTTGGTCGCCAGAGCATTCTTGAGTACTTCCGTCAAATTCCCATGGGAAGTGGCGCAGTTAAAACCAGAAAAATCTTCACTTTGTTCTCGATAAAGTTAAGTTGGTGACTCTGAAGAAGAAGACAATGGAGTCCACCCAAAATCGACTCTCAGAATCAATTCAGTGATCTATTGACTCCTTGCTCTCTGGCAAAGATCCCTGTAAGGAATT
>JAJTIC010000090.1 GCA_021300175.1 Pseudomonadota bacterium
AGTGAGCTAAGTTGCAAACTGGCTAGATTTTGGGGAATCGGTCAAACCCTGTTTAAGAAATCTAAAAAAAAACTTAACGGGGCAAAAGCCCCGTTAACTATCATCGAATTTCTTCCACTAAAAACGGGGCCCGTAGAGTTTTGAAACGAAATAAGACTGTCGTAAACCGACAATCCTCTATGCGTGGGTTTACTGGTCGACTTCGAAGTACTCGTAGCAATTCTCACAGTTCTTAATCAGCAAAAGGTCCCCGAAATGTATGTGTCGGAAAAGCATTGCCGTACATAGTAATAGAGGTAAAAGAATCTGCTATGAAGCCTTGTGGAATTTTTTCGAGCGATAAATTGGGGTCGTCCGCTATGGTGCCAACTTGAATCTTAATTCCTCTTTGGGTAACAAGTTCATCGTCAAATCTGTGTCTAGAAATTTCAAAGATATTAATTTCTTGAATGCCGAAGTTAAACATTTCGCCTAACAATTTCCCATCATCCTTCTGCCTTAAAATTGGCGCATCGTAGTGAATGAAAAGATTCTTAATTGAAAATAGTTCGTTTCCGAGTTTACATTTTTCAGCTTCCATTAGGATTTTGTAATTTACAGCATTGTTACCACGGTCTAAGACGCTCCCGGTTTTTAATGTTACAGTAGCTCTTTCGGTTGTTAAACATGGTAATGGGACGTCGCCCCCTGCGAATGAATTTATAGACGCAGCAAAAACAATCGTAGCTAGTAAACTTTTCATAATTCTTCCTTTTTTGTGATTAGCAATCAGCCTCGTGGGTTGGTTTACTGATAATTGGTATATATGTAAAATAATATAATGAAATACCTGATATTCTAAATTAGAATATCAGAATGTTTATACCATTTAAAAAAGACATTAAAGCGTTTGTGGCCTTAGCGGATTTTAAAAGTGTGTCGAAAGCGGCGTTAAGTCTCGGGATGACACAGCCTCAACTTACAAAAATTTTGCGTCATATCGAAGATGAAGCCGGAACCCCACTATTTGAAAGAACCAATAGGGGTCTTTTAATTACTAATGAGGGCTTAAAATTGTATAAAGACCTTTATAGCTTGCAACATTTTTGGTCAGATATGCTGCCCCAGTCGCAAGGTATTTCTAGCTTATTTAGGATAGGCTCTCATTCTCTTATCGGTAAGGAATTTGTACCTAGTATTGTTAGTGATTTGCATAAGCATTTTCCGGCGGTCTCTTTACAGTATCTTGAAATCAGTTCAAAAGAAGTGAGTCATCAAATTTTAGAACGGAACTTAGAGGTGGGCATTGCGGCCAATCCATTACCTTTACAAGGCTTAATAGTTTATGAGATTGCAAAACATCATGTGGGCCTTTACCGTGCCGGTAAAAATAAAGATATCTTGGTGGTTAACCCGCAGCTTGTTCAGTACTCGCGCTTACTAAAAAAGGTAAAATACAAAAAAATTCTTGAGATCGAAAATTATCAGATCGCGGCATTAACTGCCAAAAAAATTGGTTGCGATGTTATGCTGCCCAGTCCGGCAGCTGACGAGGTTGAATTGCAAGATATTCGATTAGTTGACAAGGTAAACATTTGTCTTGTGTACCGTGAGGGTAATAGGGCGCACCCGATGTTGAAAAGAATCAAAGAGACTTTGGATGGTGCAAAACGGAAGTAGTAGTTCAAAATAGAAAAACCTAAGCAAAAAGCCCTGTGAAACATAAAATGTCTTATCGGGAAGGCGGGGTGTTGGGCCTAGTCTGTGGCGAAGATACTATAAAATGATGCATAAAGTGCTTTTATTTTTCTTAGACCTCATTCGCGATATATTGCTGACTTATGCAGAAAAAAATAAAGCAAAGAGCAAAGTTGCCGGTTAGTAAATTTAATTGGTTCGAGAATCGAATTTGGTGCCCCGGGCCGGAATTGAACCGGCACGCCCGTGTTAACGAAGCCCAGGATTTTAAGTCCTGTGCGTCTACCAATTTCGCCACCGGGGCTCAAGGTTCAAATGAAATCATGGCTGGAGCTGAGAATCAAGGTGTTAAACCAAGCTCCATATTGGGGTTTGGGGTGATACCTTGACATCTTTTTAAGCATTGCCATGTTTACGACGTAGGGGCCGGCCCCTCCGAATAAACAAGGAGGATACCCCATGAGATTTGCTTTAAGACCTAATTATAAGAACTTTGTTTCAAACCCTGCTTTTCGTGTTGATCGAGATTTAGACCGCTTCTTTTCTGACTTTTTCACCGATCTCCCCCGAGAACATCAAGCGAAAGTTTATCGCATGGCTGTGGATGCTCTAGAGATGGATAAAACTTTTGAGCTGAAGTTTGATCTCCCCGGAGTCAAAAAAGAAGATCTCGAAGTGAAAGTTCAAGATGGACAGCTGCTCGTCAAAGGTGAGCGCAAGCGGGAACAAGTCATTGAGGACTCTGAAGTGCACCGCCAAGAACTGGTCTATGGCCGCTTCGAGCGAAGCTTCACTTTGCCAGAGCAGGTGGATGCAGAAAAGATCAATGCAGAATTTAAAGATGGAGTGCTTCATCTCAGTATCCCTAAGACTGAGGTGATTGCGGCGAAAACAATTCCTATCAAAGTCTCTTCATAGAGGACTTTGCCCCTGGACCCACTTCGAGCCGAACATCCTAGACAAAGGTTCGAAGTGGGTTCTTTTTTGTGACAGATCGCATAGTTTCTTTTTACTCTCTAGAAATGGGGAAGTTAGGGGCTATCGCAGAGAAGCTGCTGACCTCACTCGTTTTGAGTGTGGGGTTGATGCTTGTGAGTTTTTCTATAATGACTCAAAAATTTCCGCCAGACAAAGAAGACATTTCTCGTGCCTTTCATCTGATTAAATCTATGTATGGCTCAGCTGCTGAAGTCAGTCAAAGCGGCGAAGCCGTGAAAAACAGTGTCGGAGCTGATGGAACTTTCAATATTCACCAAATGGCTGAGTTTCAAAGACTGTCTTTGAAGAGAACAGAGTTAACTTTAGAGTTGATGGATTTGTTTCCAACAATTCCGCAAGGGGTTGCAGATCCCATGATTCAAGAAAGACTTCTTCGTATCAATCAAAATATGGGTCAAGTGGATCAAGATCTTGGCGAGATTTCAAAACGTATTCAAAGTATGACGCAGTAAGGAGGCGATATGAAAAAAGCCAGGATGATCATGAGAACGGGGACACCTGTATTGTCTTTTGATTCAACTGTGAATGAAGCCGTTCAAATGATGAAACAAAAAGATTTGGGTTTTGTAGCCATCAATGCCTCCAGTGATCGATTTCAAGGGGTTCTGACTGAGGCCGCTTTAACCAGGGCCTTTCTGAGATTTCAATCTCATCCTGACAAGGAAGCTTTGATTTTTTATCGGGATCTTTTTGAGCCCGTGCAGCTCATCCATGAGTATGAGGATTTTCCAGAAGTGATCAAAAAAGTAGTCAGTAGCCCCGGACATCGAACTTTTGTCATGAACAGCACAGGAAATGTTATTGGGCATATAACAGCCAAAGATATTCTTCACCATTTGACGGAAGGGGGGGATGGCTTTCAAGAAGAATCAAAAGTAGTGATCGACCAACTCGCTATCTACGAAAGTTTCTTCGAGAAATGTCCTTTCATGATGCACTCCGTGGATTCAGAGGGGAAAATTCTCATGGCCAATCAAATGCTTCATGCCGTTTTGGGATATGCGGCTGGAAGTCTCCTGGGTAAAACCATCTTTGATCTCTATCCACCCGAAGCTCATGAGTCAGCAAAGCAGGGACTGAAAACAATCTTTGATAAAGGTTATCATAAAGTGGTTCAGGGGATGATGCTCACCGCAGATCAAAAGATGATAGAGGTAGAGCTTGTCTCTAAAGCTCTTGAAAATACTCAAGGAGAAGTGATTGGAACAATCACGGTCTCACGCCCTCTAGAGATGAAAAAGCTTCTTGAGGTTTTGCCACAGATTTAATTTTTTACTGGGCCTGTTATTCCTGCATCATGTTCCGGATTCGCAGGTCTTGGTCTTGTTCCAAAAGACTCGCAGGAGTCTTGAACATTGTCAGAAGCACTACGGTTTCTGCTTAAGTCCCATCCTGCCATATTAAATTGGCTCTCGTCGCATTGATGTTCATGAATGGCATTTTCGATGGCTTCCACTTCTTCGGTGAAAAGCACTAAATTCCAAGTCAGTTTGATCTTCAGCCAATTTTCAATGTATTTACAAACATACTTTTGATTGGGAGGAACGTACTCATCTGGGGCGCCGTCACTCTTTTTCATATTCTCTGACGCTTCCACGGAAATCAGGTGATAGCGATTGGCCATGAAGTTCGCGTAATGGCATCTTCTTTGGGGACTCCATTTGTGAGCCCCAGAAATATACGCATGTTTCAGCGGAACAAAGTGATCGATCTGAATTTCTTGAGACGTGTAGAGAGTCTCCCCAGTGTAAGGATCTTTCCATTCACCAGTCGCCACTGAGCAAGGGTTGTTATCACGAAATTGGACAGGAGTCTTTGAGTCGCGGATCAGGATCTTGGCTCGAGTGTTGTAGCAAAGGCCATCCATTGGGTCATTTCGCCAGCTGCCAAAATGTTTCAAGCGTGCATACTTTTCTCGGGGAGAGGAGGGATTTGAACGATGGCGGATAAAATTAAGTAGAGAGTATTGAGTCGCCTTTTTCTGATCCACTGAGTCCTCGATCATCTTTCCAAAAGTGACCAATGGATTTTCAAAATTGCTTGAAGTGGCTTTGGTTGGGGTCGGAATTTCGCTGATGGTAAAATACTCTAGGGAGTTTTGTTGAAAATTTTCAGTCTGAGAATATGTCAGAAAAGCCTCACGAGAGTGCGCTTCCTGAACAGCGATCAAGATTGCTAAAACAGCCAGGCCCGTCGTGGCTATCTTTCGAAACATGAGTCCCCCACTGACGGTGATTAACCCAAGAGCTCAGGCTTAATTCAACAAAAACTTTGTCAGGGTTTCATTGAGAGCTCGGTGGGTCATGCTCAATTTTCCACCAAACATGGATAAGGCTTTGAAATCTTTACATTTATGCATCGCATAAATGATTTGACTTCAACCTTCAAGGTTGGCACCTATGAGGCTTCGTGAAAGCGCAATTCAATCATTCAGACAGTAATCTTATTGACACACTCGGGATGATCCTATCGGGCCTGTGTGCGCTTCATTGCGTGGCTCTCCCGGTCGTTATGTTGAGTCTTCCCCTCATGGCTAGGTACTATTTAGCTCACCCCTTGTTTCATTTGGTTTTTGCTGCAGTGATTTTGCCTTTGGGTTTGTGGGCTTTTTTTCGCGGCTATGTTCACCATAGGAAATCATGGATACTCAGCCTGGGGATGGTTGGCTTAGTCATGATCTCCCTTTTACCGCCTCTCCTTCATGGGCAAATTGGCGGAATCAAATTAGAATGGAATGAGCCTCTTTTGATGTTGGTTGCTTCTGTGGTTCTCATTTTTGCGCATTACAAAAACCAAAGAGCTTGTGGTTGTGCCGGACATCAGCATTAAGTTGAGACTTCAAAAAATTATTTCCCATTAAACCTTTTCTCTGATGTCCTAGGGTTATTGAAAATCAAATGATAACTATATAAATTTCAATTGATGGAGGACATCATGGATTCACAGAACCAATCTCGGAGAAGTTTTCTGAAGATCGCCGCGAGCCTTGCTGGTCTGGCAGCGACGACGACTTTATTTTCAAAATCAGCTTTGGCGGAAAAGCGCCGTGGTGGTGCTCCTGCAGGTGGCGATCTTTCATTGTCTTTAGTTAAAGAAGGACAAGGCATGGCTGCGAGCGTGAACTATTTCGAAAAACACGCCAATGTGAAAGATGCAAAGTTAAAAACTGAGCGCCAAGGAGTTAAATGGGAGCAGCAGTTTTGCAACAATTGTATGCTCTACACGAAAGTAGGAGACAAAGGCGGAGAAGTTGGAAAATGCACTCTGTTCCAAGGTCAGCTTGTTCGTGGTGAAGGCTGGTGTGCTTCTTGGTCCAAGAAAGCTTAAGTTTCAAGAATGATCACAAGATAAAAAAGGCTGTGAGAGATCTCAGCCTTTTTTATTTTTGATGATTAAAATCTTCCCTTAACTGGTTTTCGTTTCTTTGAGGGCCCGACGAAGAATTTTTCCCACGTTGGTTTTTGGAAGTTCTGTACGGAATTCCACTGCTTTGGGGACTTTGTAATTTGTGAGTGATTTTTTAGCATACTCAATCACTTCTCTCTCAGTCAAAGACGTATCTTTTTTAACGATAAACACTTTCACGCTCTCTCCAGAATGGGTATCTGTAATCCCCACAGCGGCAATTTCGAGGACTTTGGGATGGCTTGCAATCGCATCTTCGACTTCGTTGGGATAAACGTTAAAGCCAGAGACCAGTATCATGTCTTTTTTTCGATCTACAATTTTGAAAAATCCATTTTCCAGTTGAACTCCTACATCTCCTGTCTTGAGCCAACCATTTTTAATCACTTTAGCAGTTTCATCGGGACGATTGTAATATCCCTGCATCACCTGGGGGCCGCGAATGACGATTTCACCCTCTGCTCCGCGAGAGGCTGGTTTGTCATTATCATCCCAAAGCTCTACTTCTGTTGAGGGAAGCGGAACTCCAATAGTGCCCACCATATCATTTCCGCCAACAATGGGGTTGCAGCAGGCCACCGGGCTTGTTTCCGTGAGGCCGTACCCTTCAAAAATTTTGGTCTTTGTCTTTTCAAACCAGCGTTCAGCCACTGCCTTTTGAAGAGCCATAGCTCCAGCCACAGAGATCTTCACGTTCTTAAAGTCGATCTTATCAAAGTCAGGATGATTCATGAGTGCATTGTAAAGAGTGTTCACCCCTGTCATTACTGTGAAAGGAGTCGTTCTTAAAATTTTAATAAAAGCCGGAATATCTCTGGGATTGGTGACCAGAACGTTGTGGCCACCAAAAGTCATGAACGCCAAGCAGTTCACAGTCAGTGAAAAAATGTGATATAACGGCAGAGCTGTGATCACAGTTTCTTCGCCAGGTTTTAGAAGTGGCTTCATCCACTCCACAATCTGAGTCATGTTGGCGACAATATTTCTGTGTGTGAGAACAGCCCCTTTAGAAACACCTGTTGTTCCGCCGGTGTATTGAAGAAAGGCGATGTCATCGAGAGTTGTTTTAACTTCGGTGTAAGGTCGTTGGCTGCCAATCTCTAAAGCTTGTCTCATGGTGTAGGCTTGAGGCAAGGAGTATTCAGGAACCATTTTTTTCACATATTTCACGACAGAATTAACAATCAATGATTTTGGGAAGGGGAACAGTTCACCAATTTCCGTCACGACGATGGATTCAATGTCGGTATCTTTGATGACTTCCTGAAGAAGATGGGCATAGTTCGCCAAGATCACAATGGCTTTTGCGCCAGAGTCTTTGAACTGGTGCTTCATCTCTTTCGCCGTATAGAGAGGATTGGTGTTTACAATGATAAGGCCGGCTCTCATTGCTCCGAAAAGAGCGATGGGGAATTGCAGCAAGTTGGGCATTTGCAAAGCAATGCGGTCTCCTTTTTTTAGTCTGAGCTCATTTTGAAGGAAGCTTGCGAACTGGCCCACTTGGCGATCGAGTTGTTCAAAGGAAACGGACACTCCCATATTGGTGAAAGCGGGATTTTGTCGGTTCTTTTTTACCGCATTATCAAAAACAGTCATGATGTTTTGGTAACCAGAAATATCGATTTCTGAAGGAACTCCTGCAGGGTATTCCTTGAGCCAAACTTTTTCAGCCATATCATCTCCTTAGACACCGAGGTGACGTAATTTGTTGCGCTCAAAAAGTGTCTCAATTTGAGATGACCTTGGCAAGTTAAGTAATTGAAATCATGAATGATTGCATCAGACCACCTCAGGACCTCTGGCATAGATACAGCAGTGCAAGGAGTTCAGGAGGCGTCTTATGGCAAGCTCTCAAAGGTGGTCAGTCCTTTTTTCCGCATTGGTGCTCGTGATCGCTGTGGCGGCTTGTGGGCGAGAAGAGAGCAATGACCTGAAAGTCAAGCCAGCACCTGTTGCAAAAGCTTCCACGGAGGAGTCAGAGATTCCTGTTTTTTACCAACAAAAAGCAGAGCAAAAAGTTCCCAATTTTAAAGCGTTGAAAGCCGAGGAGCAAAAAGAACTTCTCTTGAGATCTTATCACATTTACTTGCTGTTCCAGAGTCTTGAAGAGTCCCATCAAGTGTTCTTACAATCTTGGCGTGTGGTACAGAACTCGACCACAGTTCAGGTGCCTTCTGTGTTTCAACAGTTGAAACAAATTCTTCGCAGTCAGTACGATGAAGACGGTTTTTCTGTTGTGAATAGCAATAATATTTGTGATCGCGAGGAGATTCCAAGACTTTCGATGAAGTTTCAAAAGGGAGTTCTCATTTCAATGAATCTAAATATTGTCAGTTGCAAAGAAGATTTTCGTCGTAGCATTTTTGAAGCCATTTTGGTGTCGGGTCAGAACTATCGATGGAATTTCAAGCCCGCTGAGTTTGCTCGTGGTTTGGGGCGGTTTTTAAGTCTTTTGAATGCAGAAACCTATTGTGTGGTCACCCTGAAAGACCGCAAATTTGTAGATCAGTTATCGTGCAAAAACTTGGGTCAGGATGTGGACACTGAAGAACATATCCAGTTTTCAAAATTTGAATACTCGCGCCAGCTCCAAGATGAACTGATTCTTGAAGGCCAAAGGAAAAAAGGCGTGACCGATGTTTTGAGCTCCATCTCTTTGCATGTGCGAAGGAATCAGGACGGCGAATACACCGAAGAGTTTCGGCAGTCTCCAGAATCGACCACAACGACAGTTCCTGTCAAAGCAGTCGCTGTTTCCGGAGACAATGTAGCTCAACAAGCACCGCAAGATAACCCTGAGGATCCCTCTAGGCAGAATCCTCAAACCATGTTATCAAGAGATCAACTTCAGCATGAGAATCCCGATCTTTTTATACCCCCTGAAAATGCTGAAGTGAGACAAGGACAAAATCATGGCGAAAACCACAACGAAGAAATCAATCAAGAAAGTCAGCAAATCCATCTCGAAAAAAGCACCAGCGAAAAAAGCACCAGCGAAGAAAGCACCAGCGAAGAAAGCACCAGCGAAGAAAGTCGCTAAAAAATCTGCTATAAAAGTTGCCGTGGGGACTGCAATTCCCGCTTTTTCAGTCGAGTCCACGTCAGGATCTGTGACCGAAAAAAATCTTTTAGGGAAAAAAACAGTGCTGTACTTTTACCCTAAGGACAATACGCCTGGATGCACTCTTGAAGGACAAGATTTCACAAGGTTGAAAAAATCTTTTGATCAACTGGGAGTGCAAATTTACGGTATTTCGAGGGATTCTGTGAAGTCCCATCTAGGTTTTAAAGAAAAGCAGTGTTTCACTTTTGAGTTGCTGTCAGATTCGGAAGAAATTCTGTGTGGCCTCTTCGATGTGATCAAAGAAAAGAATATGTATGGGAAAAAAGTTCTGGGTGTGGAGCGCAGCACTTTTGTGATTGATGAAAATGGAAAACTTATCAGAGAATACCGGGGTGTGAAAGCGCAAAGTCACGCTGAGCAAGTTTTGAAGGATTTGCAAGGGTAGGTTCCATTTTGAAAATTCACGACATCAGTCCACTCATTTCAGAAAATTTAGGAGTGTTTCCTGGAGATCACAAGTTTCAGAGGAAAGTGGTCCTTGATACCAATCAAGGCAATCACATCACACTTTCTTCGGTCTCGACCACTTTGCATCTAGGGTCTCATGCAGATGCACCCATCCATTATGGTGCGGGCCTTGAAGCCATCGATCAGCTGGCTTTGACCCCCTATGTGGGACTTGTCCAAGTGGTCACAGCTCAGGTGAGATCAGGAGAACGGGTCAGCTTGGAGCATCTGTCGGCCAACGTCGAAGCTCCCCGAGTTTTGGTGCGTACAAATTCTTTTCCGAACCCGGATTTTTGGAATTCTGATTTTTCAAGTTTTGATCCTCATTTATTGGACCATTGGGCAAAGCAGGGAGTCTTGCTCGTGGGGATTGATACTCCGAGCGTGGATCCCGAGGATTCTAAAGCTCTTGAAGCTCATCAATCTTTGAAAAGAAATCAGCTCCGGGTTCTTGAAGGTTTGGTACTGAAATCTGTCAAAGACGGTTTCTATTTCTTAGTCGCACTGCCCTTGAAAATAAAAGATGCTGATGCGGCCCCTGTGAGAGCTGTGCTCTTAGAAGATCCTAGACTTCTGAGTATCTCATCTTCCTCATAAGTTCCCGAGGAAGAGGGGGCACTTGGCTTCGCGGGATGTAGAAAGTCGAAAGATTGAAAAAATCTTTCCAGACTTTGTGGTGTTCCGCCGCTTTTTTCAGATAGTCATGACCGGATGAGCCGCCAGTTCCAATTTTTTGTCCGATCATTCGGTGAACCATCTGAGCGTGGCGGTATCGCCATTGAGTCATGTACTCATCAAGGTCAATCAGGGCCTGAATAAGGCGGTGGGGCATTTGTAGAATGGGCTCGTCCCGGTAAAGCTGGATGAGGAGAGCTGCATGAATAGCTTCAAAAGAAAACCGAAAGTAGCCATCCTGCTGAAGTTTTTTAAATTTTTCTTTATTAAAAAGTGACTCGAACATCTCTTCTGAAATTTGCGTTTGATGCAAAGAGCGCTGCTTTTCTTGGTCACTGAGTCGGGGGTTTCGAGTAATCACTTCGCGCTCTTCTTGAAAGAGTCTTCGTACTCTGTCTTGGTACAAAGACCAAAAAGTGAAATCTTGAGTTTGTAGGAAAGGTGTTCTTTGGAGCCAATTTTGGATCAAATCAAAAAGGCTGGGGCTTGTGAGAGCTGATTGGATTTCAGCTTGTTGATCTGATTTGAGCTGCTTAAAGAAAGGTGAATCTTGAAAGCTAAAGCGTTGATCCATTTTGAGGCCGAGTTTTGTTTCTAAGAGTCGCCACTGCAGACTTTGAAAGCCGCTGGCAGGATATAAATAATCTCTGAAATCCAAAAAATCCAAAGGAGTCATCGTCTCCAGAAGGTCAACTTGGCCATTGATAAACTTTTGAATTTCGACAACGCGCTCAAGCCTCGCAACAGCTTGACCCATTTTCTCTTCTGGCACTGAGCTTTCCGAAAAAGTGGCCAGCACAGAGTCCACTTCGTGCAGCATTTGTTTGAACCAAAGTTCGTATGTTTGATGAACAATGATAAAGAGCATTTCGTCGTGGGCTTTCGTTCCCAAGGTTTCACTTCTGAGTGTCTGCGATTTCAGAAGCTGATCGAGGTGGAGATAGTCATGGTACTGAATTGGTGGGTATTTCATCGGAGACCGCCTTGAAGAGAGTCAATTTGAGAGAGAAAAGAAGAAATATCCTCTACTTTAGAGTCCCAGGACATCATCAAACGGCAAACTTTAGTGTGCTCGTCCCAGACATAGAAAAAGTGAGATTTTCGAATTTCTTTGATCCATTGAGGTTCGAGTTTTACGAAAACTGCATTGGACTGGACGGGATACTCAGGACAAATTCCTCGCTCGATCAGTCCTTTCTCAAGCAATTGAGCCAATTGATGTTGGTGCTCAGCAATTTCATGAAAGAGTTGTCTTTCGTAATAAGCTAAAAACTGAGCTGCGATATAACGAGTTTTTGAAGGGAGCTGGGTTATTTGTTTTCGGTAGTACAAGGCCTCAGGATGTTCCTTTTTAAAAAGCACAGCTTCGCCGAAAAGAAACCCATTTTTTGTGCCTCCCAAGGAAAGAGCATCGACTTGGTACTTGTTGAACAGGTCTGCCGGAGATAACTTAAGAAAACTCAGAGCATTGTGAAGTCTTGCTCCATCCACATGAACAAAAAGACCTTGAGCCTGAGCCCAACGACAAATCTCTTGAAGTTCTTCCGGGGAATACACAGTTCCTAACTCTGTCGGCTGAGTGATGGAGATGCCTGCGACTTGCGAGAAATGTTGGTCTCCGCGACGAATCAGAGCTTGTTTCAAGTCTTTCAGCTGCAGTTTGCCTTGTTTCGAGGGCAAGGGGATGAGTTTGACTCTTCCGACCATTTCAGGAGCAGCACACTCATCCACATTGAGATGCGAGACATCAGAAACCAGAACACTCTGGTAGCTCTGGCAAAGGGTCTTCAGGGCTAAGACATTGGCAGCTGTTCCATTGAAGACAAAAAGCACTTGGAGGTCTTTCCAGTCAAAGACAGAGCGAATTTTCAAAATAGCTTTGAGAGTGAATTCATCAGTTCCGTAAGAAGGGGCATGGTGATGATTCACTTGATTTAAACTTTCGAAAAGCCAAGGATGAACTGGTGAGTGGTTGTCACTTCCAAAGCCGCGATTCATGCTTTCCTCATGTTCAAAGAGAGAGATCGGTGGATGACAAGAGCCGCCAGTTTGCTTGTGGCATTATCCAAATCGAGGGGCGGTGAAACTTCGTAGATGCTCAGGCCTCGAACATCGAAATTTGAAAAAAGATAGTCAAGACCTTGGAGAAATTTTGGGGGCTCAAATCCTGTGGCAAAGCTCTGTGAACATCCAGGAGCGTAGGCTCGACTAAAGCTATCGATATCAAGACTGATCCAGAGAGGACGTTTCAAGTTCGGCATCAAATGTTTTTGAAAAGTTTCCCTGAGTCCACCTGCATTTTCAATAGCCTCGAGGCTCAGAATAGTTCCTCCGCGAGTGGTCACCCAATCAAAATGAGCAGCCGCATTACACTGAGGTTGAATGCCTAACTCCCAAAACTCAAAGTCACTATTAAACTCATTGATGAGCCGAAAGAAAGGCGTCCCTGAACTAGCCCCCTGAATGTCTGGTCTTACATCAAGGTGGGCATCAAAATTAAGAACCAAGGGTTTCTCGTTCAGATTTTCGGCGAGCGTCGCTCGGAGGAATCCAGCTCCGTCAGCGTAGCCATAGTCATGGCCTCCGCCCAAGCTGGTCCAAAACAGATGTTCTTTGGTGGCATACTCAGCCAGCTGAGATCCTGACTGATGTCGCTCTCTGAGGCGGTCTTCTGAGAGATTTCCTAAATCGCCGATGTGCGGCGCTCTGAGGTGTGCCGTGGGAGTCATTTTATAAAAGAATTCTCTAATTCGATCAGGAGCCTGGGACGCACCTGGTCTGCCACCGCTCAGTGAAATGCCCTCGTCATCAGGATATCCCCAAAGAACGAGATCTTTAGGGAGTGTTTTTTGAAAAGGAGGAATCACTTCGGTGAAGTTTCCCAGTCTTGGATCTAGGGGATCCGCTTTCTTAAAAATAAGTGAGGGCGAAGGTGCAAAAAGTTTCATCTCACCTTGTGGAGAATCAGCTCTTTCGTGATTTCACCAGTAGAGCTGTTGTAAACTTCTAGGCGAGCCTCATCGGATTTTGCGGAAAGGGTTAGGGAGGCCAGAATCACTGATGAGGAGTCGCTAAAGAAAACTCTCCAGCTGCCATTAGAGCCCGGGCTAATCGCATAATCATAAGTGCCCTCTTTGAGAAGATCCAGGATCCCCAGGTCGCTGATAAACTGCAATTGCTCAACGATCTTCACTGACCTGAAGCTCACAAAGTTCAGGACATTCTCAGTCGACTGCCAAAGCCCTAAAATTCGTCTCAAGCCCACATAGTCGATGCTTTCTAAAAGTACGACTTGATTGTCTTTAATTTCACCATAACCAGAAATGTAGTCGTAGTGCTTAAGGTGCTTGAGGTTTTCGATCGTTTCTGAGTTCAGAGCCCTGAGGTCGTAGCGCTTCGAGGTTTTTTCTTCAACCAAAACATAGCCATTTTCTTTTTTGCTCACAAAGCCAGATAAAAGCGCTATCTCACCGTGCGAAGTCAGAGAAACAAACAGCAAAGAAAGTACAGTCAGAGGCCAGAATCTCATGTTCATCGGCATGTCTTGCTAGTTTTAGCGTGAGAAATCAAAAACTTTCTTTAACGCCCTGATTCACTGGAGGGGGGAGGGTGTCATTTCGGGCCAAGTTTTCTTTGAATGGCAGCTACGGCTTTTTCGAAAATGACTTCCCCATGACGCAGAGAGGCCAATGAAGCTCGAGAACCCATCCGGCCATCAGGGAATGTTTTGCGAAATTGAGCGCCACTCAGTGGCCATGCAGACTTAGAAGCTGTCTTGAAGTGGCGATAAGGTCTGGGCTTCAAATAAGCTTGAGGATGGGTTTTCATCGTCACTGAGATCTCCCCACAAGTCGCGTGAAAGCCATTCTCATCTTTGAAAACCTTTTGTTCGTACTCTGTGACTTCCGGAAGGTGCCACCAATTAATCAATTCCAAGTGAGTTTTCCCTTGGCGCCCGAGAATTTGGGAAAAAGCGGAGGTGAGCGGAGCGATGTTGCCCCCATGGCCATTGATAACAATGATTTTTTCAAATCCGTGATGAATATAGGACTGAAGAAGTTCTGTCATCACTTGAATGTAAGTGAGAGGGGAGAGGGAACCAGTTCCAGGAAACGCCATATGGTGCTCAGCCATCCCATAAGGCATGGGGCTTGCCACCATAATTTGTGCTCGCTCCCCCACGGCTTTTGCAATCTCCCAAGCCGTGAGAAAATCAATTCCAATAATTCCAGTGGGTCCATGCTGTTCGGATGATCCTACCGGGAAAATCAAAGTCTTCTTTTTTTTGAGATATTTTTCAACTTCAGGCCAAGTTTTTAGATAAATTTCCATGACGAGGATCCTCTCTCCGGCGATGATCTATAAATGAACCCTATTTATCTTGATCCAAAGGTAGCGCGAATAGAAGAGATTTTTGTTGCGCTGAAAGATGTCGAAGAGTGGCCAATGGTCCTTCAGTCCCTGATGCGAGACATGGGTGATAGACCGCTTGAAGATTTGGTAGCAAAAGTGCCCATGTATTTAAAGACGAAAAGAGCTCCATCTGTTTTTGTGGAAAAGGCTTGGATGATTTCCATCGAACATTTAGTCATGAAAGAGATGCCTGCAAAAATTCAGAGATCTGGCGTTTACAAAGCGTACTTAGCTGATACGGTGCATGTGATTTTTGAGCATCCTGAATTGCAGTTGAAATCGGGTCATTTTGGATTTGCAGCAGGAGTGCCTTGGATCAATCTCAGTCCCCTGCAGTTGAAAGTCATGGATCTTCTTGAAGAGGATGTTGTTTGGACTCGCGAAGGATTGAGTGAGGCGCTAGGAATTTCTTTGCAAGTGCTTTCCGGAGAACTAGATTTTTTGTTGTCAGTGAAGTTGATCGTTGAGGAAGCCTAGAAACAGAAAAATGAACCGGTTTATGCTTTCATTTGATTCATGATTTCACCGAGTAGTTGGATGTATTTCAATGGATAACGGCCCACTGCTGAAATCATCAGCTTTTTAGAGGCCTCGGGCTTAGGGATACCTTCAAAAGTAATCATTCGGTCCAGAGCGTTGGCAGTAGCACAGACAACAGCGAGAGGATCCATTTTCTGCTCATTGAGGCCTTGAGGGTAGCCTTTTCCATCAATGTACTCTTCATGTTGGACGATGATATTGAGGACCTGTTGATCAAAGTGCTTTTTATCTTGAACTCGTTTTCCTCCGGCAACGGGGTGATCTTTGTAGGTCTTAAGTTCATCAGGAGTGAATTGTTCTAAAGGTCGAGTAATCGATAATCCAGAATGAAAATGCTCGAAATCGTGGAGAAGGGATCCGAGGGTCAACATTTGAATCTGCTTTTCATCGGTCCATCCTAAACGCTTGGCGAGGGCTACGGAGAGCGTGGATACAGTAACCCCGTGGTGAGCAATGCTTTGGTCACTATTTTCGATATTCATGATGTGTTTGAAAGCCTCGTTCTCACCCGTTAGCCACTGGGCAAACTTAAGAGCGCCAGATTTTGCTTCGCCATACACTTGTTCGTTCTCAGGATTCTCCATCACAGCTTCGCTATTGGACTGTTGGGATCCTTGAATGATTTCAGCACGAGCTTCCACGCTTTTACCTGAACTTTTATCGTAGGCCATCTCGATATTGCGGTGGAGATAGTTGCGATAATTTTCCTCGTCAGTCGGAATTATAAACATTTTCTTAAGTTTTTTAGATTTCAGTCTTGTAAGTCGGCCCCCCTCAAAGCTGTCCCCACGACGCAAATACAGAATGAACTTGTCGTTAATCTTCACGTAGGCATCGAAATCAATTTTTTGATCGCCGCGGAGGGTGCTCACTCGGATAGGGACATGTTCTTGGCTCATACGATTTTCCTTTTGCCAGACATCCTTCAAGGGTTTACCTTTAGATTTATGTCGGAAGTTGATGTAGAAATTTTAAAAGAATTCCAGGAAGAGTCAAAGAGCTTAATTGCGCAGCTGACCGAAATTTTGGAGAAATGTGAAGGCGATTTTTCACAAGTCAAAAGTCTGGAGCATTATGGGCAGACTGTTGATCGCATTATGGGAGCTGCGAAATCTATTGGTGTTTTGATCACTGACAAATCCCACTTTATTCATACAATTGGGGATTATACGGCGCTCTGTAAGGCGGTGGGCTATAAAGCATCACAGATTAAGGACAATGAACCTTTCTATAACATCTGTGTAGGGCTTTTGGCGGATGCTACAGAAATGCTCAGTGATATGATTCGCGCCATGACTGAAGGTAAAAAAATTGAAATCAAGAGTTTGTTCTCGAAAACTTTTCTCGATCGCTTGAAGTGGATCTCTGAGCAGTTCGGAGCTGAATACCGTACGAGTGTCGAAGTGCACAAAGCTGGCAGCAAAAAGATGAATCAAGACGATATTGATGATCTCTTAAAAAAGTTAGGTCTAGATTAAGGTTCTACCGATTTGATTTTTTGCAAGCACCATTGAGCAAGCTCACCCAACTGAGGATCGCTTAAAAAATTCTTAATTTCAGGCTCTAAAGATTGGATTTTCAGATTCCCTATAACAATCATTGCATTTCTCCGCAGTCCAAAAGGACCCGCTCTTAAAAGCGGTGTCCCTAAGTATTTTTTTTGAATTTGCTTACCTGACGCTGAAAATAGAAAGCGGAGCTCTTCTTCCAGTTGTGGCTGGTTAAAGTTCGACCGTGTTAGTTCGATGAGGAGATTTTTCCCATGGGCTTTTTGATTCCAAGGACAGACGGTTTGACAAAGATCGCAGCCAAAAAAATGGTCCCCAAAATTCGCTCTCAGACTTTTTGGGGGTATTTTTCTGGATTCTATCGTCCAATAGCTAATGCACTTGCGGGCATCGAGCTCTTTGTTTTCACTGAGAGCCTTCGTGGGGCAGATGTCTAAACAACGTCGACAATGTCCGCAAAAATCAGGGCTCATTTCGGAATTTTCATCGACAGAGAGAGTGGTCAAAATTTCAGCGAGAAGAAAAAGCGAGCCTTTCTCAGGATGGATCAAACATGTGTTTTTGCCCACCCAACCGAGCCCAGCTTTTCGAGCAAGGTCTCGTTCAAGAATGGGAGCTGAATCCGTGAATTCAAAAAATTCCTCATGAGGGTAGGACTCTTTCAAGAGGTCAATGAGCTTCCTTAAACGATCTTTGATCCAGAAGTGATAATCGAAACCCCGGGCGTAGCCTGCAATTCTTAACTGAGACTGTGAAACTTCAGGGTGACGTTCAGGGTGATCCCAATAAGGAAAAGCAAAAACCAGAGCAGAGCGTAAGCCCTTCTTAAGATTCTGAGGATTCATGCGAAGGTCTTTGCTGTTTTCAAGGTACTTCATGTCCCCGTGTAAGCCTTGATCAAGCCACTGCGAAAAGAAGTCAAATGTGAGAGGTTGGCTCAGTGAGATTTTTCCCCAATGACTGATGTCCAGATCAGTCATTATCTGTTGAAATTGAGGGGATTTAAAGATCTGGTTCATGGAATCCTTCGTGCAAAGAACTCTTTTTTATTGTGCCTAGGGTAGACTCTTCAATAGGATGAAGTCATGAAGAGTTTGATTCAACATCCCGATTTTCTAGCAGCTCGTCAAGTTTGTGAAAAGCTGCAAACTGAAAAACATATTGCATGGATAGCTGGAGGTGCAGTTCGAGATGGTCTTTTGGGACTAGACCCCAAAGACATTGATATTGCTACTTCAGCGACTCCTGATGAAGTGGAAAATCTTTTTGAGAAGACAGTGCCACTGGGAAAGCGTTTTGGGACAATTCAGGTTCACCTTCATGGGAAAGAATTTGAAGTGACTACTTTTCGAAAAGATGGCGGATATCAAGACGGCAGACATCCTGATCAAGTGGAATTTTCCAGTCCTGAAGAAGATGCTCAGCGCCGAGATTTTACGGTCAACGCTCTTTTTTATGATCCTCTGAGGGATCAAGTGCATGATTTTGTTGGCGGGAAGAAAGACTTGAGGGCTCATCTTCTCAATGCTGTCGGAGATCCTCGGGTCAGATTTCAGGAAGATCATTTGCGAATTTTGCGGCTCTATCGATTTCAAGCCCAGTTAGGATTTGAAATAACCTCTGAGACCAAAGCTGCGGCTGAAGATCTTTTTCCACTTCTTAAAAAGATTTCGGGGGAAAGGCTTTGGCAAGAGCTTCTAAGGCTCTCTCAAGGCGAATTCGCGATGAAATTTCAGTCTCATCAAGTGATTTCAAAATTGATTTTGCTTTTGGCAGGGAAAGACTTTGAGTTGTCTCTCAGTTGGGAGTTTCCTCCGGACTCTTTGGGGCAAAAGCTAGAGTATTTTTTGTTAGAGCTTCTTGGGAAGAAAGAGCTGGGGCTGGATGTAAAGAGTTTGGCCCAGTGGTTTAAGTTTTCGAATGATGAGAAACGCTTGCTGGAGCTCTTTTTAGGTTTGCAAAAGCCTTCTGGAGGCAGCGGGGAATGGCTGGCGAGAGCCGTCGATTTTTTTGGCACTCAATCAGTATTTACAAGGTATATAGACCTCTTGAAGAGCCTGCCTGGGGATCTTGGAGAGTCTCAGGAATTTAAACTGAATGAGATTTTCCAACGACAGGGGGGTGGGCCGCTGTATAAGTTTGAGGATTTGCCTCAGGGGTTCCCCAGGGAAAAGGCCAGTGAGGTTTTAAGACGAGTTTACGAGATTCAATTGGAGCAGTTGATCTTTGGTAAAGACAAACTCCAGCCCTTTTTTGAGATGGAGTTTAAAAAGTATCTTAGAAATTCTTAAACTACTGTGATGTCGACGTAAAACGAATGTCCCTCTGGCAAATGGAAGGGGATTACCAAAGTTGCGCCATTGTGGTGTTTTGAAATCACGAAAGTCCCTTTGATGACTGAGGGAATCGCCATTTCAAAAGCATATCCCATCTGATTCAAAGTGGTTTTTGCGGATCCATAGATCTGGTTGGTGATTTCTCCTACAGCATCTGTGACACCTTCGTTGACCTCTGTATGCTTTTCTCCGAGCATTTTTTCCAAAATATAAAAAATCGCTGGAGAGGTGTAGCTAATTGACATCGTCCCTTTCATCGTACCAAAAACCATTCCAACCATCCCTGCAACTTCCCCTTTGGGTTGATATCTTGGATCGATGTAGGGTTTTCCGCATTCCACCTCGCAGTTTGCTGTGAGGGAAATGGTCTTAATCACACCTTCAACGAAGGCATTGACAAAGCGTTTGTCAAGAAGGGGGTTAGATTGATCAATTTTTGGAGCAGCACTCATTGTGACCTCTTTTACGCAACTTTCTGATTATGTTTAGACCAAACTTTTTCAAGCTTTCCTTTCAGCGTTGCCGCATTGA
>JAJTIC010000071.1 GCA_021300175.1 Pseudomonadota bacterium
AAAAGCGATTCCCGAAAAATACAACGTTGTCATCGTAAAGAAGGAATAATTGAGGACATAGGAACCGATCACAGTCGTCAACACAATCAGAGAAACAAGAGCTACTAGCTGCGTGACATAAAGGCTTAAGAAAAATCGCCAGGGAAAGTAAGCTCCGAAGAATCTCATGAATCGCCTTTAACCCGGTAACCAACTCCCCGAATGGTCTCAATTACTTCCGAGCAAGGACCTAATTTTTTCCTCAGTCCAAAGACGTGGGTGTCGATGGTGCGGCCCGTGACGTTGATGCCTTCGCCCTGAACGATCTCAATTAAACGGTCCCTTGTCATCACACGCCCCTGCTCTTCAAGCATGGCTGATAAGATTTTAAACTCTGAAGGAGTGAGATGGATCACTTCGCTCTGAGCTTTCACTTGATAGGTTTTAAGATCTACCGTCAAGCCCCCAGCAGTGAGGACTTCGAGATGATCAGCACTCGCTTGTGGGCTCTGTCGTCGGAGCAACGCTTTCACTCGAGCTGCAAAAACCGAAGGTTCAAAAGGTTTGGTGATATAATCATCAGCTCCGGCCTCAAGGCCTTGGACGATATCCGAAGGCTCTGCTTTGGCAGTGACCATGAGCACAGGACAGTTCTTCTTGAGACCATTCTCTGAAAGGTGCTTGAGAAGCTCAATTCCACTGAGTTGAGGAAGCATCCAATCCAAAACAACAAGATCGTAATCAGTTTTCTTCAGCCAATCCAGAGCTTCCACGGCTGAACCACATTGCTGCACACGATGGCCCTGCCTCAGCAGCAACAAAGAAATGAGCTCACGAATCTCAGCTTCATCTTCCACGACCAGAATCTGTGCGCTATTGTTGGTCTCCGCCATGTCTTACATCCTTTCCCGAAGCGACAAAAATCACATCTTCTGCAATATTTGTTGCGTGATCTCCTAATCTCTCTAAGTTACGAGCGATAAGGATCACATCAAGGGCACTCTCGGCATCTTGAGGAGATTTTTGAATGTGGGCGGTAAAGTCTTTAAACACCTTACCCTTGAGACGATCCACTTCATCATCCATGAGTAAAATTTCCCGAGCGAGTTTTTCGTCTTCTCGAACAAAAGCGTCGAGGGAATCTTTCACCATTTTGCGCACCAGAATCGACATGAGCTCCAGGTCTCGAAGTTCGCCCAAAGCGGTCCGAGAGAAATAATCTCGGCCCGTGTAGGCGATGTTCACACACTGATCTCCCATGCGTTCAAGATCAGTATTAATTTTAATCACAGACATAATCAGTCGCAGGTCTTTGGCTTTGGGCCCTTGTTTTGCCAAGAAATTCAAACAGGCTTCGTCGACTAATTTATGATCTGTATTGATCTTCTTCTCGATTTCATGAACTGATTGAAAGCCATGACTTTGCCGATGAATGAGAGCTTGAATTGCATGATCCAAAGCTTGCTCAACACACCCACCCATGGTGAGAATTTGACTTTTAATTTGATCCAGCTCACTTAAAAACTGTCTATTCATGGTCCCTAGCTCTCTTTTGCCCCCCAAGCTATCGAGGGGTCCTTGGACTTGTCAAAAGTTGTCCCAAGAATAACCAAATCCTAACAGGAATTTTAATGCAAAGTTCTAATTTTTCTTGCGGGATCCCCCTGACCGGGTTCATTCTCTATAAAAGTGGCCAAAAAGAAGAAAAAGACCTCCAAAAAGAAGAGTTCCCAAAAGAATGCAAAAACCTTGAAAAAGGCCAATGTTAACCCTCGTCGCCTCGCTGCGATTGATATTGGATCTAACGCGATCCGTATGGTGATTGCAGAACATCAAACCGGTGGACTTAAAATTCTGAAAAAGTTTCGCTTCCCAATTCGTTTAGGGGCGGATGTATTTTCTCAAGGACAGATTTCTGGTAAAAATCTCAAACTCTCGGCCCGTACTTTTAGACAGTTCAAACAACTCAGTGAAAAGTTCAAAGTAGCTAAGCTCAAAGCAGTGGCTACCAGTGCCTTGAGAGAAGCTCGCAACAAAAAAGCCTATATTGAGTTGATTGAGAGAAAGTCCAATATACGAATTGAACTCATTGATGGCGTTGAAGAGGCGCGAGTTATTTACCAAGCCGTCAAAAGAGAAGTCGCTCTTGAAAATTCCCATGCTCTCTTGATCGATGTCGGTGGCGGATCTGTAGAGCTGACTTTTTCTGACAGGGCATTCATGTCTTCAACTCAGTCTTTTCCGTTTGGGACCGTGAGGACTTTAGAGTATTTGAAAACAAAAAAACTCACTGAGAAAGATCTTCCTCGAGTCGCGACTGAGTTCCTAAAACCTCTGACCCATTTTCTTCAAGCCCACGGCCCCGATCGATTGGATTTTGCAGTAGGAACCGGAGGGAATTTAGAGACTTTAGGAAAACTAAAGCCCCTCTTTATTGGTGGGAATGTGAAGACATGGCTTTCTCAAGCTGAACTCCAAGTCATGATTGAACGTCTTTCTCAAATGAGTCTGGAAGATCGCATAAAGAAGTTAGATCTTAGATCCGACAGGGCAGATGTGATCATTCCAGCCAGCTGGGTAGTCCTCACAGTCATGCGCCAAGCGCAAGTGGAAAAGATCCTGATTCCCCATGTCGGCCTCAAAGACGGCGTCCTGTGGTCTCTCGCTCAGGAAACTTCTTATTTAACAAAAGCTTTAGGTTGAACGAGCAGCTCGAGAGTAGCTCTTCCAGTGACAATCTGAGTCAGATCATCCACTTCAATCACTGCAAAGCCTGATTTTTTAAGCTCCACAAAAGAATCTGTTTTCCCAGCCAAGATCCAAGAGGCCAGAGTCGACAAGTGCGGCTCATGTCCAACTGCGACCACAGCGACTTTTCTACGGCCAAACTGAGACAGCCATTGGATAAAAGCCATGGGAGGTGCTTCAGGAACAAGCTCTGCACTTTGATCAATTTTTGAAATTTTATAAGCTTTCGCAATGATTTCTGAAGTTTGCTGAGATCTGAGTAATGGGGAACACACAATCATATCCACATCGGGACAGAGCCGAACAAGTTCTTTCACGAGCTGTTCAGATTTTTCTTTACCTTTGGGGGTGAGTGGTCGGTTGCCATCCTCAATCTTCTTAAGCATTGCTTCTTCGCGGTCCATGGCGATCGCATGACGAAAAAGGACTAACTTCATAAATCGTCCGAAATCGGATCATGGGCGATTACATCTTCAGTGAGAACGTGCTTCTGCTTTGCTTGATTCATCATGAGCTGGTGGACACCAAGATCCACTGATTTTCTTTGAATGTAAGAGCCATCAGAAGCCATGTCCCAAGTTTGTCTTTGATCTTTAATATAGGCTTGTAAGATATCCCAAATTTTTTCTTTGGCTGAACGATCCAGAACAGGAACCACACACTCCACTCGCGCATGAAGATTGCGATACATCCAATCTGCCGAACCAATGAAAAAGTCCCCATCGACGGGGTCATGAGCTCCATTTCTAAAATAAAAAATGCGAGAGTGTTCGAGGAATCTTCCTAAAGTAGACATGACTCGAATCTTCTCGCTCAGCCCTTTCACCCCGGGTCTTAAGCAACAAAAACCTCTGACCAATAAATCAATCTGAACACCTTGGGTCGAAGCCCCGTAAAGGGACATGGAAATATCATTTTCCTCCATGTTGTTCATTTTAGCGATGATCTGCGCTGGGTGCCCTTGCTTTGCATGATCTGCTTCTCGCTCGATCATACTCTTAAACTTAGAGAGCATATTGATTGGTGCAATCAAAAGATACTTGTAATCATTTTTTAAACTTCTTCCGGTCAGGTAATGAAAGAACTCTACCAGCTCTGAAGTGATCTCTTCTTTCGCGGTCAAAAGACCCATGTCTGTGTAGAATTTAGAAGTGCCCACATTATAGTTTCCCGTGCCTAAATGCGCATAGCATTTGATTCCTTCAGCTTCTTGACGAACAACAAGAGCTGTTTTTGCATGGGTTTTCAGCCCTACGATTCCGTAAACGACATGAACTCCGGCATTTTCAAGCGCTTGAGCCCAATAGATATTTCTCTCTTCATCAAAACGGGCTTTCAGTTCTACGAGGCAGACCACTTGCTTTCCCATTTCTGCAGCGCGAATCAAAGAACGAATAAAGGGCGAATGATCGCCCGTGCGGTACAAAGTCATTTTGATCGCAAGGACTTTGGGATCTTCCGCAGCAGCTCGAATAAACTTCTCGACAGTGGCATTAAAGGACTCGAAAGGATTATGGATCAACTGATCGCTATGGCGAATGACTTGAAAGATTTGAGAGGGGTCCTCATCCAAAAAAGGCGTGGGAACGACGGACGTCCAAGGCGGAAATCGCAGATTGGGAACCGTCAAATCAGAGATGACATTAAGACCCGTATAGTCAAGATCATCAGGAAGCTCATAGACATCTTCTTCTGTCAGCTCGAGTTCTTCCATCAAAAACTTAAGCATCCAAGGATCTGGATTGGGACCGTGTTCAAGACGCACCACTTCTGCGAATCGTCTCATACGAAGCTCTTCCTCAATCAGCTCAAGAAGATCTTCAGCATCTTCCTCATCCCGACTCATATCTGCGTTTCGGGTCAAACGAAAAGGCATGACACCTGTCACTTGCATCTGAGGAAACAGATCCCCCAGATTCTCTTTGATCAAATCCAACAAAGACACAAATCTCAGTTCCGACCCGCTTTCAGCTTCCAGCTTTACCCACTGGGAGAGAACTTGAGGAATCTTGACTCGAGCAAATAGTTTTTCGTCCTGGTTGGGGTGCTTCAAAGTGATCCCTAGGGAAGTGGATAAGTTTGAAATGAAGGGAAAAGGATGCCCAGGATCTACAGACAATGGAGTAAGCACGGGAAATACATTTTTCATATAGTATCTCTGCGCGAACTCCTTTTCTTTCGCTGTCAAATCGGCCCACTGCAAGAGCCGAATCCCTTGCTGAGCGAGTGCTGGCCGCAATACATTCTGAAAACAACGGGCTTGATCCTTCAACATAGGCATCACGGTTTGGCGAATTTCTGCCAGCTGCATTTGAGGGGTCTTGCCATCTGAGGATTTGGCAGAGACTCCATAGGCCACTTGCCGCTTGAGCCCCCCCACCCGTTTCATAAAAAACTCGTCGAGATTCGAAGCGCAGATGCTGAGGAACTTCACACGCTCTAGCAGGGGATTTCTCGAATCCTCGGCTTCGGCCAAAACTCGGCGATTGAAATTGAGCCAGCCAGTTTCACGGTTGGTAAAGTTTGTCGAAGACGAAAGCGGATGCTCCACAATGCGGGGTTTTCGGGGACCTCGCTTCTTGGAAGTGCCTGTTTTTACTTTGCGACTCGGCGTTCGATTCATGAAGTCCCTCAAGCTGAAGTTGTTTCATCTTAGAACAAAATTAACTTGGTGTGCAGGCTCGTTTTTGACTTATCTCTCCCTCGACTTTGGCCGATATGTTGGCATGACCCAATCTCTGGCCAAGTACCATGCCCGCCAACCTCGTTACACCCTTCAGACCGAAGATAATACACTCATTCGTGTCGCTGGCCCAAAACAGGTTCCCTGGGAAGAAAGAACTGAAATTCTTAACATTTCGCTCTCGGGCCTCGCGTTCACAGCTCCTTCGGATCTTTGTCCTTTGGTCGGGGAAGTCATCAAAGTCCAGTTCGAAGTGCCGGGACGACTTGCTAAAAATGGCCAGACCACCATGGCTTGCTATGGATTGGTCACCCGGCTCGAGCCCCAAGGATCCCATCAAATGGTCGTGGGAATTCAATTCGTGAAGCTGGAACTCAGTCACAAGCTGACCTTGCTTCAAGGTCTAGCGCTCAAACTTCGTGAACAACAAGCAAAAGTTCAGCATCAAAAAGAAAGTCTTCAATGGAAGTATCACCGCGATCAGTGGCGCCCGTGGCTGGGCTTTGTGAGCTCAGGTCTTGCCTTGGCAATGAGTTTTTGGATCTTACTGAACACCTAGCCTTGCGACTTCTCGAGAATTTTTTCGAGCACTTCATTCTCTCTAATAAACTGGATCCCCGAGCGATTTCCGTCGATCCACTTCACTTCGGCACTAAGGTTATGGCGTTTTCCGAGAGCTCTCAAAAGGATGGTGAGCTTTACAAGATCACCTTCTTTCAAAGGAGTCGCTGACTCTGTCCACTCGATACAAGCCCCTGTGGACGAAAGATCTTTGAGAGTTGAGATAAAGCTCACCGCTTTTCCATAAACTTCAACGTTGGCTTTTTCTTTTGTTTTAAATCTCTGTGCGCTCATCTCATCATTATATCGGAGATTCAGAGAAAAAATAAACGCCAAAGCCTAAATTCCCAAGCGACCAAGAAATTCATCGCGAGAAATGTATTTACCGCCAAACATTTCGACAAGGTTTGTGACCATTTGAACGTCCATCCACTCAAAACCTCGCCCTTTGAGTTCTTGAATAAGTTGATAGAGAGCACATTTTGAAGCTCCCGTCTCAAGATGAAACATACTTTCCGCCGAAAAATAAGCTCCCCGAGGGCAGTGAGAAAGAACGCCATAGATGCCACCGACCAAGATGCCCTCTTTCCAAACTTCAAGAGAAAGTGCCTTCCCTTGCTGATAGAGTCCCGTATAGGCTGAGATCATTTCAGGTAAAATCCAAGTTCCCGCCTGTCCCTTTCGGGCTTGCCGGCGACATTCTTCCATCACTTGAGTAAAGGCTCGATTGACGGAAATTTCAGCTTCCTCCCAATCCTTCACTGCTCTCATCACTGATCTGCTAAATTGCTGATCCGCAAAATCAATCACTCCTCTTTGCTCCGGCGAAAACCATAGCCACGGCAGCCCTGGCTGAGGCCAAGGGAAAATGCCCTTCTCGTAGGCAGCAACGAGGGCTTCTGCAGTCATCGGTCCCCCAACGGCCACGAGGCCTTCCGGGGATGTCAGTCTTGGATCTGGAAAGATAATCATGAAGTCAGTCTAATATTTTCAATCTTACTTGAGAAGCTTGATTCTCAGAACCCTTTCTCCTAAAACCTTGGGTCTCTTGAACTAGGATTGTTAACACATGAAATTGAATTCAATTATTGTTAAAAAATTTGGTGGCACGAGTGTTGGCTCTATCGAGCGCATTGAAGCTGTTGCCGAAAGAATGATCAAAGATATTCAAGCAGGACAAAAAATTGTCGTGGTGGCTTCCGCCATGTCCGGAGAGACAAATCGCCTTGTGGCCCTCGGCAATCAAATTGACCCCAACTACCGAGGGCTTGCCTACGACATGCTGGTGGCGAGTGGTGAACAAGTCTCTATTGCTCTGCTAGCCATCGCTTTTGAAAAACGAGGCTACCGGGCAAAACCACTGCTCGCTTACCAATTGGGAATTGAAACCGACAATTTGTACTCAAAAGCGCGGATCCACAAAATAAAAACGGAAGTGATCGAAAACCTCCTCAGAGAAAACGTGATTCCTGTCGTCGCTGGGTTTCAAGGGGTGGATGAAAATATGAACATCACCACACTCGGGCGCGGTGGCTCTGACACGACAGCTGTTGCACTCGCGGCGGCCTTAGGCGCTCCGGACTGTGAGATCTACACCGACGTTCCTAAAGTGTTCACGGCCGATCCGCGTTTAGTTCCGAAAGCCAAAGAAGTCGATAAACTCTCATTTGAAGAAATGATGGAAATGGCTTCCTTGGGATCTAAAGTTTTGCACATCCGCTCTGTGGAAATCGGAGCCAAACACAATGTTCGTATTCATGTTCGAAGTACTTTTGAAACTAGAGAAGGAACTTGGATTGTCCCCGAAGGAGAAATCATGGAAAACCCCGTCGTCAGCTCAGTCACCCATGACCCCAACACTGTTGTTATCAAATTGAATCCTGTTCCTGCGGGCACAGATTTCCTGGCGGAACTTTTCGAAAAACTCGCTGCGCGTGGTGTGAGCATTGATATCATCACTCAAAGCCAATCCGAACACGGTCAGCGTTTAGCTTTTAGTGTCACAGTAGAAGATCTTCCCCTCACCAACAAAGTCCTCGATGAAGTTCTTTTCAGTCAAAAAGTGGAAAGAATCACTATGGATAAAATGGCAAAGATCAGTGTCATCGGTGTGGGCATGAGAAACCACCCCGGAGTCGCTGCCCGCTTCTTCCAAGTGCTCGCCCAACAGGGAATCCCTGTCCACTTGGTCACCACTTCAGAAATCAAAATCAGCGCTGTCATTGACTCAGACCGCATGAAAGATGCTGCCAACGCCCTTCACAGCGTGTTTGATTTGGACAGCGGATCAAACTAAACTTCCTGAGGCCTTGAGGCAAAGATCGCAATGACCGCACGGCTGCCCCTCTTTTCCAAAGTACTTGAGAATTTCAATGACTCGGCAGCCAGAATCCAACTGACAATAATGAACGAGGTCCAAGAGCTTTGATTGGCTCGCTTTTAAACGCAAATCTTTTTCATAGGGAGCTAAATTTTCCGGGGTGGGGTGATCCACTGCCGAGAAAGGAAATCTCCCTCGTTTGGGCTCAAGGCAACCCCACCGCTCAAGAAGATTCACCGAAGTTTCCACTCGGTAATCTCGAGAATTGTAAAAGTTCATTTGCCGGCGAAGAAACTCTATCCCTTCTGACTCAAGTCCCGCTCCTCCCCTGGAGATGAGATTGTAAACGCCCTGAATGAAACCTGCATCGGGATTGGCCCATTTCAAAAACTCAAGCTGAATAGAAACGTCTTCTTCGTCATAAAACAAGTGGCATTCACTGGGTAAACCATCACGTCCCGCCCGGCCCACTTCTTGGTAATAGGACTCGATGGAATTGGGAACTTCGACATGAATCATCGCTCTGACATTGGCTTTATTCACACCCAAACCAAATGCAGGTGTTGCCAGAATCACGGACTCGTCCGAGTTCATAAATTGCTCCTGTTGGCGCCTTCGCTCCTGGGGTGGAAGATCTCCGTGATAAATCAAATGGGGCTGGTTAAAGCCTCGCAGAAAATCGGAAATTTTGTAGAGAGTTGAAATCAAGGATGTGTAGATGATTTTTGGTCCGGGATTCTGGTGAAGCACGCCCAATGTATTTCGAATTTTTTCATCCATCCCGTAAACTGCGTGGACATGGAGTCGAAGATTGGGACGCTCTAACCCTCCATCAAAAATAGCGGACTCTTGAATGCCAAACATCTGGCAAATTTCTTTTTGAACCTTTGGGGTTGCGGTGGCCGTTAAAGCCAAAGTGCGCGGACGTCCCAATCGTTGATGAATCTCCCCGAGTCTTGAAAACTCAGGTCTGAAATCATGGCCCCACTGAGAAATACAATGAGCTTCATCGACAGCAAAAAGGCTGACTTGTCGCGACTGAATCGACTGCCAAAACTCATCTTTGCGAAATCTCTCTGGCGTGCAGTAAACAATTTTGAATTCACCCTTCGAAATTCGAGCCAAGCGGCTCTCGCGCTCTTGCTTGCTGAGACTTGAATTGATGAAAGTTACAGAAAGCCCTTTCGAGCGAAGTTCATCGACTTGATCTTGCATCAAAGCAATCAGAGGACTGATCACTAAACACAAATCCCCCTGAACGAGAGCCGGCAGCTGATAACACAGACTTTTCCCTGTGCCCGTGGGCATCAGCGCCAAAGTGTTTTGTCCCGAATAGAGACTCAAAAGGACACCCTCTTGGACGCCTCTAAATTCGGTGTGTCCCCAGTGTTTTTTCATGAAGTCTTTGGACTTCTGCAGCCATGTAGTGGTTCGATCAGACATTATTTTGCTCTGCGTAAAGTGACCTCAAAGGCCCTTTGCCCTTCAGGTCATCTCATGATAGTCCCTATTGGTTCTTTTAAACAACAAAAACTGAACAACAAACTGTTAAGAATGCAGGGGATATCATGGCTAAAAAATGGGACATTAATCTCGTCAGAAATATCGGTATTTCTGCTCATATCGACTCAGGGAAGACAACACTCTCTGAACGTATTCTTTTCTACGGTGGTAAAATCCACGCCATTCATGAAGTGAAAGGAAAAGACGGCGTCGGTGCAACCATGGACTCCATGGATCTTGAAAGAGAAAAAGGGATCACAATCCAATCAGCAGCCACTCAGGTTCAGTGGAGAGACTACACCATCAATTTGATCGACACTCCCGGGCACGTGGACTTCACCATTGAAGTTGAACGCTCTCTCCGCGTCCTGGATGGAGCCATCCTCGTTCTTTGCGGTGTGGCCGGAGTTCAATCTCAGTCCATCACGGTTGACCGTCAGATGAAGCGTTACGGGGTTCCTCGTTTGGCTTTTGTGAACAAATTGGACCGTCAAGGTGCGAACCCTTTCCGCGTCAAAGACGCTCTGGTTGATAAACTTCGCTTGAATGCAGTGATGTTCCAGATTCCGATCGGTTTGGAAGAAAACCACAAAGGGGCTGTGGACCTCGTCGAGATGAAAGCTTATCAGAACGAAGGTGCCAACGGTGAAAAAGTCACTGAGATCCCCATTCCTGAGGACCTCAAAGCTCAAGCTGCTGAGTATCGCCAAATTATGATTGAGAAATTGGCAGATGTTGATGAAAGCATCGGCGATAAATTCTTAATGGGTGAAGAGCCCACGAACGACGAAATCAAAGCGGCGACTCGTAAAGCAGTCATTGGCTTGAAACTGGTGCCCGTTTTCTGCGGATCTGCTTTCAAAAATAAAGGTGTTCAGTTGCTGCTCGATGCAGTCACTGCTTACTTGCCAACTCCGGAAGAAAAGCGCGAACACGCTCTCGATCTGAACAAGAATGAAGAAAAGTTTGAACTTTTCCCAGACAACACAAAGCCTCTTTGTGCTTTGGCGTTTAAACTTCAAGAAACTCAGTTTGGTCAGCTGACCTACATGCGCGTCTACCAAGGTAAGATGTCAAAAGGTGATTTCATCGTGAACACTTCCAATAAGCGTTCTGTGAAAGTTCCACGCCTAGTGCGAATGCACTCGGACAAAATGGAAGATATCGAAACATCTTACGCTGGAGACATCGTGGCTGTGTTCGGTATCGACTGTGCGTCAGGGGATACTTTCGCAACTGAAGGGTACGACGTTTCGATGCAGTCAATGCACGTTCCTGATGCCGTGATTTCATTGGCAATTGCGCCGAAAGATAAAGCGGGAGCTAACAACTTTTCAAAAGCTCTTCAAAAGTTCAGAAAAGAAGACCCTACTTTCCGAGTCCACCGCGATGAAGAATCTGCGGAAACCATCATTTCTTGAATGGGTGAGCTTCACCTTGAGATTTACGTGGAGCGTATGAAGCGT
>JAJTIC010000014.1 GCA_021300175.1 Pseudomonadota bacterium
AATAGCCTTCATCAGAAACATTTCGGACTGATGCTTCTCACCCATATTCACCAGCGCCCGAACATCCTTTGGAAAGCAACTGCCACCATAACCCACACCTGCAAACAGAAAGTGTGGACCAATGCGCGGATCAGACCCCACGGCCTTCCTCACATCCTCAATATCGGCACCTGTCTGATAGGCCAACCGAGAGAGCTCATTCATCATGGAAATTTTTGCCGCTAGCATCGTATTGGCTGCATACTTAGATAACTCCGCGGACTCTGGACTCATGACCCAAATGGGATTCCCATTTTTAACAAACGGCTCGTAAAGCCTGCGAACAATTTTTATAGCTTCTTCGTGCTCAGCCCCAATGATCACTCGAGCAGGCTTCAAACAATCTTCGACGGCAATCCCTTCGCGAAGAAATTCAGGATTGCTAACAACTTCAAAATCGATACTCATGTTTCTTCTATTGAGCTCTTCTCGAATCCAAGATTTCACTTTTTTCTGAGTGCCAACGGGCACGGTTGATTTATTCACTATCACTTTAAACGACTGCAAATGTTTTCCAATGAATCGAGCAACACTTTCCACAGCTGTCAAATCCGCAGCTCCTGTGGCCTCCGAAGGAGTCCCAACCGCAATAAAAAGAAGATCGGACTCAGCGATGGAATCTGCTAACGAAGTTGTAAATTTCAAACGACCAGAATCGGCATTTGATTTGATCATCGCCTCGAGACCCTTTTCAAAAATAGGACTTTGGCCGCGATTCAAAAGATCAATTTTACTCTTATCGATATCCGAGCAGATCACATCATTGCCCATTTCTGCGAAACAGACTCCAGTGACCAAACCAACATATCCTGTTCCAAACACTGAAATTTTCATCTAGATCCTTTCTCGAATCACGTTGTACTTCTTCGCGAAAACAACAACCAAAGCCCACACAAGTGCAAGACAGTACTTGATCTTCGAATGCTCATAATTGGACTCGGTCAGCCCACCCAACAAAAAACTGATGTGTGCCGTTACACACCCGAGAAGCAAACCCTTCTCGAAGTACTCTCGCTCAGGGATTTTTAAATAAGTTTTCAAACTCAGAATCAAAAAATAACCCTGAAACAGCAAGTAACCTAAGAGCCCAATGATTCCAGCCCCTGCCAAAACATTTAAATACTGGTTGTGAGCGTGGCTCACGAGCAAATTTTCTGGAGCTCCTACTTGTTTGTAATACGCAGGCAATAGATCGGTGTTTTGCCCGTAGCCCACACCAAAAATAGGGGAATCATTCCACATGGCTAAATTAGCTCTCCAGATCCAAACCCGCTCTTGATCGCCTCCTTGCAGGCCATAATGAATTCGGTTTTGAAAATCTGGCCAGAGGAAGTAAAGACCCGCCACCAAGACAACGCCCGTGGCAACAATAGCAATCCCCAAACTCTTTCTATAGATAAACGCAGAGGTTGTCAGAGCTGCCGCCAAGGCTAACCAGACTCCTCGTGTGAACGAAAACAAGATCGCTAAACTGTTCAAAATGAAAACAACGAGAGTCGGTAAAAGTATTTTCTGATTCCATCTCAAAGATAAAATCAAAAGACCCCACAGAATAGTCAGAGGAAATGAATAGGAATGTGCAAACACGATGGCTTGCCCCAGAAATCCACCCGTGCGAACTCCCCCTGGGATCACTTGGAGGGTATTCTGACCCCGCAGAGGATCAAATCCCAAGAAAGGAATTGCCAGCGCATAAAGGCAGCAAACCCCTAAAACCCAAAGATACGGCCGAAAAGCCCGTTCGAGATCATCAGCTCTCTCCAAAAGTACGACCAGAGCATAGAGCGTGAAAATCCATTTAAGTTCTGCAAGAACTGCTAATGCCTGGTCAAACGACGAATCGCTGAAGAGAAAACTGAGCACCACAGCGATCGCAAAGGGAAGCCAGATCCAATCAAAACCCACTGAGTACTTTCTTAAACTGAGATCACCTTCTCGAGAGCGCTTAAATATTTGCCAAAGTGCTGCAAGGCATACCAACGCTGAAAATGCGTCCATCAGCGATTGTGAAATCAAGAGAGAAGCTGCAAAAAGAAAAACCAAGAGACTCTCAATTTTCATGAATGAGCTTTCCGAATGATGAGTCCGATGGAACTTGTCACATACTGATCTAATTTCACCTTAAGGTGAAGGTGTGGATGGAACGGTGGAACATCATAGATTTTATCGAATTCATGGCTCCCCGTGGACCAATTCACAGAAATTTCATGTCCCCTGCTTTTTAATCGAGAAATCAAACCCTCGATATCTTGCTTCCGGTAAAGCACCGTCGCTTCATGATCCACCGTGAGTTCAGTGCTTGAAACATTAAATTCGGTGGTATGAATGGCCAACCCCCCTGGCTTCACTGACTCCAGTGAAGACTCGATAAAACGTAAGCCAGCATCGAGACTGCCTAGATGTTCCAGAGCGCAACAAGACCAAACAAAATCGAACTGCCCTTGTCTCAGATCAGCCGGAATGGAATTCATATCCACAAAGCGATGATTGATTTGATTTTTAATGGTCTCCATCGAACAGGTCCCAAATTCTGCAAATTGTTCGACGAGGCTAAAATGCTGCTCTGTTTGTGACCAACCCTTTTCTGCGGCGGCTGAAGGTTCCAAATCCGTCACTAAACAGTTCAATTCTCTTTTTGCAAAGACTGGAATCATCGGCTCTTGCCCGACACCAAAGCCCAGCGCTTTCACACCAGCTTTTAACAAATTCTCTACTTCGAGCACTCTCATGATATAGACGTACTCCCAGTACTTGCGATGACTTCTTGCTGGAATGTTCAAGTCACGGCACCAACGCTTGTAAACCTCGGTCTGCATTTGTTGATAAGTGCAAATCTGCGAAATCGGGGCGTCCAAGTTTGGCTCGACTTCATTTTGACCAATGAATTTGACGGCCGATTCTTCCTTGAGCTTCTGAGCCACTTGAAATTCATTACCTGCTTTGAAGAGATGATATTGATCTCTGGCTTTGGCCCATAACTTTCTGCCCGCGGCAGAAGTCAAAATTTTCTGCTTGATGGTCTCTTTTATACTCATGGACTCAAACTACCCTCGCGCACTGCGGCTTGCCAAGAAAACTTTCTCGATCGGTCTCTCAGAATCGATTAAGTTAATTCAATGATTTCAGCCGCTCTCAAAATGCTCTTGGATCTGTTTGCCTTTTTGATCTGTTTTAGTCTCGGACTTTTGACGCTCTCGGTATACGGAGACTACGGATTTTCGGCAGAAAGATGGATGCCCTGGTGGCTCGAGGTCGGCCTTCCGCATTTGGGGCTTTTCCTTATTTTTGTGATCGGTATTTTAATCCGCTTTTTCGGGAGTGGTCTCTATCACCGAAATCTCACTCTCTGGGATGAAACGATCAAGGTTTGGCAGACCATTGTCACATTTGCCGTAGTCCATGGATTTTTCACCTTCGTCGCCAAGTGGCCCATCGCCAAGTCAGTTTTCCTTGTGAGCTGGACATCTGCTTTGATTCTTGTTCCTTTACTCAAGTCTCGAACAAGAAATTGGTTTCCGAGGTCCAAAATTGTCCTTTTAGTTTCAGACGGGCAAGGGGACTCTGCCGCTCGAATCGCTGAAAATCTTGGGTATGTTGCGCAGGAAACTGTGCCACTGATGCCCATGTCAGAAGGCCGACTCAAGGATGTTCATGCCTTGAATCAAAATTTTTTGATCGCCTCCACTGAACAGAATTTCAAGAATGCTCAAGAATGGTCCGAGAGTCTGTCTCTCATGAATAAAGTGGTTCACTTGATTCCGCCTCTCTCAGGGCTTCCACTCGTTGGCGCTGAGATCCAACCTCTGATGAAGCAGGAAGCCTTAGTCCTGACACTGCGACATCAAATGAAAAGCCCCATTTCTCGTTTTGTAAAAAGAAGCTTTGATATTCTCGGTGCCTTGTTTGGTCTTGGACTCCTGATTCCTTTCTTTTTGCTCACGGCTTTGAGCATTAGAAAGACCCCAGGCCCTGTCTTATTTGCCCACTATCGCGTGGGTAGAAACGGTCGTCTCTTTAAGTGCTACAAGTTTAGAACAATGGTGATGAACGCAGAAGATGTCCTAAAAGCGCTCTTAGAGAAAGACCCAAGCCTTAAAGCAGAGTGGGAGCGCGACTTTAAGCTAAAAAATGATCCTCGAATTACTCATATTGGAAGTTTTCTCAGAAAAACCAGCCTCGATGAAATTCCTCAGCTTTGGAATATTCTTATTGGAGACATGAGCTTGGTGGGCCCAAGACCCGTCACTGAAGCCGAGGTCAATATCTACGGAACTTCCGCTCAGTTCTATAAAGCTGTGAGACCAGGCCTTACGGGGCTTTGGCAAATCAGTGGGCGCAACGATACGACCTATCAAGAAAGAGTCACCCTCGATTCTTGGTACGTCAAGAATTGGTCCATTTGGTATGACATTGTCATCATTCTTGAAACCATCAATGTGGTTCTTCGTAGAAAAGGCGCCTACTGAGATTCAACCACGCCGATCATTGATCTTGTTCGATTCTCCCAGGTGTGCGATTGAGAAATCTCCTCAATGTAATCCCAATCCACACCTTTTCCTGTCAAGGCAGTGTCGAGGGCCCGAGAAAACTCTTCAACAGACGAAGCCTCAAGATAAGCTCGGCCAAATTCTTTCAAGGATGGGAGTGGGGTGCTGACGATGACTTTTCTTGCTGCCAAGTATTCGAAAAATTTCATCGGAAACATGGATTTTGTGTAGGCATTGATCGGACTTGGAATGATCACGCAATCAAAAGCTTTCAAGTAATTTGGCAACTCATCATAGGGTTTGGGGCCAATCAGATGAATATTCGGAAGCTCCAAGATGGAAGCGTCTGTCTCAGGATCCCCTTCCCCCACTTTCCCGATCAGAACAAAATTGATCTCAGGTCTTGCTTTAGCAAGACCTGCAACGAGGCTTAAATCGAACTTATAGTGAGAGATAGCTCCAACAAATCCCACCAAGGGTTTGCGAATTTGCTGAACGTCCTGTGGAATCACAGTCGCTTGAGACAAGGCCTTTTGAAAATGCGCTCTGTCGGCCACATTTGGAAAGTATGAAATCAACTTCTGAGGAAACCAATGATTGTACTTCTCCTTGAGAACTGGGCTTGTCACAAAGACAAAATCAGCATTGGCAATCATGACTTTTTCAGCGGCTTCAATTTCCTCACGGGGCATCCTGGGGGCCCCCGTCAAATCATCAACACTATGGTAAACTAAAAGACAAGGATTCAAACTTTTCGCGAGACGAAAAGCCATGGGATTGTAAGACCAAACAAGAGCGTCTTTGAATCCCAACCGCCACTTAAAAAACATCAAAAGTGATCTCAAAGCGACGTCATTAATCACCTGAACAATCCGACTGCCATGAAAAGGAAGAACTAAGGGGGAGTACACCCAGATTTTTTCATCAACTTTTTGAAGACCTCGAAAAAACTTCTTGATGCGTAAAAAGATCCGACTGACATCGGAAGATTTGACCGAAGGCCTTCTTAGACCC
>JAJTIC010000012.1 GCA_021300175.1 Pseudomonadota bacterium
CTTCTACTTTAGAGAAATTCTCACCTAGGTATTCTTCCAAAAGCCTTAGGTCAGGATGATTCATCTACTCCTCGCTTTCGATAACATGACGAAATTTTTGGCGCCAACCTTGAAAAACTAAGTCCTTAGCTTCGATAAATTCTATACTCAATCCTTCAGGCCATATTTCTCTCAAAGATTTCTCAATTCTAGAGAGATCTGCTGCCTCTTCGGGCACTATTCTCAATGTTGGAAGACCCCGTCGTCTCTTGAGAATTTGAAATTGGAAAACCTCTCTGACTTTATGATCAAGGGTATCCATAATAAAATGGGTCGGCCATTCTCTGCCGTTAATCGTGACTAAGTCATGAACGCGGCCTTGAATGTCCGATAGAAACTGACCTTGATGATCAACAGTTCCGATATCGCCGGTGTCGTAGCGAACCAATGGAAATCCCAAATTAGTAAATGCAGTCACGATCAGTGGTCCTGATTGAACTGGTTCAATGTAAAATGCACGTCGAAAAATCTCCAGTTGGTTCCAAGGAGCCTCAGGCCTGCTGTGTGCCACCACTCCAAACTCTGCGTTTCCATATCGATTGACAACCTTACATTTAAAAGCTGCTTCAATTCTATTCACTATTTTTTGCGTGAGCATTTCCCCAGATGGCTCAAAGATATTCACGAGTGGGCCCTGAAAGCTTTTCTTTCGATCAAGGATATAATTAGCAAGTGCAAAAGCGCTCGATGGATGCCCTTGCAACATGTATGGTCTTTCCCTCAGCAATTGCTGATATCCTCGATCTAAATTCTCAAAATCAAATCGACTGACCATCAACCGTGACCTGTTCTGCGATCTCATCTTGACCCAGTCGATCAGCCGGTCTTTTGCATTTTTAGGAACCAAATTCAAAAGCTCTAGATCCGCTGAGATATGACAATCGTTGTGATGTGGCTTTCTCCCAGCCATTTCAAGCGCGATTAAATTAATGGCAGAAGTCCAATCGAGACCCTCTTGATCATAGTAAAAGAAAACGGACGCACCAGTACTCCCCCCTGTCTTTCGAACATGCTGTGCCCGTGGACTTCGGAGAAGGTCAGTGTTTTCTCTGACAATTTGCTTCGTGAGTATGGGAATTTTTTGAATTGCACGAGGATCAGTGAGGACTTCATTTGCCTGGAAACCGACTTGAGCAAACAACTTTTGATAGAATGGAACTTTTTGCTCACAGTACTGGAGAAACTGAAAGAGTCGTTTTACCTGTTGATCTTTTTGCTGATCATCCGTCAACTGTGAAAATCGCTGCAACTCTTTCAATTTGGGCGAAATCTGGCGTCCTGTATACTTTTCCAGCATTGGCATTGCTACATAACCCGTAAAGTATCTCAGCACGATGACGGACTCCTTGTGATCGAGAAAACTAACAAATTCCCTTATTAGAGTCCTTAAAACTAAAATTCCCCTGTCAGAACAGCAAGATAAATTAGCACTGCGGGGCTTCAAAAGACCCTAAAAAAGAGGACTTCCCTGGCGCAGCTCTGTAATATCTTAGACAGGAGAAATCACTTGGGTCTCAGTCGCAAAGAGTACATATCGCTTCTTTTTTTGAAAGGGAGAGTTAAACAGCTTCCGGTTATTGGTAGCATCTTAATTTTCATATGGTGGCGGCTCAAGAAAGTCATTTATCCATTTTACTACCTTATGGGCTACTATCCATTAAGAATAACGTGCCCCCCTGAGAGCTACTCCCCCGTGGCACCGTCTGATCTTATTGAAGGCGTTTCGTTGAATTTGCGGAAAATATCCTCACCGGGGGAAAGTTGTTTGGCTTCTGAAATAGACTATTCGGAAGAAGCCTTTAAAAGAATTTTTAAAGACTTGATTGAACCCCCTGGAAAGATGGAACGAAAATCTTGGGAGTTTGTAAAGGTGATTCAAGGCCTTGAGAAGTTAGGCTGCCTTAAGCAGAACGCAAGAGGGCTTGGAGTCGGCTCTGGGTGTGAAAAGCCGCTTTATTACTTTGCATCTCACTGTACTGAAATCGTAGGCATCGATCTTTACGCAAGTGATCACCCTGACTGGGTTCACACCGCGAACTCAGATATTCTTGCCAACCCAAGCAAATACGCTCCTTTTAGTTACCCAACAGAGAGACTTGTTCTCAGGCACATGGACGCAACCCAGATGTCTTTGCCCGATGAGTCGTTCGATTTCGTTTTCTCTTTTTCGGCCATAGAGCACTTTGGGTCGAGAGACAATATCCGAAAAACAATGAATGAAATACAGAGGGTCTTGAAGCCAAATGGTATAGCCGCAATCACGACTGAGTTAATTATTACCAAAGGTGCATCTCATCACGAGTACTTCACTTTTCCTGAGCTCAATGAGGTTATGATCCAAACTCCGGGGCTACAGCTCATCGGGGATTTAAATCTCGCCCTTAATGAAAGTGACTTAGCACATGTGATTGATTTGCAAAAGAATGTAGCCACTGATGTCTCAATTATCTTTAAACATGGTTCAATGGCCTTTACGCCTGTTGTGTTGTTTTTGAGAAAGGCCCCGAAAAATGTTTAATACACAGCACATTGCCGATCTGCTGACTGAGCTCACTAAGAAAGAGCTTTCCATTCGCTACAAAAATATGGTGTTTGGATACCTATGGTCGATTGCAAGTCCTTTAGCCTATGCATTTATCTATTTTTTTGTCTTCCAGGTCGTTCTAAAGATACCTCAACCAAACTATGCCCTCTTCTTGATTGCTGGCTTGTACCCTTGGCAGTGGATTTCAAACTCGCTCGGCCAAGCGCCTACTAACTTTGTCAGTAACAGCAGCCTGATCAAAAAAACTCAGTTTCCACGCTTTCTCATTCCACTTGTTACTGTGATTCAAGATTCGCTTCACTTTTTGTTTACAATTCCCATTCTCATCCTGTTTGCAATTTACTTTAATGTCCCTCCGTCGGCTGATTGGATATGGAAAGTTCCTTTGATTTTTGGGGCACAGTTTCTTTTTGTCTATTCTCTGCACCTTTTGATCGCCACCCTCACGCTATTTTTCAGAGATATCGAGAGATTTGTTCAAATTTTTGTCACCGTCGCTTTTTACCTCACACCGGTTTTGTACTCTGAGACAATGATCCCTGAGAGGTATCAGAACTTGATTCCATTAAACCCATTTGCGACCTTGCTTATTAACTGGAAGCATACCTTCCTAGGAATTGATTTAGACTGGGGTTTAGTTGGGTTTTCTTATCTTTGGTCACTCTTCTTCTTTGTCGTCGCTCACTGGATCTATAAGAAGCTCTCTTGGCGTTTTGCGGAGATTATGTAATGTCGATTGCTGTTCAGTTTTCAAATGTGTCTAAGCACTATCCCTACTATCACCACTTGAGCGGCGGATTGAAACACTTCCTTTTCAATTTTCCAAAGTATCTTCGCGAGATCAGAAAACAGAAATTTACAGCACTTGAGAGTATTTCATTCACCATTAAAAAAGGTGAGTCAGTGGCCATTATTGGTAAAAATGGCAGTGGAAAATCGACGACTTTGGGCATGATTGCAGGGGTTCTAAAGCCTAATAATGGTGATGTGATGGTGAACGGCCGGGTTTCACCTCTCCTTGAACTTGGTGGCGGATTTCATCCTGAACTGACTGGCGCTGAAAATATTCGCCTGAATGGAGTTCTTTTAGGCCTTTCCAGAAAACAGGTCGCAGAAAAGTTTGAGCAAATTGTTGCTTTCAGCGAGCTTGGACAATTTATTGATCATCCCATTAGAACCTACTCTTCGGGCATGATGGCACGATTGGCTTTTTCAGTTGTCGCCAATTTGAATCCTGAAATTCTGCTGATTGATGAAATTCTTGCCGTGGGTGATGCCGGTTTTCAAAAAAAGTGTCTTGAAAAAATGAAAAGTTACAAAACTCAGGGAGTCACAATTATTCTCGTCACACATAGTGCGCATGATGTCCAATTTCTCTGTGATCGTTGCATTTGGATCGACAACCATAAAATTAGAGCAGATGGACCAACTTCAGAAGTACTGCCAGAGTACACTAAGTTTTTCGGTTCATAGACTCAAAAAAGAGTCTCACAAGCTCCTGATCTGATATTTCTGGATACAAATTCGGATTAAGCTTCTTTAGCTGAGCGCAATTCCCGATAACTCGCTCTGGTTCTCCTGGACGGAACAAATCCTTTCTAGGAACAATCTTCACTTTCTTTCCGTAATGCTCTCCGATTTGCTCGACCATCCTCATGAGACTACGACCTTTTCCGGAACACATATTGAGAGTCTGAATATTTCCTGCAGGAACCACGAGATCTTGACCAACCAGAAACTGAATAGCCCGAAGGAGATGCTGAACTGGTGACAAGTCTCTCAACAACTGAACATTCCCGAGTGTAATCTCAACATTTCCATCGACATCAGGGGCTGTGTTCCCAATTTGCTGAGCCACTGAGGACAAAAAATACTGATTCGACTGGCTTGAATGCACATGATTGAAAAGTCTCAAGTTCAAGCCTGAATGGTGGCCACCACTGAAAATATTTTTGACTTCATTTTCAGCCTCGAGCTTAGTTTCTGCATATTTGTTCTGAGGCTCAGTCATTGAGCTCTCAGAGATAGATTCTGACCGATGAAAAGCATCTTTAGAATAGACCTGAGCCGTAGAGAAAAAAATGAACTTTCCTTGGCTGGGTACCTCATTAAGAAAGGCATTCGCCAATTCCCGAGTTACATCAACATTCACTTCTTGAGCTAAACCTGGATTCTCTGCACAGTCTTGCACACGACTGATACCTGCCAGGTGAAGAATCACCTGGGGTTGCACAGTTCGGAGAACCGATCGAATATTTACAGAATTTCTCAGATCACCATCAATAGAAAATAGCTGATGATCTTGCTCTAAGACTGCTGCCAAGAAGGATCCTAGAAATCCTTTTTCTCCTGTCAGTAATACTTTCTTAGATTGCTGGGCCACGGCCAAGTTTTTTCATTTCAGCGATCAACTGCATGTCAGCATCAACCATCATATGCACTAGCTGCTTGAATGAAGTCTTGGGTTCCCATCCAAGTTTTTTCTTTGCTCTTGCAGGATCTCCAATCAGTAAATCTACTTCAGCAGGGCGCATATATCGCTCATCAATTTTGACGTACTTCTTCCAATCCAGGTCAGCTTTCGCAAACGCAAGCTCAACAAATTCTTGCACCGAGTGAGTCTCATTCATTGCAATCACGTAGTCATCAGGCTGATCCTGTTGGAGCATGAGCCACATGGCTTCCACATAATCACCAGCAAAACCCCAGTCTCGGCGAGCATCGAGGTTACCCAAGCGCAATTCGTTGGCTAAGCCATGCTTGATCATCGCTACATGGTAAGTGATCTTTCGAGTGACAAACTCTATGCCTCGTCTTGGTGATTCGTGATTAAAAAGGATTCCACTAGATGCATGCAAATTGAAAGACTCGCGATAATTGATGGTGATCCAATGACCATACAACTTTGCCACACCATAAGGTGATCTTGGATAAAACGGAGTGCTTTCGATTTGAGGGACTGCTTGCACTTTGCCAAACATTTCTGAGCTTGAGGCCTGATAGAAGCGCGCTTTCGGGCAAACTTTTCTCATGGCCTCGAGCACTCGGGTGACGCCAACGGCAGTAAATTCTGCAGTGAGGACTGGTTGATTCCATGATGTCTGAACGAAACTTTGAGCTGCTAAATTGTAGATTTCGTCAGGTCTTGACGTCTCCATCGCCTCAATGAGTGATGGCTGATCGAGCAAATCCCCCGAAAGAATTTCAATTTTACCTTTTAAATGCGAAATACGATCAGTCACGATGGTGCTCGATCGTCTTGTCAGGCCGTAGACCTTGTAACCCTTTTCAATCAAAAGTTCTGCAAGATAAGATCCGTCCTGACCCGTAATTCCTGTGATGAGCGCTCTTTTCATGACACTTCCCTTGGGCTTTAGTTAAAGTAATGAAAATAGTGGCAGTCTTATCGCCGATCAACTCTCAACCGAGGACCTGACTCACCGCTGCCTTGAATTCGCTGACAAACTGATCTTTCGAGAATTTTTCTGCCTGCTGGTAGCAGACCTTTGCATCAAATTTGCGAGCTAAGAATCGATGGATCGCCGCCTTAAGGCCCTCATGACTTTCAGAGTCAAAGAACTCGGCTGTTTGATTGGTTTGCGTTTCAAGGACCCCTCCGTGACGAAGGGCAATCAGAGGAGTCCCTGAAGCGAGGGACTCGACAGGCACAATCCCAAAATCCTCAACGCCGGGGAAAATCAATCCCCGTGCTCTTGCAAGATGATCAATCACCTGGGCCCGTGTGGCATTGCCTAAAAATTCCACTGTGGGTCCTGCCATGGCTTTGAGCTTTAGCTCTTCTTGACCTGATCCGATAATTTTCAGCGGAAGCTTCAGCTCGTTACAAACTGAAATCGCTAAATCCACTCGCTTGTTCGGGGCAAAAGCACTGAGCACCAAGAAAAAATCCTCTTTCTTCGGTGGTGATGCCTGAATGGCATTAAAATCTTTCAAATCAGCGAAGGGATATACTAAACCTGAATCTCGGCCGTAATATTTTTTAACTCGCTCTTGGATGAATCGCGAGATCGAAACAAATTGATCCACGGACTGATTGCTGTCCTGATCAAAGCCGACGATATGGTTTTTAAATACTGCAGCTCCCCAGCGCTGATAAAAAGGGGCATGGGGACCAAAATACGTGTCGTACTGGTCGTACATATAGCGCATGGGACTTAAGATATAACAAAGATGCTTGGATCCCGAGGGTTTTTCAATTCCTTTAATCAGGCAGTGGGATACTGAAATCACCAAATCACAGGGTTCAACTATTTTCATGGCCTTCACGGCCGATGGAAACAGGGGCAAAAACTTTCTGTAATGCAGGTGAATACCAGGGATCTCATTCAGAAATGAAGTGTGGATTTTCCGTGCCTCAATCACTGGCGAAGTCGATCCCTTTTTGTGGATCAGGGTATAAATGGGAGCCTCTGGAAACAGCTCACAAATGGCTTCGAGAACTCGCTCCCCGCCTCGAAAGCCAACAAGCCAATCATGGAGGATCACGACCTTAGGTGATTTCATGATCGACAACATACACCGACCCAATGCAATAGAATAGGACAAAGTGAGAGCTCCTTGATAGGGTCTTCGGTGTGCCAAACAAAATTTTTGTGGTCGATCTCGACGACACACTGATGACTAGTGACCTTCTGTATGAGCAAGCTCTGCTGCTGCTCTTTCGAAAGCCGTGGCTTATTTTCCAGCTGATTTTCTTAAGCCTTGACGGCCCCCTGGCTCTCAAAAAATTTCTTGAAAGAAATACGGAATTTGATCCTAAAAGCCAGAATTACCGATTGAGTGTCCTAGATCTTATTAAACAAAGAAAGTCACAAGGGGACCAGATTCTGTTGTTGTCGGCTTCGCCCCACGCCTGGGTTCGATCTGTGGCCTTTCACCTCGGAGTGTTTGACCACTATCAGGGTTCTCAAGAACTCAACATGAAGGGCCCAGCAAAAGCTAATTACTTGAAAAGCCAATTTCCAAGTCATGAGTTCGCGGTCATTACAGATTCTGTCAGCGATCAGCCCATTCTCGACATGGCTCAAGAAAAATTTCTGGTAAATCCCTCTCAGTCACTCCAGCAAAAAAATCCCCACAGCCAGATCATCAGCGATCCGCATTCTGGAGTGAGGTCTTTAGTGAAGCTCATGCGCCCCCATCAATGGGCGAAGAATGCTCTTCTGCTTTTGCCATTGATCTTAGGACATCAATTTCATCGCTGGGATCTGTGGTTTTTTGCAATCCTAGCTATTCTGAGCTTTTCAATGATTGCTTCGGGAATTTACGCCCTGAATGATCTTTCTGACTTAGCATCTGACCGAAGACATCACAAAAAGAAAAATCGTCCTCTGGCTTCCGGGGCTCTGTCGATCCCACAAGGCATCGGAATTTCGATCACCTTGCTCTTGATTGGCTTTACCCTCGCAAGCCAGCTCCACTTTGATTTTGTGGTGATTTTGGGAGCTTATTTTATTCTGAATTTGGGTTATTCCTTCTCCTGGAAAAGAGTCGCCTCACTGGATATTTCTTTGCTTGCGATGATGTACACTCTGCGCATCCTCGCTGGGGGAGCTGCCACGGGAATTGCCATTTCGCCTTGGCTTCTTTCGTTTTCAACATTCTTGTTTTTGGGTTTAGCCATCGCCAAGCGCTGCTCTGAAATTCAGAATCTGGTTTCTGCCAATAAGTCAGGACAAATTCACGGGCGAGGCTATCAAGTTCAAGATATTTTTGTGCTACAACCTTTGGGTATTGGTGCAAGTTTGTTATCCATTTTGATTCTATCCCTCTATATGACAAGCACTCAAGTTGCAGAGCTTTACTTGAAACCTGATCGCCTGTGGCTCCTCAGTCCTTTGTTTGCTTTTTGGTTTGTCAGACTGTGGATTCTTGTAGGGCGAGGTAAAATGGATGAAGACCCTGTGGCCTTTGCTCTGAAAGATCAACTCAGTTGGGGGATCATGGTTGGTGCGAGCGTGATTCTTTGGAGTGCCATTTCATGAGTGAGCTTTCACCGGAAGGACTGTCATGGGGGCGCTTTCCCAGAGTTTCTCAAAGACAGGCTGACGCCTCCCCACTGAAGCCAATTTTGCCGTTAGACCGTTTGTTTCTGCCTCGGGGCATGGGCCGCAGCTATGGCGATTCTTGCCTCAACTCTCGTGGCCAGCTTTTGAGCACATCCAAGCTTGATCATTTGGTCAGCTTTGATCCCGAGACTTCTTGCCTGGTCGCCGAAGCCGGCGTCCGTCTCGCCGAGATCATCCATGTTTTTGGACCCAAAGGATATTTTTTACCCGTCAGCCCTGGGACCAAGTGGGTCACTCTGGGGGGCGCTGTTGCCAATGACATCCACGGGAAAAATCACCACCTTGCTGGAAGCTTTGGCAATCACGTCGTTGAGCTTTTACTGCTCAGATCTAATGGCGAACGCCTTCATTGCTCACGACTGCAAAATTCTGAATTGTTTTTTGCGACGATCGGGGGACTTGGTCTCACGGGATTAGTTCTCGAAGTGACCATCAAATTAAAAAAAGTCTCCTCTCTGTGGATTGATCAGAATGTGACTCGATTCCGCAGCCTTGATGAGTTTTATGACTTAAGCCTTCAAAAATCTCATCACGAATACACGGTGGCTTGGATTGACTGTTTAAACCCCCATGGTCGAGGTTTGTTCATTGCGGGTGACCACTCTTCCCGAACCTCAGGCCCACCGCCGGTGAAGACAAGAAAGCTTCGAGTGCCTTTTACTTTTCCGAGTATCACATTAAATCCTTTCACCGTCAGAGCTTTTAATTGGGCCTACTTTCATCGACAGCTCAAGTCTGTCAAAGCATCGACGGTGAGCTATGATCCGTTCTTTTATCCCTTAGACGTCATCCATGATTGGAACTTGATCTACGGCTCGGCAGGTTTTGTTCAATATCAATTTGTTGTCCCTCCCACGAACGAAGGAAAGAAAGCTCTCTCAAAAGTTTTTCAAAATATTTCAGAATCTGGAGAAGGCTCTTTCCTTGCTGTCTTAAAAACTTTTGGCGATATCCCCAGTGAAGGTTGTCTTTCTTTTTCTCGACCAGGTTACACGCTGGCTCTTGATTTCAAAGTAAAGCCCGAAGTCTTTAAGTTACTTGATCGATTGGATGATCTTGTTTTCTCCTGCGGAGGAGCTCTTTACCCCGCCAAAGATGCAAGAATGAGCCCCCAAAGTTTTCGAGCTTCATTTCCTGATTTGCAAAAATTCTTGCCTCATATTGATCCAAAAATCTCATCAGACTTTGCTCGCCGAATGGAGATCCTATGAAAGTTCTTTGCTTTGGTTCAACTTCAGCCATCGCCCACGAATTTTTAAAACTGCTGAATCCCAAATCTTCTGAGCTTTATCTCGTGGCCAGAAACGCTGAAAAATTAGAAAGAGACTTCAAAGATCTGACGACACGAGGATTTAAGACCTTTTCCCTCGTGGCAGATCTTTCAAAATTAGAACTTCATGAAAACTGGCTACAAAGAATTGACTCTGAGTTCGGAACTCCAGATCTGATCCTGATTGCCTTCGGAGATTTAGGAGATCAATCTCTATCCAGTCGAGATTTCACCCAAGCTTCACTGATCATCACAGGCAATTACCTCGCTCCCATAAGCCTTCTGACTCACTATTCTGAAAAAATGAAGGCGTCCAAAATAGGAACCCTGGTGGTGATTTCCTCTGTTGCTGGCGATCGAGGTCGAGCCACTAATTATGTCTACGGTTCTGCCAAAGCTGGCCTTTCCGAGTATTGCTCAGGGCTCAGACAAGCCCTTCTCCCCTATGATGTGCGAGTCATCACCGTAAAACCTGGTTTTGTAGATACTCCGATGACTCAGAACTTTAAAAAAGGGGCACTGTGGGCAAGGCCCCATCAAGTGGCCAAAGATATTGCCGAAGCCGTTCGCGGAAATCGGGATGTGGTCTACACACCTTGGTTTTGGTGGGGGATCATGTTCATCATCAAACACATCCCCGAATTTTTATTTAAGAAATTAAAGTTTTAAACTTTGTTTTGCGCTCTAATTTGAATGAGCTTTTTTTCCCAATTCAAAGCAGTCTGACAGATAAGCTCTAAATCATCATGGTTTGGCTTCCACTTAAGAATTTTCTGAGCTTTTGAAGAATCGGCAACCAAAGAATCGGGATCCCCTTCACGGCGCGGGGCTTTCTCGACGGGAAAGCCTTTCTCAGAAAGCTTTTGCATGACTTCAATCACTTCTTTCACAGTGAAGCCATGACCGTACCCCAAATTGAAGATTTCAGCTTTGCCTTTCTCAAGAGGGTATTGCAACCCCAATAAGTGAGCGGCCACCAAATCTTCGACGTGAATGTAATCTCGCTCACAAGTGCCATCTTTGGTTTGATAATCTTCGCCGAACATCATGAGCTTGGGCCGCAGGCCTAAAGCTGCTTCAGAAGCCACATTAATCAAATGAAAGGGATTCGGTCTTGCTTGGCCGATTTTAAGATCCAGCCTCGCACCCGCCACATTGAAATATCTAAAAATGATCGGCGAGATCTTTCCAATCTGAGCAAGATCAAACAAAAATCTCTCAGTGAATGACTTGCTCGCCCCATAGGGATTGATCGGCAGAACAGGTGCAGATTCATTGATGGGATTTTTCTCAGGCGTTCCATACACCGCGGCCGTGGATGAGAAAATAAATCTTTGAATCCCAGCATCCACTGCCATCTGGATAAAACGACTGGCTTTGGTAAAATTATTTTCGTAATACTTTTGGGGTTCACGCACTGACTCGGGAACTTCGACAAAAGCCGCAAAGTGCATGATGGCTTCTGGCTTAAATTCTGCGAGAAGTTTCTTCACAGGCTGTTCATCGGAGATATCTGCTTTCAAAAAAAGAGCTTTCTCAGGAATGGCCCAAGCGTTCCCAGCCACCATACTATCAATCACAGCCACTTCGTGACCTGCTTCCAGTAATTGATAAACCGCGTGGGATCCGATGTACCCTGCTCCGCCGGTGACAAGAACTCTCATAATCGACCCTCCACTTTCAACTGGGACTGCCTGATCGTGTATACCGAAATCAGGTAAAATCCAAGGGCATCCACCATCAATCGCGCACTCCAAGCAAGAACCAAGTGATCCTGATACAACTCAGAACTGAACAGCGCTAAACTTCCCATGATCACGCTGTAACTCAAAATCGGCATGAGCGCCGTCCACTTCAGAGCTGGTCCCGACTGCAAATAGGTATAAGGGATGTATCCGAGGGCATTCCCAGCCACTCCCACAAAAGCCACTTTCATAAAGAAAAAACTCTGAGAAGCGTAGTCAGAGCCCAACCAATGCAGTAAAAACCAATCGCCCAAGAAGATCACTGCAATGGACCCACCGAGGACTGCCAACAAGATCCACTTATACCCACGCAAAACAGCGCTGATTTTTTCCTGGTTAAAATAATCAAAATCTTTCGAGAGCACCGGAAACAAAACGCGATAAACAGCATTGGGGATCAAAGAAAATCGCAACACCAAATCCATGGGAATGATGTAGTAAGCAACTTTTTCAGGCGGCACATTGGCCGAAATAATCAACCGATCAAAGTAAAGAATGATCGGGTTTGTCAGCATGATCAGTGTGAACCAAAAAGATTTGGCGTAGTGCTCACGAAGGCTTTCTTTTTTGATATTTCGAGACTGCTCTTTGAGCTTTTTCCGACCCAAAAAGTAAAATGGAATCAATGTCAAAGTTCGGCCTAACAGCAGAATCGAACAAATCACAGCCAGATTGTTCGTGACGAGAAGGCTTACGAGCGGGAAAAAGTACAACCCCCCGTAATTCAAAGCTTGAATCGCATTGGCGATTCGAAAGTTACCAAGTCCTTCGAAAATTCCTCGGGCCAAGGTTGCTGCAAAAGTCGGCAGAATTCCGAGCACCAACAAAATGAGTGAAACATGGACTTCGTCAAACAAACCAGGATCTGAAATCTGAAAAAGTCGATCGGTGATCTCGTGATTCCAAATGCCCGCAATGACAATAGCGGCAAAGAACACCAGCAACAAGTAACGCTCTGACCTTCTCAAAAGCCCCAAGGCCGAGTCCGCATCCCCTGTGGCCAGACTCTGTGTCATGATTCGCCCAGCTCCCAAATCCAAGATCACAAACAAATTCATCACAGTCCAAAGAACCGTCAGAACTCCAAACCTCGCATCATCCAGATGGCGCCCTAAGATAGGGATCGCCACCAATGCCAAGAGGGCTGGCAAAAGGTGGCTCACCAAAGTCAGGATAAATCGACGGTCAGATGCTTGGGTCATTGAGACCTCAAGCAGTCATGATTAATTTCAATCATTTGCAAATCTGAATTTTGCCACCGACTGGAAGTAAACCGATTTCGCTCGCTGTAACATTGTGACTGAACCAACAGATTCCGATATCCACCTCGCTGTGCTCGATCTTCCGATGTCCACATCGCTGAAAAATCTAAAACGAGGGACAAATTCCTTTCAGACAAGAACTCCATGAGCTTGCCATTTCTAATGAACTCATGAGCTGAGTCATTGGTCAGTCCATCAATATTTGTGACCTTGTTTCCTGAGTACCAAGACAGAACGCCCGCATTCCATGCAGCAACTTTTGAAATTGAGGACTCGCTCTTCAACCACACTCCCGCTTCATAAAAGCCCCTTTGCCAGGGAAAATGGGCTCCCCAGAAACTCTTCATCGACAAAATCATAAATCCCGCAAGGGCCAGAACGCCCACCCATCTTGCAAAAAAACCTCCAAGCACAGACCCTAAAATCAATGTTGGCAGAAAAAGGTTGGCCACATACCAAGGCTGAATGGCTTGTGAATTGTGCCGGTAATACACGAAATAACCGATGAGTGTCACAGCACTCACACTCACCCAAAAGATGGACTTGACTTCTTTCTGCCGAAAAAGACGAGTCAAACCAACACACATAAAAATCAAGATCAAAGGCAGTTTGAGATCCCCTCCGAAAGGAAAGACCAATTGGGTCCATAGCTGGAAAATGGGTTTGATTGAAAAACCCATCAACTGGGACCAATAAAGCTTCATCGCTGCACTTCCCTGAACCCAGGCTCCTGAAATTAAATAACTGTGCAGCAGTGACAAAATCACTCCGAATCCTGCCCCCATTGTCAGCACTAAGCCGCTGGCCAATCTCACTGGAGATTCCTTCCTGAGAACCTTGCACAACAAGCTGCCAGCCGTGATGACACCAAAAAACAAGCCAAAATCAGTCCTCGCCAGAGACCCCAAAAGTCCTATCAAAAAAAGAAGAGCAAAACGAGACCCTCGGTGAGACGGAGCTCCCCCCTCGGGCGTCTTCAGTAACTGGATCAGGCCTGCCAGTAAAAAGGCGATGACAAGCCACGACTCCATCAAGAACACCATCTGATCCATCATCAAGGGACTTAAGATAAGTCCCAGATAAAACAGCAGAGAGAGCTTCCCTGAATGATCACTCAAATGATGAGCCGCAAAGATTTTCCAGAATTTGGCAACGAAATAAGCATAACTCAGCCCCGCGAGGCCCGATACGACGAGAAAGACACCATGAAGACTTTCAAAGCCCAACTTGAAAAGACCCACCAAAAAGTAGGCGTACAAAGGGTGAAAACCGGTGGCAGGATGAATTCCATCCAGAGTCCACTGCCCCGTCTGTGAGAAGTTCTTTGCCAGTTGCAGATAATAAAAAGCATCATCGGGAACCACTTGAACCAAGTGCTCAGTTCCAAAAGCCACAGCAAGAATGGCTTTGCCCAGACAAAAAACTGCAACCCCACAAAACAATAACCAAGACATAGCCCGATCCTCGCTCAAAACTTGGCATGGTTCAAATATTTACTCTAGAAAACACTGCATCCAAGCTGCGCTTGAGAGCCCGAATTTCTTGACTGAGTGAAGGCTTTAGGGGACTTTGTTCCAATGCCTTCAAGACAAAAACAACTGCTCGATGCTGCTGATCGAAAAGTCCTCGTTATTGACGGGGCCATGGGGACCCAAATTCAGGCTCTGCACCTGGGGGCCGAAGATTTTGGTGGGGAACACCTCGAAGGCTGCAATGAAAATTTGATTTTGACGAGGCCCCATCTTATTCAAAGCATTCACGAAAAATATTTGGAAGCGGGCGCCGACATTGTCGAGACCAACACGTTCGGTGCCACGCCCCTGGTTCTTGATGAATATGGTTTGGGATCAAAGGCCTATGAGATCAACCTCAAAGCCGCTCAAATTGCCCGGGCAGCTTGTGACAAATTCACCACTCAAGACTGGCCTCGCTTCGTCGCTGGCAGTATTGGTCCCACCACAAAATCTCTGTCAGTGACGGGTGGGGTTAAGTTTGAGCAGCTCGAAGAAGAATTTTACCTTCAAGCCAAAGGCTTGATCGACGGCGGCTCTGATTATCTTTTGATCGAGACAGCTCAAGACTCGCGCAATATCAAAGCCGCTCTGCGGGGAATTGAAAAACTCGAGCACGAACACAAAGCCAAATATCTTGTGGCAATCAGTGGCACTGTGGAAACCATGGGAACATTGCTTGCTGGCCAAACTGTGGACGCACTGTTGGCGAGTGTCATGCACCGAGATCTTTTTTACATTGGTCTTAACTGCGCCACGGGTCCTGAGTTCATGACAGATCATATCCGCACTTTAGCAAAGCTTTCGCCTTATAGAGTTGCCTGCGTTCCTAATGCTGGCTTGCCAGATGAAGAAGGCTGCTATTTAGAAACTCCAACGATGATGAGTAAAACATTGGAGTATTTTTTAAAGGCGGGCTGGATCAATGTGGTGGGTGGCTGCTGTGGAACTCGCGAAGATCACATTCATTCGTTTGCTGACCTTGCCAAAGGCTTTAAGCCACGCCCATTACCTGAGCTTCATAAATCGATCCTCAGTGGAATTGATTTCCTCGAAGTCTCTGATGACATGAGACCTTTGCTCGTCGGTGAAAGAACCAATGTCATTGGTTCTAAGAAATTTAAAACCCTCATCACTGACGGACAGTTCGAAACAGCCGCCGACATCGCTCGCGCGCAGGTCAAAGCTGGGGCTCACATCATCGATGTCTGTTTGTCTAATCCAGATCGGGACGAGCACAGCGATATGATTCGATTCATGGAGTATGCATCCAAAGTCGTCAAAGCTCCTTTCATGATCGACTCGACCGATGAACACGTGATCGAAAAAGCTCTCACTTACTGCCAAGGAAAATCCATTATCAATTCGATCAATCTCGAAGACGGTGAAGAGCGTTTCGAGAAAGTGGTCCCTTTGGCCAAATCCTATGGCGCTGCTCTTGTGGTGGGCACCATTGACGAAGATCCTGAAAATGGAATGGCGGTTACCCGCGAACGAAAACTCGAGGTCGCCAAACGCAGTTATGATCTCTTGGTGAATAAATACGGAGTCCTTCCCGAAGATATTTATTTTGATCCTTTGGTTTTCCCCTGCGCCACCGGTGATCAAAAATATGTGGGCTCAGCTGTGGAAACCATCGAAGGTGTGCGCCTCATTAAGCAAAAATTTCCTCAATGTAAAACAGTGCTCGGTGTTTCCAACGTGAGCTTTGGCTTGCCTGCAGCCGGTCGAGAAGTTCTCAATTCTGTGTTCCTGCACCACTGTGTTCAAGCAGGTCTTGATCTTGCGATTGTGAACACTGAAAAGCTTGAGCGCTATGCTTCGCTCCCCGCTCACGAGATCGAACTGGCTAACAATCTTCTCTACAACAAAGGCGAAGATCCTGTCGCTGCCTTCGCAGCTCAGTTTCGTGAAAAACGAGTCAAAGCGGCTAAACGCGACCTCTCAAAGCCACCCCAAGAAAGACTTCCACAAAATGTCATCGAAGGTTCTAAAGAAGGCCTCATTGAAGATCTGGATCTTTGCCTTCAAAGCATGAGACCTCTTGAGATCATCAATGGCCCCCTCATGAAGGGCATGGACGAAGTGGGTCGGCTCTTTAACGACAACAAGCTGATTGTGGCCGAAGTTCTTCAAAGTGCCGAAGTCATGAAATCAGCGGTGGCCCATCTTGAACAGTTCATGGAAAAATCCGATGCCCATAATCGGGGCACAATGTTACTTGCGACCGTCAAAGGGGATGTTCACGATATTGGAAAAAATCTCGTGGACATTATCCTGAGCAACAATGGCTACAAAGTGATCAACTTAGGCATTAAAATTCCCCCTGAAAAACTGATCGAAGAAGCTAAAAACCACAAGCCAGATTTTATTGGCCTGAGTGGTTTACTTGTGAAATCTGCCCAGCAAATGGTGATCACGGCTGAAGACTTAAAACGCGCAGGGATTCACGTTCCACTGATGGTGGGCGGTGCCGCCCTCTCAAGAAACTTCACCGAGAAGAAAATTCTCCCGGCCTACGGTGGACTTGTCTTGTATGCTCAAGATGCCATGAACGGTCTTGATCTCGCTCACCAACTGCGAGACGAAAAGTCCTATAAACTCCTCGAAGAAAAGATCAACCAACGACGCACAGAGCTCTCTGAAGAGGCACCTTTAACTATTTCCGAAGAGAGCCCGAAAGAAGATCTGCCGGAAAGATCTCCCCAGGTTGAATGTCTCAAGAGCTCCCCCTCGCCCCCTGATTTTTCTAAACACGTGGTGAGATCAACCCCAATTGAAACCATCTGGAAATTTATCAATCCCCTGATGCTCTACAATCGTCACTTAGGGATCAAAGCGGGCTCTGCCAAACTCATCGGCGAAGGTCAGCTCAATCTTTTAAAAGAAAAGGACCCTGCGGCCTATGAAGTGGCGATGAAAGTCGAAGAGGTCAAACAAGAATACCTCAAACAGGATGTCTTCAAGCCACAAGCTGTGTACCAGTTTTACCAGTGTCGCTCGGAGAAAAATCGAATTCATCTTTTCAACGAGACTGAAAAGCATCTTGGATCTTGGGATTTTCCTCGACAAGAAAAACTTCCCCATCTTTGCCTCAGTGACTATGTGGCTATGGACCGCATGGACAACCTGGCTCTGTTTGTGGTCACGGCAGCCCACCGGGTGCGAGAAATTTCCACAGCCTTGAAAGAGAAAGGTGATTTCCTCAAATCACACATTGTCCAAGCATTGGCTATTGAGACTGCGGAAGCTTACGCCGAGCAAATGCATTCGCTGATTCGCGCGCAGTGGGGTTTTGCAGATTCTCCTGAAATGCGCATGATGGATCGCTTTCAAGCGAAGTATCAAGGAAAGCGCTACTCTTTCGGTTACCCCGCGTGCCCACGACTGGACGATCAAGCTTTGCTGTTTAGTCTGTTGAAGCCACAAGATATTGGAGTTGATCTGACCGAAGGATTTATGATGGACCCTGAAGCTTCGGTATCAGCCGTCGTCTTTCATCATCCCCAAGCTCAGTATTTCAGTGTTGGAAATGCCGCGGAGTTCAATGCGTGAGCCGTGAAAAACTGAAGAATTTTTTCATCGGATTTCTTAAGCTCGCGTTCGCAGCCGGAGTGATCGTTTGGCTGATTCAAAGTGACAAACTTGATCTTGCTTCCCTTCGCCCCTTACTCGAACCTAAAAATCTTTTGATTTGTTTTTGTTTGACCATAGGAAATGTGACTTTGATCGCTTACCGCTGGCAAATTTTACTTTTGAGTCAAAAAATTATCACTCCTTTCTACAACACTCTGAAGCTCACATTGATTGGGCTATTTTTCTCTTACCTGATCCCCGGTGGAGTCGGCGGCGATTTCGTGAAAGCTTTCTATGTCGTCAGAAATAACCCCAGTGCGAAACTCAAATCCGGACTGACCATTGTTGTGGACCGCCTGATTGGACTTTTTTGTATTATGACCATGGCCCTCTCTGTGATGGTTTATGACTATGATCGTGTGAGCCAATCCCCGGCTTTGCACTCTTTGTTTGGAGTGATGGTTCTGATTTATTTGGCTTTTTCTTTGGCCTGGGCTTTTGTTTTCTCCCGACGACTGTTTGAGCTTCAGATTCTCCAAAAATTTCTCTCTCAGGTTTTGAAGTCCCAAAAGCTTTTGAAAACCTACCAAGAAGTGGCCACTTATCGTGACGCCAAAGCCTCTTTTGTTAAGGGATTTCTCCTGACACTCTTAGCTCAATCACTCGCCGTGTTCTTTTTTATTTATGTGGGCTCCTTGGTCTATGAAGGACAAATTCCTGTTTCGATTTATTTCTTTGCCGTGCCCGTAGGTTTTATGGCGACAGCCGTGCCGATCTCTCCTGGTGGGGTCGGTGTTGGCCAAGCAGCCTTTTACTTTTTGTTTAATACAGCTTATGGAAAGGTCACAGATGTGGGTTCCGCCACGATCACAGCCTTTCAAGCTGTGCTGTTTTGCTTGAGCCTCTTGGGGGCGCTTGCCTACATTAAAATGAAACGGGAAATCCCCCCTCAGGAAGAGCCATCATGACTGAAATCTTCAAGCCCGATCGAAAGCTCATTGATATTTTGCGAGAATCTTCTTTCACGATTTCGGCAGAGGTCATTCCACCAAGAAACGGGACTCCCCAAACCAAAATTTTTGAAGAGCTGAAAGAGCTGATCCATGCTGGCTCCCAGTTTCTCTCAGTCACCAAAGGCGCCGGGGGTTCTTTGCGTGGGGGATCTCTCCCTATTGCTCAATCGATTAAAGATTACTTTAAAGTTCCTGCGATTGCTCACTTTACCTGCCGTGATTTGACTCCTCAGGATGTTGAGAATCAGCTCATGGATCATCACTATGTAGGGATTCGCAATATCTTAGCGCTCAGAGGCGATCCCCCCAGGGATTTGCCAGATTGGAAACCTCTGCAAGGATCCTATAGCTATGCCTATCAGCTGATCGAGCAGATTCGGAAGCTCAATCAAGGTCAGTTCCTTGAGCGGCCGAATTTTGAAATTCAGTCTGCATTGAACACGGATTTTTGTATTGGGGCTGCGGCGTATCCTGACGAACCCAATCCCGCCGCGCGCACAGAGCACTTTGCCGCCAAGGTTCGCGCAGGGGCTGAGTACGCCATCACACAGATGATCTATGATGTGGACTCCTATTCTCGATTTCTCGAAGAGATTGCAAAAGCAAACTGCACTGTTCCTGTATTACCAGGGGTCAGGATTCTTTCTTCACAAAAACAGGCTGACAGGATGCGAAATCGATTTCAAGTGCCGATTCCTCGTCATGTCTCCTCTGCTCTTCCCCCAGAGGATTCATCTCCAGATCAAGCTCTCGAGGTTTTTCTAAAACTTGTGGAAAGCTTCAAAAAAGCTGGAGCCCCCGGTCTGCATGTTTTTGTTCTGACCGACACAGACTTGGCGTGTCGAGCCCTGCGAAATCTCGCCACACAAATGTAATTTAAGTTTATGATTTAAGAGCTTTTAAATCCCACGAGCGAAGGAGCAACGATGCTTTCTGATTTTCAATTTCAGAACAAAGTAAAAATTTACTCTGATGGTGCTGACAAAGCTTCGATGTTAGAAATGAACTCGAACCCAGCCATCACAGGTTTAACGACAAACCCAAGCCTCATGAAAAAGGCTGGCGTTTCAGATTACCGCTCTTTTTGTTTAGATATTTTAAAAACCATCCAGAAAAAGCCTGTCTCCTTTGAAGTTTTCTCGGATGACCTCTCCGAGATGAAACGCCAGGGAATGGACATCAAGACGTGGGGACCCAATGTCTACGTCAAAATTCCTGTCCTCAATTCAGAAGGCAAAGTCACTTACGACCTCATCAACGAGCTGTCGCACTCTGGAGTCAAACTGAATGTCACAGCGATCTTGACCATGGACCAAGTTCTAAAAACGGCGGAAGCACTTAAAGGCGGAGCCTCTTCCATCGTGAGTGTTTTTGCCGGCCGAATTGCTGATACCGGACGTGACCCCATGCCAACCATGATTGCAGCCAGTGAAATTTGCAGAGCGACGGACCCAAACATGGAACTTCTCTGGGCTTCCACTCGTGAAGTTTATAATATCGTACAAGCCGAGCAAGCTGGCTGCCATATCATCACGGTTCCTCCAGACATTATCAAAAAAATGAGTGGCTTTAATAAAAATCTCCTCGAAGTCAGCTTAGATACAGTGCGAACTTTTAAAAAAGACTCTGACGCCGCTGGATTCAAACTTTAAAAGGACAAGCTATGACCCTCTTACTCAAACAAATTTTTAATTTTTTTCGCCTCCTGAATAGCGATACAGGAACCAATCAGCTGGCGAGTGGTTTAGCTCTGGGACTTGTCTTAGGCTTTTCTCCGTTTCTCTCACTCCAAACTTTTCTAGTGCTTTTTATTTGTTTCTTTTTCCGAGTTCAATTGGGAGCTGCTTTTCTTTCAGCTTTCTTTTTTAAGTTCGTGGCATTTCTTATCGATCCTGCGAGTGATGCTCTTGGCAGAGCTGTTTTAGAGTCAGAATCTTTGCGGCCCCTTTGGGTCAGTCTCTATAACATGCCACTGGTTCCACTCACTCGGTTCAACAACTCCATCGTGATGGGATCTGGCCTGATTGGTCTTATCTTAGCAGTTCCTTTCTTTTTTATTTTTAAGAAATCTATTCTGAAATACCGACAGACCATCGTAGCCCAATACCAACAGTCCAAAATCTGGAAAGCATGGACGGCAACCACAATTTACAAATGGTACACAAGTTACGAAAAACTTTACGGGTAGGACAAAATGACAACTGCAAATCAAACACCAACTAAAAAAGCTAAAGGTCCCATTCGTTCGGAAGCTGTTGTTCCTTTCACCATTGTCCTCGCGCTCTTCATTACTTACTTCCACTTCTTTTTCGACTCTCACTTAAGAAGAGGTATGGAACTCGGCGGATATTTTATTCTGGGAGCTGAAGTCAATGTGGCTCAAGTTGATTCTAGCTTCTTGAAAGGAACGCTGCGAATTCAAGGCATCCAAATCACCGATGCTGCCAAGCCAACACATAACCTCGTTGAAATTGGCGACGTTCGCTTTGGTGTCCTGTGGGACGGATTACTGCGAGCCCGCGTGGTCGTTGAAGAAATGGCCGTCGAGCAAATTAAAATTGGAACACAAAGAAAGTCTCCAGGAAAAGTGAAGCCCCCGGAAGAAAAAAAGGATGAGGGTCCTGGCGCTGTTGACCAACTGAAAGAGAAGGCCCTCAATAAAGTTGAAGAAAAATACGACGGGAATGTGCTCGGCGATCTTGCGGCCCTGCTATCAGGAGGATCTGCCAAAGAAATCCAAGGTGAAATCGAAGGAAATATCCAAGCCAAGAAGATGGTGACTGACCTTCAAGCAAGTCTCAAGGAAAAGCAAAAATCTTGGGAAGAGCGCCTCAAAAATTTGCCTAAGCCTAAAGAGGTCGAAGATCTTGGAAAACGACTTTCTCAAGTGAAAACGAAGGATTTCAAATCCCCTCAAGAGCTCGAGCAGTCGCTCAAACAAATTGATTCTATTTTGAAAGAAGCTGATTCTAAATACAAAGCTGTCGACCAGACGGGAAAGGATCTGCGAAGCGAATTGAAAGCTTTCGAAGCAGAGCTTAAAAAAATCGAAGACCAAGTGAAAGCTGACATCAAAGAACTCGAGTCTCGGTTTAAAATTCCTTCACTAGATGCCCATTCTCTCTCCAGGGCTCTATTTGCCTCTTATTTGGATCCCTATTTAGCAAAAGTAAATTTCTATAAATCAGCATTTGAAAAATATGCGCCCCCCAATGTGGTCGCTAAAGTCAAAGGTCAACCGACGGGCGATCCCGATTTGCAAATCCAACCTCGGCCCAGATCCCAAGGTACTTCTTACGAATTTGGCAGACCTGGCTCTTACCCTGTCTTTTGGATCAAAAAGATTTCAGTTTCTTCACAGGCTGGGGCATCACCAGATGCAGGCAATGTGGCAGGACAAATCCTCGATGTGACTAGCAATCAGCTTCTCACTAACAAACCCACCGTCGCAAAACTCAAAGGGGATTTCCCGAGTTTAGGTGTTGGCGGATTTAATACCGAACTCACTTTCGACAATCGAAAAGCAGAAAGCCTCATTCAATTTCTATTAAAAGTTACTAATTTTAGTATCCAAAAGAAGGAACTCCTTTCAAGCTCTGATGTAGGGATTGAGCTGTCGAAAAGTTCGGGCGAACTGACTACCGACTTGAAACTTGTGGACTACAAAAACTTAGACCTTTCTATCAATAATCGCTTCAATCAAAACGAATTCACAATCACCAGCAAAGAAAAAGTTGCCCGAGAAATGTTATCGAGTGCTTTTGCGAGCCTTCCGACACTGACTTTAGACGTGAAAGGTCAAGGGCAGCTTCCAACTCCCAGGTTATCTGTAGATTCAAACGCAGGTCGAGAAATTGCCAGAGCTCTTGAAACTCAAATCAAAGGAAAGATCGCAGAAGCCAAAGCAAAGATTGAAAAATACGTTCAAGATCAAATCGGTGCAGAAAAAGCAAAGCTCGAAGCTGAGTTCAGCAAAATCAAATCCCAATTCGAAGGTGAAGTCGCCAAAGCCCAGTCTAAAATTGAAGCTGAAAAGAACAAAGCCAATGCTCAAGTGAATGCGGCTAAGAAAGATAGCGAAAATCAGCTCAAGCAAAAAGCTAACGAAAAACTCAAAGACCTTAAAAAGAAGTTTGGTTTCTAAGTTATGAAGTTTAATGACTTGTCTCATCTTTTCACTTTTGATTTTTGCAGGCCATCCGCATTACCACCACGTTCGCCTGCCTTGCTTGCCTCGGTCCTGATTTTCTCTGCTATGATTCTACTTTCTGGCTGTGCCACGCCTAAGAAATCTCGATTGGCGGCCACGACTCTTGCTTTTGCAGGAGGGGCTGTTATCGGCGCACAGACTGCTCCCAAGGACGAACGTAAAGAACTTCACTCGATGTACTGGGCCGGTATCGCAGGCCTCACTGCTGCCGTTATTTCTAACTATATCTACAGCGAAGAAGATGAACTTCTGAAAGCTCGCCTGGAAGTCGAAAAACTGAAAGCCGAAATGGACCTTCTTCAGAACTCCAAGAAAATACTTATCAAAGAGGGCACCGGCTACTTTCAAAATCCTCAAGGCGAACAGTTTTTTCAAAAAGGCAAAGCCAAATGGAGAATTTACGAAATTGATCAGTGGGTCAAAGATGGGCCTTATCGTTTGTACCATCAAGACAAACTGGTTGAGCTCTATCCCGAGGAAAAGAAATAACTGTGAATTGGACTCTCGCTATCCAAAAACTTAAAGGAATCCCGAGGAACTCCATCCCGGTGCTTCTGATCCTGTTGATCATCTCTTTGACCTTTAATTTTTCTCAGTGGCTCAAAACGAAAGAACTCAAAATTCTCAACCAAAAATTAGTTACTTCCACCCAAAGCGAACGGGAACTGCCCTTCATTAGATTCTTTTTTGAAAACTATGCTTTGAATAGCTTACAAGGTAACTTCCAAAAACAACGAAGACTTGCTGCTTTTGCTTCTCCGAAACTTCGAGAGCAAATTCTTGCGGATCTAGATCGCTTGGAATCAAGAGCCTCCGACTTCAAAGAATCACCCAATTTATCTACAAAAATTGAGCTGAGCCGAGTTATCAAAAAAAGGAGCAATAACTATGAAGTAGATCTCGCCTCATATTCAGATCAAAAGGTCCTCCGTTATGGTTTTTCATTGGAGAAGAAATCAGACCCGCTTTCAGAGTTCCCTTATCAAATCAATCGTCTAGAATTTTTAAAATCTAAATCTTTAGATCAAAAATACTCAACCTCTCAGGAAGGCAATTCAAACAAGGATTTCTCTGATGAAATCTCTAAGAGTTTCCCAATCTCAGTGAATCAATTTTCTGTTTTTGAATTCACCTGCTCTATAGAATCAGTCTCTGTGAATCCCAAAGAGTCATTGCAGTTTAAAATGTCAAATCTAGATGTGACACAGCTACAGCTCAGCCCTTCTCAAGCTTCTGTTGATCAAGTGAGTGTGGACATTCACTGCCCTGAACGAAGCTACAATCTCAATTTAACTCTCTCTCAGAATGAGTATCTTCTTTACCTAAAAGTCAGTGCAGACTTTCTTTCCCCTAAACACAATCGTCCACTCACTGGTAGTCCTGGACAAAATCAAAAGAACACTTTAAAATATAATCAGCACAAAATTGATTCTCAACTCGATAAAAAAATCAAATCTGAACTTGGATTTATCATCGAGGATTAACTCCTCGATAACTCTGAATGAACAGCGGTTCGGGTCACGAGTTGGTTCTCGCAACAGCAGGGCTTCCCACTGAAGGAAAAACTTTTCTTTTTAATGTGAATCCAAAAGTAGTTCCAAAGCCTTCAATCGAGCTCATCTCAATTTTGCCACCATAAGATTCAATGAGCTGTTTAACCGTGTAAAGACCGAGACCATTCCCATCACTTTTGCCTCTTGTGAAGCCAAGATCAAAGATGCGGTCTTGCAGGTCATGAGGAATTCCACGCCCGTTGTCTACGACTTCAACATAGACATCGTCTCGCCTTTGGCGAAATGAAACTCTCACTTTCAAAATGGCCGATGAGCGTTCTGCCTGACATGAGTTTTGAACGAGATTCAGAACAATCCGATAAATATCATGCGTCTCCATTTCATAATTCCCAGAGAAGTCTCGCCCAACCACTGTGAATTCAGACTTAGGATATCGAACAGCAAACTCCTCAATCAAGTTAGCCAAGACACTCTTAAGACTGATCCCTATGGACGGCCCATTAGTGTTTGCTTCGTTATGAATTGGACTTCGAGAGCTGTTTTTCAAATCGCCAGATGATTTTCGCAACAGAGCTTTTGAGATGTCTTTAACCCGCTCGATAGCCGACTGAAGAACTCCAAGTTCTTTTGATCCCAAGTGTCCTTGAGCCGCAAGATCAGAGACGACGAGTAATGCAGACAAAGGAGACTGAATATCGTGTGCGAGTTGCCTTGCTTGAAGAACATTCTGCCTTTCAAGAGCCAACATTTTCTCAGCTGTTAACTTTTGATACTCCTGTTGTTCCTTTTCTAGTTTTAATAAGGCCTCGTTCTTCAGTCGGACTGTCAAAATATTCAAAAGACCTAATGTCGCCAGCAAGATGGCCAGAAAGAGTGGCGAAGTAAAGGCCGCTCTCATCAACTTTTGAGAGTTCAAGCAATACTTCAGCTCAGCAATTCTCATAAGTCCCGAATGCAATGAAAAACTTTCAGGCGACTCACAACTCAAAGTATTCTGCCTTGGTAGCGAATAGTTGGCAGCTATGACCTGATCCATTTTTTGAAGAGTTATTGGATAGACTACCGATGCAAAATGCAGTTCTAGAATTCCAAGGTAGGGACTGACTTCAAAGGCATTTTTAAGCTTTGTGACCACATCATTGAACTGAGAACTTTCAAGAAATAGCTTCCCACGAGACTCCATCAATAAATCTCTGGCAACAGAAGCCTCCCATCCTGAAAAATACCGAATGATGACTTCCTGTTGATTCGACCTTAACTGAGAGAAACTCAGGAGATATCCAACGATGATCAGGCCGCCGAAAGCTAAAAGCCACCGAGGACCAAGCACAACATAAATGCCCTTCAGCCATCCCAAAATGCCCATCACTCGCCATCATAAGCCCCTCAAGCATGGTTTAAAACTGTCAGGATTCTGACAGGTAATTCTTACCTAGCAAAATGAGAACAGGTGCTTAGGATGCTCTTTGCACCCAATGAATCTGCTCTGAGTTTCGAAATTAAGTAACTCGCTAAATGAAATCAACCTCAACCCAAATAAATGGGCAGCGTGCGCGTTAATCCTTATAAACCTGCAGTTAGGGCTTAAGCAATGACCTCATATAATCGAGGGCTTCTGGAGTCGCCCAATCAATGGAGCCAATGATTTTGCGAGCGAGCTTATGTTCTCGATCAGCAACGAACGACTCTGGCAGCCGATCAGCACTGTACATCGTCCCTAAGCTTCGATCATGGTCCCAAATCACATGAATATTGGGATTCTCCCCTTTGGGAAAAGCTTTCAGAAAGGATTGCATCTCCTCTTCTGAGCTATCCTGAGAAATAGCGATGAGCTGAACTTCGCCCTTCATCTCTTCGATCAATTTCACCATTGATGGAAATTCTTCCACGCAGGGCCCACACCAGGAGGCCCAAAAATTGACGATCACTGGCTTCCCCTGGAACTGACTTAACTGAATCTTTTCTCCCCGAGTAGACACGCTCGAAAAGTCTGGCAGACCTTGCTTCTCCATGGATTCAATTAACTTCAGGCGGCGATCACCTTCTTCTGAAAGTGTAATTTTACCCCAGTACCCAAATAAAAAGAAAAATCCAACTGCGACAAGTGCTGTGGCTAAAAGAGCCTTTAAATAAATTTTCATGACTAAAAACTACCACCACAAGATCGATCCAACAATTCGATATATTCACAATTAATCTTCAAGAAAGTTAATCACTCTGTTTCAGATAGTCATGTTGGTTAGACAAAATAAAAAGGGACTCTTTCCAGAGTCCCTTTTGAATCAGATCTAAAAATTTCGTAAGTTTAAGCTCTCGCCGCTACTCTTGATTTCTTTTGCTGCTTCTTCGCTGCTACTTTTTTCTTTGCAGCCAAGGCTCCAGCTTTAGTTTTAGGCTTAGCCGCAGATTTCTTTTCTGCCGCCTTTTCACCCTTTTTAGACGCTGACTTCTCAGTTGTGTCAGCTGTCTTTTCCCAATTATGGTCCACGAACTCCAAGAAAGCCATCTCATCCTGATCACCGGGACGACGACCAATCTTGATAATTCTTGTGTAGCCACCATTTCTTGCAGCCATTCTTGGTGAAATATCAGTCAAGATAGTGTTCACTGCCGTTTGGCTCGCCAAACGAGACAACAACAATCTTCTTGCTGCCAAATCTCCACCTTTACCAACTGTGATCGCTTTCTCGATATGACGTCTTACTTCTTTCGCTTTGTCCACAGTCGTGGTGATACGTCCATGCTCAACCAAAGAAACCATCAGCCCACGCAACAGCGCTTTTCTCGCTGTTGGTTTTCTACTAAAATGTTTTACTCTTCTGTTATGTCTACTCATAACTATTCTCCACTAAGTCTTTAATGACTTATTGCTGTTCACGCTTCGAAACAGGAGGAACGTTAGGATCCCATCCTGGAGGCGGCCATCCTTCAATTTTCATCCCGAGTCCCAAGCCCATCTCAGACAGAATTTCTTTGATTTCATTCAAAGACTTTCTGCCAAAGTTCTTAGTTTTCAGCATTTCAGCCTCAGATCGAACAACAAGTTCGCCGATGTATCTAATGTTTGCATTCTTCAAGCAGTTTGCCGAACGAACAGACAGTTCAAGATCGTCCACAGATCTGAAGAGGTTGTCATTCAGGCTTGAATTTCTGTTCTCGCGAGACTCTTCAACAGGCTCCATAGTCTCATCAAAGGTCAAGAAGATCTGCAGCTGCTCTTTCATGATTTTAGATGAAAGTGCAACAGCCTCTTCAGGCTTCAATGAACCATCTGTCCATACTTCCAAAGTCAATGCATCGTAGTCAGTTCTCTGGCCAACACGCGCGTTTGAAACGGAATAATTAACTTTTCGGATTGGCGAGTGAAGCGCATCAACAGCAATGTATCCAACCGGATACTCTGCATTTCTGATCTCAGCAGCATCATAGCCACGTCCGAAAGTAACCAAAATTTCTGCATTGAAAGAGGCGTTTGCACCCAAAGTAGCAATGTGCTGCTCTGGATTCAAAACTTCAATCTTATCAGAAGTAACAATGTCCGCAGCAGTTACTTTACCAGGACCCTTCTTTGAAATTCTCAAAGTCTGTGGTTCAGAATTGAACTGTCTGAAGCGCACTTCTTTAAGATTCAAAATAATGTCAGTCACATCTTCCAAAACATCTGGCAATGTCGTGAACTCATGAAGAACGCCTTCGAACTTCACAGCTGACACAGCAGAACCCATCATTGAACTCAATAGGATTCTTCGGAGAGAGTTCCCCAAAGTCACACCAAATCCTCTTTCAAGAGGTTTGATGGTAAACTTGGCGTACTCCTCTCTCAAAGACTCTTTATCAACTTCAAAGGCCTTTGGTTTAATGAGATCACGCCAAAATTTGTAATAGTGCTCTTGCATATTCTTGCCCCCAAAAGCTCAGTTTATCTTGAATAGTATTCTACGATCATGTTCTCTTCGACTGGTAATGAAACATCCTCACGCTTCGGAGAGTCTTTCACACTGCCCTTCAGAGCTCCATGATCCACTTCTAGCCACGCAGGAATCTGACGACGAGAAACAGCCTGAACAGCCGATAGAACTTTGTTCATTTGTCTGCTCTTCTCAGCGACTTCCACAACATCGCCTTTTTTGACAGCATATGAAGGGATGTTTACGATCTTTCCATTCACCAAAATATGCTTGTGACCTACGATTTGACGAGCTTCTCTACGAGAATTCGCAAAACCCATTGTGTAGACCACGTTATCAAGTCTCATCTCAAGACCATTCAAAAGAGCATTTCCAGTGATCTCTTTAGAGCGATCTGCAGATACGAAAATCTTATGGAACTGTTTCTCAGATAAACCATAGTAGCGCTTTGCTTTCTGCTTTTCACGCAACTGCAATGCGAACTCTGAGAACTTTAATCTTTGCTGACCATGCTGTCCTGGAGGATAAGGTCTTCTCTCAAATGCGCACTTGTCTGTATAACAGCGATCACCCTTGAGAAAAAGTTTCGTATTCTCTCGACGGCACAACTTGCAAACTGAATCGTTAATGCAACTCATGTCATTACTCCTTAATTAAATACGACGTCGTTTAGGAGGACGACATCCGTTGTGAGGTACTGGTGTTGTATCTTTCAGAGACAGAACGCGCATTCCCGCAGCAGCTACTGCTCGAATAGCGGGCTCCCTTCCAGCTCCTGGACCCTTCAGATAAACATCCACTGATCTCATTCCCGCATCCATTGCCTTCTTAACAGCATCTTCAGCAGTTACTTGAGCAGCAAATGGGGTTCCTTTTCTTGAACCCTTAAATCCCAGCATTCCAGCTGTGCACCAAGAAACCGTATTTCCTGCAGGATCAGTGATTGTCACATGGACATTCCCGAAACCCGCATTGATATAGCAATTCCCTTGGGGAACATTTCTCTTAATCTTCTTTTTTACAACTTTAGTTTTTTCAACATTCATGGCTAAACCCGATCCTTAATTAGACAGCTTTTTTCTTGTTCGCTACCGTCTTACGAGGGCCCTTACGAGTACGAGCATTCGTACGCGTTCTCTGTCCACGCACAGGTAAACCTTTTCTATGTCTTGTCCCTCGGAAGCAGTTCAAGTCCATCAATCGCTTGATTGCCATCCCGATATCACGTCTCAAGTCCCCTTCAATTTTGAAACGACTTTCAATAATTGAACGAATCCTTGCAACATGGTCATCAGTCAAAGCATCCGAGCGCATAGTCGCAGGGATATTTGCTTCTTTACAAATCTCCACCGCTCGTGACTTACCAATTCCAAATAAGTATGTGAGAGCTACTTCAACTCGCTTATTTCGAGGAAGGTCAACACCCGCAATACGTGCCATAACTAGCCCTGCCTTTGCTTGTGCTTAGTGTTTTCGCAAATGACTCGAATGACGCCCTTGCGCTTAATAATTTTGCACTTGTTACAAATTTTTTTTACAGAAGGTCTTACTTTCATAAGCCTACCACCACTCCAACTGAGCTAAACAGCCCGTAAATATATGTTATTACTAATATTTTACAAAATCCGAGGACTCACCAAAAATATTAGCGGGTCAAGCTAACATCGCAATATTCAGATGTCCAGCACTGAAAATAAAAATTATGCCAACAGACTTCGAATCGCTTCAAAGACCTGTCCAGCTTCTCTATTCCCAGAAACTTCTACATACTTCCCATTGTCTCGGTAAAATCCACGAAGAGGCAGGGTGTTTTCTTCGTAGGTTTTCAATCGAGTGGCAATCACATCCTCTTTATCATCATTTCTCTGAACAACCTGCCCAGAACACTGATCACAAACTCCGGCCTCTTTTGGTGGCTTAGAGTGGATATGATAGACAGCCCCACAAGACTGACAAACTCTTCGACCTGTTAATCTGTCGAGAAGCTCCTCTTTCGGCACCTCGAGAAAAATAGCCTTCCCAATAGACATGCTGTTCACCTGAAGCATCTTCCCTAAAGCCTCAGCCTGAGCAACCGTCCTGGGAAAACCATCCAGGATAAACGATTTCCCTTTTAAACCTTTTAAAACTTCTTCAACCATTCCAATAACGATCGAGTCAGGAACTAAGTCCCCACGATCCATGTAACTTTTTGCAGCTAAACCAAGCTCAGTTGAGTTTTTGATCGCAGAACGGAACAAATCTCCCGTGGAGATTTGAACCATACCCAACTTGTCAACGAGCATTGCTGACTGTGTTCCTTTGCCAGCACCGGGAGCTCCAAACAGAATAATGTTCAAAACTGAACCCTCCGGCTCCTGATTTTAGTTCCCTTTAGAAGACCTTCATATTTCTGGCTAATCAGATGTGACTGAATTTGTTGTGTTGTATCTAAAGCAACTCCCACTAGGATCAACAAGCTGGTTCCACCAAAATAGAATGGTACCTTTGCCATACTAATCAAAAGACCTGGAAGAACACACACCGCACTTAAGTAAACGGCTCCCCCAACATTCACGCGGTCCAAAACTTTTTGAATATACTCGGAAGTAGATTTACCCGCTCTTACACCTGGAATAAATCCACCTGATTTCTTCAGATTCTCAGAGACCTCATTCGGGTTAAACACGATCTCAGTGTAGAAAAATGCAAAAAAGATGATCAGAGCTACAAACAAAATATTATAGATCGTACCTGAGGGGCTCAAAGCATCTTGCAGAGCCTTGAGCCACGGAGTTTGTACAAACTGAGCCATCGTAGCTGGAAACATCAGTAACGAGCTCGCAAAAATTGGAGGAATCACGCCTGAAAAGTTAATCTTTACAGGCAAATGACTTGAAGGAGTTGACATGCTCTGCATGCCAGCCCCTCGCTGTGAATATTGAATAGGAATTCTTCTCTGGGCGACTTCCATGTAAATCACAGCTGCAATAATCAAAACCATGAAAGCAATCAGAGCAAGGATTACCGCCACTGACATTTCACCGTTCTTCAAGAGGTTCCAAAGAGCTTGAGCCCCAGTAGGAATGCTCGCTGCAATACCAGTGAAAATGATCAAAGAAGTCCCATTTCCAATACCACGCTCAGTGATTTGCTCACCTAACCACATGATAAAACAAGTACCAGCTGTCAAAGTAATCACTGTCATCAGTTGAAATGGCACGAAGCCAACATTGGCCGCTATCACCAACGGTCGACCATCGGGACTCGCAGAATTCATCAGCCAAGTGCTAATGCCATATCCTTGAACAACCGCCAACACGACTGTCGCATACCGCGTGTACTGATTAATCTTTCTTCGGCCATGCTCACCCTCTTTTTTAAGAGCCTCAAGATATGGAACTGCCGAGGTTAACAACTGAAAAATAATTGAGGCAGAAATGTATGGCATAATTCCCAACGCAAAGATTGAAAACTGCGCTAAAGCACCACCAGTGAAGGTATTAAACAGTCCAAAAATACCCTGACTCTGAGCCTGAAAAAAAGCCATCACTGCATTACTATCTACACCAGGCGTGGGTACATGCACACCCACTCTGTAAACAGCCAGCATTGCCAGAGTAAAAATAATTTTCTTTGCTAAATCAGAACCTTTTGTTGCTTCACCGATGTTTGCCACTACTAGATGACCTCTGTTTTGCCGCCCGCAGCTTCTACTGCCGCTTTGGCTGCGTTGCTAAATTTGTGCGCCTTCACTGTTAAAGACTTTGTTAACTTACCTTTAGCCAAGATCTTAACTGGGAAAGTGTGAACAATTCCAGCTTCTTTCAGGCTTTCAGGAGTCACAACACCAGACAACTTTTCCAGCTGCTCCAAATTTACCACTGAATACTTTGTTTCAAACTGTGTATTGTTGAATCCAAACTTAGGTAACCGACGGTGCAAAGGAGTTTGTCCACCTTCGAATCCTCGACGAACTTTACCGCCCGTGCGAGCCAACTGTCCTTTGTGTCCCTTGCCTGCCGTCTGACCCAAACCAGATCCACGCCCTCTACCCAATCTTTTTGGGTAGTGTGTTGATCCTTCTGCTGGAGCCAATGTTGATAATGTGCTCATAAATTACCTCTGAACCTGAACATCAACAAGATGTTGAATTTTCATGACCTGTCCGCGATTAGCCGGGTTATCAGCTAAAGTGACAGAGTGATGACGTTTTTTTAATCCCAATGCTTCAATCGTTCGCCTCTGAGACTGAGTACAACCGATCGGAGACTTTACCAATGTCACAACAAATGTCTTTGCCATAAATTCTCCTTAGTCCACTGCGATCTGCAGCTGTCTGAGACCATCAAGAGTCGCTCTCACAGCATTGTGAGGGTTTCTAGTACCAACACATTTTGTGAGGATATCTTTCACGCCAACGGACTCAAGCACTGCACGAACAGCTCCACCAGCAATAACGCCAGTCCCTTCAGCTGCAGGCTTCATGATAACTTTCGCAGCTCCGAACTTTCCAACCACTTCGTGAGGAATTGTTCCGTTCTTGAGAGCCATGCTTCGGCAACTCTTTTTAGCCGCTCGACTTGCCTTACCGATAGCTTCTGGAACTTCTCCAGCTTTACCAGTACCAAATCCAACTTCGCCAGTCTGGTTACCAACAACCACTAAAGCAGCAAAGGAGAATCTTCGGCCACCTTTTACAACCTTAGTTACTCGGTTGATGGCAACAACTCTTTCTTCAAATTCACTCGTTTGTTTTTCCACCTATGATCTCCTTAAAATTTCAATCCAGCTTCGCGGGCACCTTCAGCAAGAGCTTGAACGCGTCCGTGATAGATAAAACCATTTCGATCAAAAACAACGTTTTCAATCTTCTTGGCTTTCGCCGCCTTAGCGATTTCTTGTCCAACCAGTTTAGCCAATGCTTTACCACTCTCGTCTGACTTCAAAGTCACTGAGCTCGCTGCAGCCAGCGTTGTTCCAGTTACGTCGTCGATGATTTGTGCGTACATATGCTTAGAACTTCTGAAAATAGAAAGTCTTGGACGCTCTTCAGTTCCAACAACTTTCTTTCTCACTCTTACCTTTTTTGTAAGTCTCGCTACTGCCCGTTCTGAAGTCTTTTTTCTAAATTTAAGTTTCATACTTCACCTTTTACTTTCCAGCTGACTTTCCAGCTTTACGACGAATGTGCTCACCGCCGTATCGCACACCTTTACCGAGGTACGGCTCTGGTGGTCGGAAACTTCTGATCTTGGCAGCAACTTGGCCAACGAGCTCTTTACTCGCACCAATCACAGAAATGTTCGTCTGTTTATCGACCTTAATCTCAATGCCTTCAGGAATTTCAAAAATGACAGGGTGACTGAAACCTAAAGCTAATTCGAGTTTCTTACCAGATACATTCGCTCTATATCCAACCCCGTGAAGCTCAAGAGTTCTTGTGAAACCCTGTGAAGTTCCCGTCACAGCATTCTGGATCAAAGCTCTATACATTCCATGAAGAGATTTTGCCTCTTTTGTTTCAGAGTTTCTCACAAGGACTATCTTCTTCCCCTCAATCTTCGCAGAAACTTCAGGCCTTAACTTGATCGTCAGGTTAGCTTTCCCTGCCTTCACGTTCACTTCGTTTGCCGGGGTAACCGACACCTGCACTTTATCATCAAAATACACTGGTGACTTTCCAATACGTGACATATTTCACCTACCAAATCTTACAGATGAGTTCGCCACCCAAGTTCATCTTTTGAGCTTCATCTCCGCTCATTAGACCTTTGGATGTGCTTAAAATTGATGTTCCCAAACCGGATCGGACCACTGGGATCTCTGTAGACTTCACGTAAACGCGTCTTCCAGGGCGGCTTACTCGAGTGATGGAATTGATGGCATGCTCACCGGACTCACTGTATCTCAAGTAAACGCGCATAACTCCCTGCTTTGAATCCTTCGCTACTTTATAGCTTCGAATCAAACCCTTCTTAGCCAAAATCTCAGCCAATCCAGCTCTCAACTTGGAAGCTGGAATATCCACCTTCTCATGACGAGATGCACCTGCGTTTCTAATTCTTGTCAAAAATTCTGCAACTGTATCCATCTTTCTCTCCTACCAGCTGGCCTTTGTTACGCCCGGAAGAAGCCCTGCCAATGCAAGCTCTCTAAACTTCATTCTGGATAATCCAAACTTTCTATAATTCCCACGAGGACGACCTGTGAGCTCACATCTTGCTCCCCAGCGGATTGAAGAAGTATTGCGAGGCAAAGCCTGAAGCTTCTTACGAGCTTCATTTCTTTCTTCCTCAGTTAACTTCATGTCCACTGCCTTTGCTCTCAATTCATTTCTGTGAGCAAAATACTTCTTGGCTGTAGCTTTCTTTTTATTATTTTTCTCGATACTTGCTTTACGTGCCAATCTACACCTCGATTATTTTCTGAAAGGCATTCCCAATGCCTCAAGCAGAGCTTTTCCGTGAGCATCGCTCTCTGCAGTTGTACAAATTGTGATATTCATTCCACGCACCTTATCTACTCTTTCGTAGTTGATCTCAGGAAAAACAATCTGCTCTTTAAGTCCCATATTATAGTTACCACGACCATCAAAACCTTTATTAGGCAATCCACGGAAGTCTCTCACTCGAGGGAGAGCCAACGAGTTTAAACGGTCCAGGAACGCCCACATTCTTTCTTTTCTCAAAGTCACGCGAACACCCAAAGGAATTCCAGCTCTCAGTTTAAAGTTAGAGATGGCTTTTTTAGCCTTGGTGATCACAGCTTTCTGACCAGTGATCGCTGTGATTTCATCAACCACAGAATTCAAAATTTTCGGATTCTGAACGGCATCACTCGTAGTAACGCTGATAATAATCTTCTCAAGATTTGGCACCTGCATTGGATTCTTCAGACCCAACTGTTTCGTCAAGTGAGGTACGATTTCTTTTCTATATTTTTCTTTAAGTCTGTTCATACTTTGTCTCCCTTAGAGAACTTCTGGAGCCAGAGAAACAATCTTCACAAATTGCTTAGCTCTCAACTCTCTTGCTACAGGTCCAAAGATACGTGTTCCCACTGGCTCTTTGGCGGCGTTAATTAAGACTGCAGCATTGTCATCAAAACGGATGTAACTTCCATCAGGACGGCGCAATTTCTGAACAGTTCTAACAACAACTGCTTTAGCGACATCACCCTTTTTCAACTTTGCAGTTGGAAGAGCTTCTTTGATAGAAACGACGACGATATCCCCGATCTGGGCATATCTTTTCTTAGAGCCACCCAGAACTTTGATACACATCAACTCTTTCGCTCCAGAGTTGTCCGCAACATTCATTCTACTTTGCATCTGAATCATAAGATCCCCTTAACCCTTTGTCGCTTCTACGATTTCAACGAGTTTAAATCGCTTGGTTTTGCTGAGTGGGCGCGTTTCTCGGATTCTTACAGTGTCGCCAACCTGTGCTTTATTGCCCTCATCATGAGCTTTGAACACAGACGTGCGCTTCATGTACTTTCCGTACTTCGCATGTCTTACCATTCGATAAACAAGAACAGAAATCGTCTTGTCCATCTTGTTGCTAATCACTTCACCAACAACTTCAATTTTTCTTCCTCTAGAATTCTCAGTACTCATACCACCACCTCGGGTTACTTGCTTTTTGCAGCAAGTGCAGTGTTCAATTTCGCAATATCTTTTCTCAGAAATCTGATCACAAGAGGATTGCTCAGCTGACCAAGTTCATTCTTCATTTTTGCTTCGAAAAGCTCTTGAGTCATGGCAGCTTTCTTCTTTTTCAACTCACTTAAACTTAAATCTTTTACGTCCGAAAATTTCATATACTACTCCCTCACCAGAAATCTTGTTTTGAAAGGAAGCTTGTGAGCGGCTCTCAAGAAAGCTTCCTGAGCCTGCTCTTTTGTCACTCCATTCATTTCGAACAAAATTCTTCCCGGCAATACTCGAGCAACCCAAAACTCTGGGTTACCTTTACCAGATCCCATTCGCACTTCTTGTGGCTTCTTAGTCACTGGCACGTTCGGAAACACACGACACCAGATCTTTCCACCACGCTTAATACTTCTTGAAATTGCAATACGGCCTGCTTCTAACTGACGAGCTGTCAGACGACCTTCTTCAGTGGCCTGTAATGCAAAGTCACCAAAATCGATGCTTGAGCCACGAGTCGCAACTCCGCGAGCTCGCCCAACAAACTGTTTTCTATGTTTTACTCTTTTAGGACTTAACACGACCAGCCTCCTCAACCTCACGAGCAGAAAGCACATCACCTTTATAGATCCATACTTTCATACCGATAATTCCGTAAGCCGTTAAAGCTTCAGCAGTTCCGTAATCAATGTCTGCTCTCAGAGTGTGCAAAGGGACAGACTTCTCGTTGTACCATTCCGAACGAGCAATCTCAGCACCGTCAAGACGACCAGAAACTCTGATCTTGATCCCACGAACGCCGCCCTTGATCGCAGCTGCAATTGACTTCTTCATTGCTCTTCTCCAAGAGATTCGCTTTTCAAGCTGGAGGGCAATACTTTCAGCGACAAGCTGAGCATCCACATCAGGCTTTCTTACTTCTTGGATGCTCAAAAAAACTTCATTCGGAGTTTGCTTTTGAACTTCTGCTTTCAAAGCATCAATTCCAGTACCCTTTTTCCCGATAACAACACCAGGTCGAGCAGTGTGAATGATAACTTTCACTTTTTTAGCAGCTCTTTCGATCTCAATTTTTGCGACTCCGGCATGCTTTAGCTTCTTACGAAGATAGTTTCTCAACTTGATATCTTCATGAAGATTCTCAAAGTACATCTGGCCTTTTGCGTACCAGCGAGAGTCCCAAGTTCTAATTACGCCCAATCTTAACCCTACTGGGTTTACTTTTTGTCCCACGATCTACCTCTCGTCCAATACTACGTTGATGTGACTCATTCTCTTCCGAACGCCAGTTGCTCGCCCTTGTGCTCTGGGGCGAAAGCGCTTCAACACAGGCCCTTGGTCAACGTAAACTGTTTTTACATAGAGCTTGTCGAGATCGATTGTTTTCTTTTGATCAGCATTTGCTACTGCTGACTCAATCAGCTTTTTCAGCAAAGTTGCCGTCTTCTTGTTGAGGAAAGTCAGAGTCTTGATTGCATCAGACACGTCTTTTCCTCTGACCATATTTGCAACGAGTCTCGCTTTTTGCTCTCCGACTCGTGCGTATTGTAAGCTAGCTTTTACTTCCATAATTCACCAACTACTTTTTTGCAGCAGCGCCGGCTGCTGGAGCAGCTTTTTTCTCTGCATGCCCGTTAAATGTTCTTGTAGGAGCAAACTCACCAAACTTGTGCCCGATCATGTTCTCAGTCACATACACAGGAACAAACTTACGTCCATTGTGTACGGCGAAAGTTAATCCTACTGCTTCTGGAAGAACTGTAGATCTGCGCGACCAAGTCTTGATCACTTTTTTGTCATTTTTTTGAATCGCATGGTCGATCTTTTTCATCAGATGGAGATCGATAAATGGACCTTTTTTAATTGAACGTGCCACGGCCTACTCCTACTTTCTTCTCTTCACGATTGAGGAATCAGTTCGTTTATTGTGTCGGGTCTTGTATCCCTTACAAGGCTGACCCCAAGGCGTTACTGGGTGATGTCCTTTACCCACACCCTCACCACCACCCAATGGGTGATCGATCGGATTCATCGCCATACCTCTCACTCCAGGTCTGATACCTCTCCAACGAGACCTACCAGCTTTACCCAATGAGATGTTCTCATTATCAGTGTTTCCGACCTGACCAACTGAAGCCTTACATACAGAAAGTACGAGCTTCACTTCGCCAGAAGGCAAACGAACCTGACAGTATTTTTCTTCTTTAGAAACCAAAACTGCTCCAACGCCGGCACCACGTGCCAACTGAGCACCTTTACCTGGGCGAACTTCCACATTGTGAATCGTTGTACCAACAGGGATAGCGTAGAGCGGAAGTGCATTTCCTGGCTTGATATCTGCTTTTTCAGAAGAGATAACAGTATCTCCTACGTTGAGACCGATTGGAGCAACAATGTACGCCTTGGTTCCATCAGCATAAACAATCAAAGCAATGCGAGAAGTACGATTTGGATCGTACTCGATAGCAGCTACTTTTGCTGGAACATCGATTTTAGTTCTTTTGAAATCAACCAAACGGTAGCGTCTCTTATGACCACCGCCAAAGTGACGCATTGTGATTGCACCTGTGTTGTTTCGCGCTGATGACCGCTTCATTGGTTCCGTCAAAGACTTCTCAGGCCGAGCCTTCGTGATCTCTTTGAAGTCAAAACCAGTAACCTGTCGAAGCGCATGAGATCTTGGATTATATGTCTTGATACCCATGACTATACCCCTTCAAACAAAGCGATCTTCTCGCCTGCAGCTAATTTTACAAATGCCTTTTTGAAATAAGGAGCTTTGCCCATTCCAAACTTGGTCATTTTCCCACGACCTCGACCCAAACTGGTTCTTACTGTCTCAACCTTCACTTTGAAGTTTTTTTGAACAGCATTTCTGATCTCAGTTTTTGTAGAATCGAGATCTACTTCGAATACATAGACACCAGCCGCATTATGGATAGTGTTTTTCTCAGTAATGAGCGGTTTTCTAATTACTTGTTTCATAAATTACTCCGCCTGCATTCTTTCTACGATTTTCGCTACTGCATCCTTTGAAAGAATAGCGTGATCGTACTTCAGCAAGTCATACACATTCAGGCCATTGATGTCGGCCAACTTATAAGTGGGTAAGTTCTTAGACGCTCTCTTAAGATTCTCAGTCGGAGCACCATTTACCAAAACAGCTTTCTTAAGACCGAAAGTCTTCAGCTGCTTCGCCAATTCACCAGTCTTTCCTTTTGATTCCATTGAGTCGACAACGTAAAGACGGCCTTCTTTCGCAAGATGAGAAAGCGCCATTTTCAAAGCTAACTTTCTGATCTTTTTAGGAAGCGAGTACTCATAGGAACGAGGCACTGGACCAAACAACTTCGCTCCACCAGGCATCAAAGGCGATCTGCTAGAACCCTGACGGGCATTACCAGTTCCCTTTTGTTTGAACGGCTTGACCCCGCCACCGCTAACGAGTCCTCTAGTCTTCGTCATCGCAGTTCCCTGCCGACGACTAGCCAACTGCCACTTCACAACTTCATGAAGAACAGCCTGCTTGACTTCAACAGCGAATACTTCTGGAGCTAAATCGATGGTAGATACTTTTTCTTTTTTCCAATTTAATACATTTACGCTCGCCATAATTAACCCCTTACCAGCTTCACAAGAGAGTTTCTTGCGCCTGGAACTGGTCCCTTGACCATCACTACGCCTTCAGATTGCAGAACCTCAACAATCTCAACATTCTTTACAGTGATAGCTTCATCTCCGTAGTGACCTGGGAATCGCTTACCCGGCATCACTCGACCTGGCCATGTTCTGTTACCGACTGAACCTGGTCTTCTATGAAATTTAGAACCGTGAGATGCAGGGCCTCCTGCAAAATTCCAACGCTTCACTGAGCCCGCGAATCCGTGCCCCTTTGATCGGCCAGTAATTTTAACAACATCGCCCTTTTTCAAAGAGTCGATCGATACTTGAACGCCAACAGCTGCATCAGCAACTGGAGCTTCTAAGCGAATTTCTCGAGACAATTGAGCTCCATTTTCAAAGCCAGCGCTTTTCGCATGACCCTTCAGAGCCTTGGAACCATTCTTCGCCTTAGATGGTCGACATGCGATCTGAACCGCATCATATCCATCAGAATTTTTTGTTTTAACTTGTGCAACAACCCAAGGCTCATATCGTAAAACTGTGACAGGAACTGCTTCACCCTGCTCATTGAAAACTGTCGCCATTCCTTCTTTGAAGGCGAACAATCCGTTCAGCTTTACTCCGCCAGAGGATGCTGCTGCATCGGTGGCATTCTCTTTATTCTCCACAACTTTCTCCTGTTCTGTGGGCTCTACTGGATAGCAGAGAGTTTAATTTCTACGTCAACACCCGCCGATAAATCGAGTTTCATCAATTGATCAATGGTCTGCTGAGTTGGTTCTAAAATATCAAGCATGCGCTTGTGAGTTCTGATTTCAAATTGCTCACGAGACTTTTTGTCGGCGTGAGGAGATCTCAAAACTGTATAACGATTGATTCGCGTTGGAAGTGGAATTGGACCAGCCACTTTCGCTCCTGTTCTACGAGCTGTTTCAACGATTTCTTTCGTCGACTGATCTAACAGTTTGTGGTCGAAAGCTTTCAATCTGATTCTGATCTTTTGACTCTGCATAAATTTTCCTAGTTCCTTCGTTAACTTGGTCAATCTTCTTTTTCTTCGTAAACAGCTGAAATCACTATCATCTTTGCGAGGCGATTAAGTTTTTCAGCGTTCAGGCGAAACTATCCCATCACCACCAAAACCCGTCTCAAATCGCATATACTTGATTTGACTGCAGTTTTGTTGGCCGTTACCGCCTCGCCTGACGTAACAAGTGCGCAAATATGCAATAACAGAGAGATCAATGTCAAAAGGAAATAAAAAAAAATACAATTATTTTTGATGGTTTAGAGTGGCTTGAGCGCCGCTCCTGCTAAGCCCTTGAAATGCTTAGAATCTACCCATTCTTTGAAGAAGCTCATCCCGAACTTTAGGTGGAATTTCATAGTATTCTTTGAACTCCATTGAAAAACTTGCTCGCCCTTGCGTTAAGGATCTCAGGTCGGTGGCATAGCCAAAAAGGGTAGCCAGCGGAGCATCCGCGGAAATAATCTGACCGCCCCCGGCCTTAACACTCATCGAGTGAACCTTGCCCCTCCGTGAATTGAGATCGCCAACAACATTCCCGACAAAGTTATCCGGGCAGGTCACCTCAAGTTTGAAGACTGGCTCAAGCAAGACTGGCTTAGCGGCTCTTACGGCATCTCTTAATGCCAAGCTAGTGGCAGCTTTGTATGCTATCTCTGAAGCATTCTTCTCGTCCCGAAACTCAACCTTTTTGAGATTGGCTTTGAAATCAATAAGGCCATAGCTTGCGATAGGCCCAACCTCCGCCGATTCTCTAAATCCAGCTTCGATAGCTCTAAGGATATGAGCCGGTAGAGGCGTGACCCTTTGAACCGCATTAGCAAATGCTAAACCAGCTCCCCGTGACTGAGGCTCAACTTCTATTTCAACAAAAGCATACAGGTCTTCGCCCGCAATTTGTCTTTCATAAGTGTGAGAAGCTTGCCCTCGAGCACTAATTGTTTCCCGATAGGAAACTTGAGGCTTCCCTACATTCGCCTGAATCTTATGCTCCCTAAGCAATCGATCCACTAAAATTTCGAGATGGAGCTCGCCCATCCCCGACAGGAGAGTCTGTCCAGTTTCTGGATCATTTCTTAACCTCGCGGATGGATCTTCTTTCACGAGCTTCTCGAGTCCCGACATCATTTTGTCTTGATCCGCTGAGGACTTCGCCTCAACGGCAACA
>JAJTIC010000022.1 GCA_021300175.1 Pseudomonadota bacterium
ATTTCCCGCCGCTCAAAAGAAGCTCTCTCCTGTTAAAGACATCTGAACACCTCAAAGTTTACTTTTGGGAGCGAAGACCAAATTTCCTGAACTCTGACCAAATTAGTAAGATGCTCAAATCAAGCAAGTATAAAGTTGATCTCAGAGTAAAACGAGCTTCTGATTTAGCAATCACAGAAGTTATTCGTGGAGAAAAGGAGTCTCTGGTTTCTTGGTCTAGCAATAACAACAGTGAGCATCTGAAGAACCTTGAAGAGTGCGACTTATTTGTATCCCCTCGCGAATATGAGGGCATCGGAATCGCCACCCTTGAAGCTCTTGCGCTTGGCGTCCCTGCAATCAGCATTCGCCGCCCAACAATTAATGAGTATATCACTCATGGTAAAAATGGAATTTTGTTTGAGAATGTTGGCGATGAAATCAATCTTGATGATTTTGATATCGAGACCCTCAAACAAAATGCACTCTCCATGTCCCAAGAACTTCAGGCTCGGTGGTCTGACACTTCCAAAACACTCATACTTGAACTGATTGATCGAGCAAAGCAATCACTTGCTCATGCAAATAACAAGATCGAATGGGATCAACGCCATACGGAAATGCTGCGATTATTCTGCACTTGTAATGATGACACCATTGATCAGTATGCAAAGTATTTGGAAAGCCTCACTTGAAATCTATTTTAATCTTCGATCCTACGGTACACTCTGTATTTGGTCACAATCTTGATCAAAACCGCCTCTACTCTGACTGCCTAAAGCAAATTGGATTCAATGTCTTAATGAGTACAAACTGGGAGGATGAAAGCCATTGGCTTCAACAAGAATTAAAACCAGTAAATGTCTACACCCAGCTTCAGGATCCCAAACTTCGGCAACAACAATCCGATTTTCAAATCAAAAATCTACTATTGGCGACCCCTCAATTGCCAATTTTTTTTGTAAACATCGATTATCACTCTCTCGAAAGTTTAGGCCGTAACTCTGATTTAATTTCAAAGAGATCCGCAAAGATCTTTCTTCGCTTTATTGGTGTTCACGAGAGCCTGGATGATAATCAAGAAAACGTGCTTCATATTCTTAAAAGGTACAAAAATGTTTTCTCATCGAGTTGCTTTGTAATGCGAGCTGAGACCAAGTCCTACGCTAGATACTTGCAACAGCTTTCCGGCTTAGAGTTCGCGACGCTACCTTATCCCCCACGATCCATGGAGGGCTTTAGAAACATCGAGAACGATGGTCTGCAACTAGCAAAGATGGGGCTCCTTGGGATGCCAAGACGTGAAAAAGGCTACTTTGAGTTTCTAAAATTGTTTTCTGTAGTATCAGAGAATAATCGAAAAAGAATTGAACTTTTTCTTCAGAGGATGCCCTCTACCCATTCCGAATATGCCGGAGAATTTGAGAATCAATTAGATTCGATTAAAGAGATAAACAACATACGAGAAAACTTAAGCTCCGAAGAATTACAAGAAAGAATTTCCCAACTGAATCTCATGTTCTTGTTTTACGACCATGTTAAGTATCGATTGAGAGGTTCTGCTATCTTTTTTGACTGCATGGCAAAGGGTATTCCATGCCTCACATTTGACACCATCGGATTCTCCAATGAAGTTGCTGATTTTGATTTAGGTTACCTGATTAGATCTGACTTTTCTAACCTGAATGAATCCATTGATCATTTCTTTGATCGAAAAACAAATTTTGGATTTCAAAGTTTCAGAAAATATCAATATGATTGCGTCCGAAATTTAATGAATACTACGGAGCTTTAAATGAAAAAATTTATTCTTGCATTGGACTTAAAAAATAATTCTGACCTTATCTCAGAATACATCAGATACCACAAAGAAGTATGGCCAGAGATTATTAAGTCTATACGAGACTCTGGAATCCTTGGCATGGAGATCTTTCATGTTGAAAATCGACTGTTTATGATTATTACTGCCGATGGAAGGTTCTCATTTGAGAATAAACAAAAGATGGATTCCAGCAACGAGAAAGTCCAAGAGTGGGAAGAGCTCATGTGGAAATTTCAGCAAGCTCTCCCTGGCTCCAAATCTGGTGAGAAATGGCGCCTCATGGAGAAAATTTTTGATCTAGATCAATTTTGATTTCTCGTCAGGAACCGTATTGATTGAATCAAAACCTAACCTTCGGGTGAACTCAATATGATCTGTCGGATAGTTTTTCTGAGTAAAATTAATGACATAGTTTAGAAACTCTTTATGCACAGAAAAATGGCATAGAAAAAGCTTATTCACTGAATACGCTAAAGGAACAAATACTGGATCCTTGAAAAAGTATTTTTTTGCAAGGGCCTCACCTACACCTGGCCAAGTCGGATTCAAGTAATCATCAACTGCAATGACGCCATATTTATCAGTCAACCGACAGGCAATCTCGAAGTCATGACTGACGTGTTCAGCATCATGAGCTCCATCAATTGAGAAAACTGAGAACTTACCATGATTCGAGAGAAGCCTGCTGATAACCTCTTCACTGATTTCTAAACTATCCATTTTGTATGGAACCGTGGTGTGCTCAGGATTTGTCATGACCTTCAAATGCTCAAAAAATCGATGGTTCTTATATATAATTCCATCCGTCGCCAGATTTTGCATTTCAAAAAGGTCGAAAGCCGCGTTTTGGGGTTTCTGATACAGATTAACCAAACCCAAAAAATAAGTGCCATTAAAAACACCGATTTCAGCCACAGGGCATAAGCTTTTCTTCTGCTTTTGAAACGAGAAGATGGCATTCATGATGTGCCAAACTCTGGGATTGCAAAAT
>JAJTIC010000078.1 GCA_021300175.1 Pseudomonadota bacterium
CTGGGAAGCAAGCCAAGTTCTTTTTAGCCAGGTCTTGCAAAAGAATATCGATCGCGCCTTGAAGAAAGATTCTCTTGAAACTCCTGACAAACTTCTAGAAGTCTATGCTGCAATCCTCTCTAATGAGCAGATCGGCCCGGGCTTGAAGGCTGCGCTGATCTCGCTCCCTTCGGATAGTTATCTGCTGCAATTACGCGGCAATTTAGATGGGGATACGTTTCGGGCAGCACGACAGCACTTGGAAAAAGCTTTAGCGAAAATCTGCCAGGAAGAGCTTCTCAAAATCTATCACCAGTACCATGGGAAAAACATCGCTTCGACCGCTTCGTCAGAGTTTGGAAAGCGCAAACTGAAAAATCTTTGTTTAAGCTATCTCGCTCATTTGCCAGACACAGAACACTTGGTAATGAACCAGTTTGAGCAAGCTCAGATGATGACCGATGAAAGTGCAGCTTTCAGTATTCTATTAGATATGAGCGAACCCTACAGAAAACGCGGCTGCGAAGTTTTCTATGACCGTTGGAAGAATGAAAGCCTCGTTCTGAATAAATGGTATGCCTTTATAGCCAACAGCCATCACTCCTCAACTTTTGAGAAAGTAAAATCTTTATGGTCATCCCCAGAATTTAATCGCAAGAACCCGAACCGAGTCTATTCCCTGCTCGGGAGATTCGGTGATAACTTTTCGGCGTTCCACGGAGGAAGCCTTGAGACCTATCACTTCTTAGCGACATGTATCTTGGAGCTAGATCGATTGAATCCTCAAGTCGCCACTCGCATAGCTGGTTCTTTTGATCCCTGGAGAAAACTGGTAGAGCCAAGAAAGCAAAAAGCCCAAGATGCCTTGGACTTTCTGCTTTCGCAAAAACTCTCGCCCAACACCTTCGAGGTTGTTTCCAACGCTCGTGGGGTATAGTGCTCTGATTTTGAACTAAGCGGCAATTTTTTGCGGGAGTGCAGGATTCAACAAACCTCGATTTTGAAAGGTTTGAAAGCAGTCTCCCCAAAATTTTTCTTTGAGCTTCTGCTCCGCTGGCCCCAGTTTTACTTTGGGAAAGTCATTCTTTTCCACGTGCTCAGCAAACTCAGCAGCTCCGCCTGCTCTGACCACCTTGAGCAATAATCCAAAATGCACATCTGTCATTGGCTTATTGTCCACCAGCATTTTTCGCAAACCCTGTTCGGGTGTGTGTGCTAGAAATTCAAAAAGACCTGCTAAATCGTAATCACTCATCGGGATCCCCCTTGAGTTAAACTTATCGGCAGAACTGGACTTTCCTACAGACCATAGAATTTCTTTGGAAAAATCAAAGATTTAGCCCATCTCAATTTGAGCCATCAATTCTCTCTCGCTCCCGCTTCGAGAACCCTCCAGAGGATCAGTTTCTGAATGATCTCGAGAGGTCCTCGAACACCAGATGACTTGAGAAAAACTTTCAAAATTCCTATCGTGGATTTAATCGCGTCACACAGTGCTTGAGAAACTCTTCTCGTGTGTCAGGCTTTAACTTGAAATGGCCCCGGAGATCCGAAGTACTCGTGCTCGAGTGCGCATCTTGAACTCCTCGGGCGATCACACAATAGTGTTTTGCATTCATGTGAACAGCAACATGATCTGTTTCTAAAACATACTGCAAACAATCTGCGATCTGCTTTGTCAATCGCTCTTGCACTTGTGGTCGTCGAGCGAAGAACTGACAAATTCGATTAATCTTGGAAAGGCCAATGACTTTTTTGTTGGGTATGTATGCGACCGTGGCCAGTCCATCAATGGTTTGAAAATGATGCTCACAAACACTCAAGACTTTGATGTCCTGTATGAGAACCATTTGATCGTACTGCATTTCATTATCAATCACGGTCATTTTTGGAAAATTCTCTTCATTCAGACCAGCAAAAACTTCGTTCACATACATTTTAGCGATCCGGCGAGGAGTGTCTTGGAGTGAATCATTGGAAAGATCAAGACCCAGCACTTCCATAATCTCAGTGAAGTTCTTTGTGATGCGCTTAATTTTTTCCTCGGCAGATAAATTATTGCTCACCGTTGGTGTCGGGCGCACATGAGAAAGAATCACTGACACATCGGATTTTGAACTTTTCTTTTTCATCTGTGGCTCTCCTAAGACGTAAATGTTTAGGCCAAAATAAGTCCCCTGTCGATCTTTTTAACAGCCCCTGAAGGCCTGATATGCCCTATTTGCAACTCAAGCCAGCATTGTTTTCGCAGATACGGGCTTCATGAGAAAAATCTTAATGCCCCTCATGGGTCTTGTTTTGTCTGCAACTCCCCTCGTGCCATTCACTTCTGTTGCACAAGAGAGATTGCCTCCCAGCCTTGATAAAAAGTTTATTCCGGGGGCTGTGAGATTACAGATCACACCCCGCGGAATGACCTACTTCGAAACTCGCTTGCAGGGCATTTTGAACAACTTAGGTATGAATCTCACTGAAGGTTACTTTGAACCTTTCGAATGGAAGTCCGATCGATCTTATGGATTTGAGGACATGAATTTGCCGCAAGAGAAAGCGGAGCTTTTAGGAAAGGTTCGACTGCTTTTGTCCAAGTGGCTCGTGGGCTTTTCTTTGAAAGAAATCCGTCCTGGTCTTCAGGTAGGGGATACTCAGTACCGAGCTCAATTTAGTCGATTTGCCCTTGTCACTGATGAAAAACTAATGCGCTCATTGCGAAAAACCGATGGAGCTGTGCTTGCCATTGAACTTGAAGTCAAAAACATGAACATTCAAACCAATCGAGTGAGAGCTTTTGATCTCAATAACCAGTTTCTCGGCCAAGTGGGTGCCGATCAAGTCCAAGTAGAGCTAGGAAGTGTTCAAAAACCCCTCAGAATCAGATTGCCTTTTTATGTGAGGATTAACTCTTTTGGCGAACTCGAATTCCAAGCCCTTCAGGTAGCGAGCAACTTGCCCGACACAGCCCTCAGTTTGAACTACAAAAAAATAGTGGTCCCGAAAATTGCTTTTGAAATCAATGGACATCGATTTGAGTTTAATGAGCAAGAACTGCAAAAAGAGGCCGAAGCTCAGCTCCCTGAGATACTTCGCGTGCTCAAAGTTCAGATGGATCGATTTGCTCGCGAGGATCTCCCAAAACTGCTCAATGAAAAAGCGAAACAATTCTTTGCAGGCTCCCTTGAGGAAGTTCAGACCATGGATCCCCCGGGCGGCGAAAGCCCCAATCCCCATCCCCTTCTTTGGGGCTTGAAAGCCAACCGTATCCAACTTTCAGATTCATTGATGCTCAATCTTTCGGCTTATGTCGAAGATCCACTGACGCCAAAAAGACCACTGATGGCAAGTCTTGGCTCGCGAGGAGCTCCAACATTTACGGCCATGAAGTCCACGGATTATGACATTGCCATGTCCATTGACCGTGGCATGATCAATCGCGTGCTTCAACACAGCTTTGAACGCAAGCTTTTTGAAAACATCAGTATGGGCGAAGAAACAGATCCCGCAACCTGTGAAGTAGTCAGGTCGGCCACAGCTGCTCCTAGAATTTTGCGTCTGTCTAAAACTCCAGCCATTGATTCGGTGATCAGAAAAGACGCTCATTTGCTGCCGGAGAACCAGACATTTTTAAAAATTTCAACCAAAGTTCAAGTGCCTGACGGGACCGTTCGTGGTCTGAAAAAAGCACTCCTCAGAGATAACTTTGAGCTGAATCTGGATTTGATTGTAAAAATGAGATCCTTAGGATCAAAGGGAATGCAAATTTTGTTTTATGACATCGACCTGGAGAGCTTGAAGCTAGATGAGAGCTATCTCACTCCGTTGGGGCTTCTGGTTAAGAACTCTGTCATGAAAGCGATCCGTGAAGAAATGGAAAATACTTCACGGTGTTGGAAAGTGAAAGAGAATGCTCTGCCTGGTACTTTACCTCTGCCTCCAGAAGTATTAGGACTACGTCTCGAAGTGAAGAAGTTGGTTATGGATCCTCGCGGACATCTTGTGATGTATTTGAACTATACACAAAGCCGAGTCAGTGGAAATGGCGGTGCCCGATGAAAAAGTGGATGAACGCTTTTATTTTTGCCTTTAGTTTTTTAACGACTCTTTTAGTTTTTACCCCTATGGCTTTTGCCCAATCCGTGGGAAGAACCAATGTCGTACCAGAAATTAATTTGACCGGATTGGGCAATTATCGCGGTCAGTTTGCGACAATTATCTACGCCAACGGTCGACCCGCTGTGATCAGTTCAAGCTCACCGACTCAGAAACAAGTGGTTCTTAGAAGCGTGAGCCTCACTGCGACGAAGCAGATCTCTGGAGATGGTGTTGTTTTTCCAAAGACGGACATCAGCAATGTTGGCTTTATCACCTACAACATGATCGTGTTCGTAGTTCACCGTGAGCCGCAGTTCACATGGGTGAATGCCAACGGAACTGTTCCTGAGGGCGTCGCTGCTCCCGAAAATGCTACTAATCGCACTAATAATATTCTTGTCGATTACCTCTTCCGAGATGAAGTCTCTCAAAAAACAACGGGTTACTCTTTCGGCACAGAAAGAGACGAAAACTCACGTCTTATTCCCCGCTATTAATTGAGTTTGTGCCCATTGAGCTGCCACTTCTGCAGATTCAAGGGCTGCCGACAGAGTTCCTACCATGTTCACTCCCGCTTGTTCTCCAGCAAGAAAGAATTCTTTGCTTTTACAGGTGCTCGGCGTCCGACTCATTTGCCCAGGCTCAAAGTAGGACTTTGAACCGAGGGAGAAAGGATTCTTCTGCCAATTCCTCATCGTGTAGTTGTTCTCGAATTGAGCTCCTGGTGACCACCGACTCAAAATTTCAACAGCTTGGTCCACGGAATGTGGCCCTACTTGAGAACCGGCCTCTCCACTCCACTGATAGGAAAGGGCACCGCGAGTAACACGAGCTGAAACCGGGAGCTCCGTCATCAACGGCCCCCCTGGCTCCGACCAGACAGAACTTTCCGCCAACGAATTCTTTCCATTCCAAGATTTTGAAGCAAACGAGAGTGTGGCTTTTCCATGGCTTCCGAATTGCTGATTTTGCACCCACTGGCGATCTTGATTCGAAGTCACAGCTGATTCCCAGCCTGGAATTGTTCGAAGGACTGGAAAAGGCAAAGTGGAAACAATCCAACGAGCTGTGATGTAAGACTCCCCTTCCGCCGTTTGAAAGGACAACTTAAAACCATCTGACTGCTTTTCGATTCGTGTGAGTTTTTGTCGAAATCTCACAAATCTATCGGGAATAACTCCTGCCACTCGCAGGTATAATGACTCCACCAGGTTAATCAAGCCACCTTCAATTTGAATTTTCCGCTTTTGCAACAGAGGATGGGCCTCAGTCATTAAATGAATCAAGTGCAGGGCCGACACTTGCTCTAACTTCACTCCGCAAGAGAACTGGGCGACTTCTTGGATGATTCTTTTCTGAATAGGACTGAACTGAACCTCGAGCCTTTTCACAAGCTGCTGAGCATTCAATCCATCAAAAAGAACGGCTCGAGGAAACTGCTCTCTGTTCTCGGTTCGCAGCTTAACCACTGAGGCCCCATAACACTCTTGCTGCAATCGATTGAAAACCTTGAGAAGACCTGCGGCTTCACGGTCAAGCTGATCTCGGCTAAGATTTTCAAAGTCAGCAAAATAAAAGAGTCGTTTTTTTATCTGAGAGGACGTAGACACGCGAAGTTCTTTAGCGAGTGCTAGGACTTTTTCATCCGATGCTGAGATCAGCTCAGCTCCCAGTTCAGCCACAGCGCCTGCAGGATTAAAATCTCGCAACGATTGCACACGGCCTCCGAAGCGATCACTGGCTTCATACACTCGAAAAGGAATATTTTGCTTTTTCAAAATAGAGGCGACTCTGAGCCCACAAATCCCGGACCCAAGAATCACCACTTTATTCCTCTCATTTCGGTGATCCCCTAAAAAGAGCCGGTCCAAGCTGGCGCAACCTGAGACCAAAGGAAAACTCGCTAAAGAAAGAAGACTTAAATCATGCAGAAATTCTCGGCGTGTCTTTTTCATGAAAATCAGTGTAATAAGAGTCTATGGATACACCCAAGAACATTTTAACTTCGACCCATCTCGACAAGCTGGCCTCAGAATCTTGGGTGTTGGTGGAAAACGCGTTCCCCCGGGAGACTCTCGACCATTTGCTCTCTCTCTTTCAAAAAGAGGGTCCTGATTTTCGCCCGGCCAAAGTAGGCGCTGCCAACCAAGAGCAACAAGAAAGCTCCATCCGAGGCGACGCGATTCGGTGGCTATCGTCGGATCGAGACTCTCACAAGTCCATTTTGGACCAACTGGAGCAGCTCAAAAAGGAGCTTCGCGAGGGCCTGCGCGTAAGTCTTGATGATTTTGAATGTCATTTGGCGGTGTATCCACCGGGAGCTGGCTATAACGAGCACATTGATCAATCCCCTCAGCGCAGCTTAAATACAACCCGCAGAGTATACTCGTTTGTGCTGTACTTGAATGAATCATGGACGAGTGACCAGGGAGGTCAATTGGTGCTCCGGCTTCCCCACTCCACAGAAGTCATTCTTCCTCACTGGAACCGTTTAGTGATTTTCTCATCGACGGACCTTCCCCACCGAGTGGAAAAGAGCTACTCACCACGGCGAAGTTTGACGGGTTGGATGAGGCGGTGCTCTAATCCTTTCCATGGTGAATCCGCGCGCTAGCTCTTCTCTGATTCAAAAGATTCTGTTCACTCGATGGCCGGTTCGACTTTTGATCCTTTTGACGAGCTTTCTGGCTGCTGTTTTTGGCTTGCTAGCACCGTTCTTTCAGAAAGAATTTGTCGATCTGCTCACAGAAAATCCGCAGTCCCTTCACACACTCATGCCGGAAATTTTTTACTTTCTTTTTCCTTCGGGGCAACCAACACCTCTGCTGGCTCTCACGTTTTCATTTTTCTTTTTTGTTCTATATCTCGCGATGAATGTGACCACAAACTACTTAGGATCTCGCGAATCAGTTTTCATGCAAAGAATTTTGTCCCAAGATCTGTATGAACATATCCTCAAGCTCAGAACAGACAGCTTGCGCGGAAAACCGGTGGGTGAGTTCGTTTCTATATATGCCACAGATGTTCCGGGGGCGACAGTTCTTTTGGAACAATCCCTCCCCGTGGGAGCAAGCATCTTATTTCCTTTCATTTTAGCTCCACTGGCTCTCGTCACTCTGTTCGGACTGCCTTTGGGTCCTACCATGATTTTACTCACGCTACTTGTGGCAGTGAATTTGATGATGGCTTTTCGCCAGTCAAAGTTTTTCTTTTTGTTTAAAAAACTAGCGGCAGATCGTATTGGACTTGTGAATGAATGGATTCAGAATATCCGGGCTTTGAGAATTTTGGGTTGGGTGAATGCTTTTGAGAAAAATATTTTCCAAACACGTAAAGTGGAAACTCAAAATCGAATTGCCATGGTCACCAATGGCCAGACCATGAATGCCATTAGCTCGTCAGTGACATTTCTTCTCAACTTATTGGCCATTGTTGCCTATGTGCATTTTTCCGCTCAAGAACTCAGCCCGGGAACATTGCTCGCTCTCCTATGGATTGTGGCTTTCTTCCTGACTCGTCCTTTTCGCCAGCTGCCTTGGTTCTTTACTTTCTTGTTTGACTCCATCACCAGTGCACGAAGACTGGCTTCTGTGATGGAACTTAAAAACGAAGAATCCAGCTTCACTTCAGAGAGTTTTTCAAAACTGAAGAGTTTAGAAGTCCCCAATCCCGTGCTCCAAATAACCAACCTGAATCTCACTATTAATCAAAGGAAACTTCTTAAGAATATTGATCTCAAAATTCAGTACGGTGAGTTTGTCACAATCGTGGGTGAGGTTGGTTCAGGAAAAAGCCTCCTGCTTTTATCCCTCCTCGGAGAAACTGGCGCTCGCTTTGATAGCTACCTTATCGGTGAGAACGAAGTGAAGGAAATGCATCTCGATCAACTGCGGCAGTTTTTCACTTATGTTCCCCAAGAAGGTTTCATCATGAGTGCTAGTCTTCGCGAGAACGTGGCTATGGAGTACGATTGGGATCAATCCAAAGATTCTCAAATTCTTCAGTCGTTGAAGAACTGCGAATTTGATTTGAGTCAAGAGAGAGTCGAGCATGGACTAGATACCGAAATTGGTGAGCGAGGAGTGAATTTGTCTGGCGGACAAAAACAGCGCGTGAGCCTTGCCCGAGTTGATTTTTTTAGAGCCCCCATTGTTCTGCTGGATGATTGCCTCTCCGCAGTGGATGTGGACACGGAGAATAAGCTGATTGACCGCCTCATCAAAGGCGAATGGAAAGGAAAAACCCGACTGCTTGTGACTCATCGTCTTTCTGTCTTGAAAAAATCGGACCGAGTGATTTTCCTTCAGGATGGAAGACTTTTTGCGCAAGGGACTTATGAGGAGCTGTATCAAAAGCACGCTGAGTTTAGAGAGTTTGTTGCGACTGTTGAATCCCAACAGTCCCCCGAATCCGCGAACTTAGAAACTAACACCCCTTCCCCACCCTTAGGAATTGGTAGTGAAAAATAATCGCTTTACCGAACAAGAAGTTCGTTTCGAAGGAAAGTACGCAAGAACAGTGTTTCAAACTCTGTATTTTGGCTATCGTCCTTTTTTCTATCGAATCTTGTTTTGTTTGCTTCTGGGACTGACAGGCCGGGCTCTGCTGCTGGCCAATGCGAATGTGATTGGAATTTGGGTGGACTCTTTTTGTAAACCTTCCGCTCAAACAGGCTCCATCTGTCGCCCGCTGCCGCTTTTGTTTGAAACTTTTTCTACCAAGGACTTCCTGAGTTTGTTGCTCATGATGTCTCTGGCTGGGTTTTTAATGACACTCGTTTACAGAGTGCTCTTTAGCCGCTTGAGTGCTCTCGCCGTGTCACAGATTTACGACGAGACAACTTTTAGAACTTCACGAATGCCCATGAGTTTCTTTGATCAAACTCCGGCAGGGCGAATTATTACTCGGTTCTCCAGCGATTACGGAAACGTCTTCCGAATTTTCGGAGGCCCTTTGGCGGAATTTCTGGCCATTATTTTTGATCTTCTATGCATGATGATATTGATCACAATGGCCTCACCTTATTATCTGATCGTTGTGGCTTGCATGATGCTAGCGAACTTTATCCTCTACCGCTCAAAACGTGAAAGACTGCGAAAGGCTCGGCGTGACCTTTCCGCGAGCAGATCACCTTCCATTGCCCACTTTGCAGAAACGGCCCAAGGCGCCAGCGCTATTCGAAGTTTTGTTAAACAAAAATCTTTCAGCCAAAGATTTTTAAAATTGGATTCTGAATTCTTGAACCAAAAACTGAAAACCCTGGGAGTCGTCTCACGATTCAGTTTTGAAATGGGATTTCTGACGGCAGTGCTCCTTCTTGGAACTGGTACGATGGCATGGTTTCTTTTGCAAAAAGGACTTCTCACCGTAGGATCCATTGGTGTTGCTTTTGGTTTTATTGCATTGGCAGGCAATACCATCCAAATGTTTTTTGATTGGATGGCACAATTTGAGGAAGCCTTGGTCGGAATGGAACGTCTTGATAACTATATTCGCAGACCCTTAGAGCCTGGGGCCAAGCTTCCAAGTCGGTCTTTATTTGAAACTGGTCACGAGCAGTACACTCAAAGTCAGGAACTCGAATTGTCCAGACTGCATCGACAGATTCCTGAGCGTTGCTCGGTAGAATTTTCAGAAGTCAGATTCAGGTACCGTCCTGATTTGCCGTGGGTTTTACATGGAGTCTCTTTTTCTATTCCTGCAGGGGAACGCTGGGGAATTATCGGAAGAACGGGCTCTGGTAAAAGCTCCCTCATTCAAGCCCTTTTTCGCATGTATCCGCTCGAGGACGGATGCATTCGGATTGATGGAAAAGACCAAAGTTCTTTCGATCTCACTCATTATCGCAGTCACATTGCATTTATTGCTCAAGATCCCGTTCTCTTCCGGGGAAACATCCGCGAAAATTTGGATTTGGAAAACAAACACACGGATGAAGAACTTTGTGAAGTCCTGGGCAGAGTTGGACTTGGACACTGGGGCACACCTGAAGGCTTGCATACTGTGATTGAAGAAAAAGGACGAAATCTTAGCCAAGGGGAACGACAGCTCATCTGCATGGCTCGTTGTTTGGTTCATCGTGCTCCGGTGGTTGTCATGGATGAGGCCACAGCTTCGGTGGATCCTCAATCCGAAGAGATCCTCGTTCGCGCCACCGAGGAGTTCTTTGCCGAGCGCACTCAAATTATCATTGCTCATCGCTTATCCACCCTGGAAAAGTGCCATAAAATATTGTGGTTACAAAATGGTCATGTAGAAATGATCGGAACCCCTCAGGAGATTTTGCCAGTTTTTCGTCGATTCGAAAACCATCCTTGATGTCCAGATTGAGGCCTGTTAAACCTGAGATCTATGGTGGATCAAACAGATGAGACTCAGTCAGTGCTCTTTAATCTTGCAGAAACTTGGTCCGCCCTTACCGCCTCCGAGAAAAAAGAAAAATTCAATGCTTTACCAAGAACCGATGCAGAAGAACTTTTCCTGAGTTTGAAAACTCATGATCAAGCTGAACTTATTGCCCAGGCCACTTCTTTAGAGAAAAGATCTTGGATACGGATGCTCGCTCCTGATGATGTGGCGGATGTGATTCAAGATCTTGGTCTCGAATACAAAGAAGAGCTGATGAGTCTTTTGGATCCACAAACACGCAGAGAAGTCACAGCCCTGCTTGCTTATGCTGAGGATAATGCTGGGGGCTTAATGAGTTCTCGCTATGTGCGACTGCGCCCAGATATGTCGGTGGATGAAGCTATCAGCTACATCCGCATTCAATCTAAGACTCAAGTAGAAACGATTTACTATGCTTTCGTGCTCGAAGCTGATCAAACACTCCTCGGTGTTGTGAGTTTTCGCGAGCTCTTTTCTTCAGCTCTTCATAAAAAAATTCGCGAGATCATGAAAACTGATCTTATCAAAATTCCGGTGAATCTAGATCAAGAGCAGATTGCAAAAGTATTTTCTCAGCAAAATCTGATGGCTCTTCCTGTGGTGGATGAGTGGAATCACATGAAAGGGATCGTGACCTTTGATGATATCGCTAACGTGGTTCAGGAAGAAGCGACGGAAGATATTCAGAAGCTCGGAGCCATGGAAGCTTTGGATGCTCCCTACATGCAAACCACTTTTGCAGAACTCTTTAAGAAAAGAGCTCCTTGGCTGCTCGTTCTCTTTTTTGCACAAATGCTCACAGCGACGGCGATGGGATTTTTCCAAAATGAAATTTCTCGGGCTGTGGTTCTTGCGCTGTTTATTCCTTTGATCATTTCCAGCGGAGGAAATTCGGGCTCCCAGACTTCCACACTGATCATTCGCGCCATGGCTTTGGGTGAAGTGCGATTGAAAGACTGGCTTCGCGTTTTGCGTCGTGAGATTCTTATGGGGTTTTGCCTTGGGGCGACGTTAGGTTTGGTGGGTCTTCTCCGCGTGGTTTTCTGGCCCACCCGTGAAGAAGTCTTCGGCTCTCATTACTTTCTCTTAGGACTGACCGTTTTTGTTTCCGTTGTGGCTGTTGTGATTTGGGGAGCTATTGCAGGATCCATGCTCCCCTTTGTTTTGCGCAGAATTAAACTTGATCCAGCCACAGCCTCGGCGCCCTTTGTTGCCACTCTCGTGGATGTGATGGGTCTTGTGATCTACTTTAGCGTGGCTATGTTCACTCTGAAAGGAACCCTGCTTTGATCACCCGGGAAGCAGTAGTTTATGAAGATGAAAACCTCTTTCTCGTCAATAAACCTGCTGGTCTTTCCTCGCACTCCGATCCCGAGGGAAAAGATGTGCTCACCGCCCTCCAGAAGATTTCTCCGCAAAAGCTCTTTCTCGTGCATCGTTTAGACCGGGAAACTTCGGGGCTTCTTTTGCTGACCAAAAAACCAGAGCTCACCCAAACTCTTCAAAAGGGAATGATTAGAAAGAAGTATATCGCAATTGTCAGACGCTCTTGGGTCGGAGATCAAGAGACGCAGTGGAACTGGCCCCTTTCGGATAGGGGTGAAAGTCGCAAAAAACCTCAAGGACTTAAAAAAGACCAGAAGCCTTGCACAACTCGGGTCCAGTTGATTCACTCGACTTCTCATTTTTCAGTGATTTGCGCAGAGCTTGAATCAGGTCGCCAGCATCAAATTCGTAAGCATGCAGCCCTGGCTCGGCATCCCATCTGGGGGGATGCCCGCTACAACGATCCCCAGTTCAATCAAAAGATTTTAACACTCTATGGGACCGAGCGCCTGTTCTTGCACGCTTGTCAGTTGACCTTGGAGCTGAAAGGAAAAATCGGGGACTGGCAAGCGCCCGTCCCAGAGGAATTTATCCGGATTTTGCCAGACGTTTTGTCCAGTGACGGATGGACTCTACCACCCCGTCTCTGACATTGTCGAACTGAACTCCATATTTGTGATTTGCTTCATTCCACACAATATGCCCTTGAACTTGAACTTGCTCTGAGCCATCGGGGCTTGAGATCTGCATGGTGACTACGCCGCCCTTTTCGAGCAAAGTGTCGGCTTCGAAAGACAGACCACCCACCGAGATGGTTTGCATGTGGCCGACCAACTCACGCTCGCCGATCTTGATTCGCATGTCAGACTTCATCACAAATCTTTCAAACTGTCGTCGGCTTGATTTTTTTGCACGCGCCCGAATCAAGAAATAAACCAGCACTGGCAAAAGACTTAAAATCAACGCGGGCAGCATTCCTGGAGGAACTCCGCCGCCGGGGGGTAAGGCTCCCCCAGAACCAATTGTCCCGCAGCCCCCTTTCGCCGAGCTTTCAGAAGCCGGCGTGCGCGAGTTATTGGCCGCTAAATAGTTCGGTGCATAGCCCGCTGTTGAAACTTCAGCTTTTGCGGCGATGATGGAGTTATTCACATTCACTCGTCTCTCTGAGATCGTCTTTCCCATCACTGAACTCACATGATCGCCTGAATTCATAATGAGGTTTTTCACTTGGTAGGCAGACAAATTGGGAGCTTCGCGAACTACCAGGGCTGCAATCCCAGCAACAAAGGGCGCTGCCATAGAGGTTCCTGACATAAAAGTCCAAGTTCCTGAAGGCGAGTAAAGCGAAGGAACTGAGCTTAAAATCCCAACTCCCGGAGCCGCCAAGTGAACTGAAAATCGACCGAAATTTGAGAATGAGGCAAAATTGTCATAGTCACTGGTGGCCGCAACGGAGAGCTGCGACGGCACAGGATAATTTGCGGGATACATGTCATTTTGATCATTATTCATGGCGTAGTTTCCGGCAGCTGCGACCAACACCACGTCGTTATCGTAGGCTAACTTAAGAGCGTCATGCAGGGCTTGAGAATACGAACTACCGCCCCAAGAGTTATTGATCACTTGTGCCCCATTAGCGACCGCGTAGTTGATCGCGGCGATGGCGTCAGAAGTCGTGCCTGACCCATCAGAACCCATAAATTTCAATGGCATAATTTGGATCCGTGATGTTGGCAAAGTCGACGCAAAAATATCTAAACCTACTCCGACGATAATTCCTGCGACATGAGTTCCGTGACGACCATCATCCATAGGATTGTTGGTGTCAGAATAAAAATTCCAACCGCGATAATCATCAATGAAACCATTGCCATCATCGTCAATTCCATTGTTACGCTTATCACGCCCCAGAGAATCGAGTCCTACCTCTCCCACGTTACTCCAAATGGCTTGCGTGGCGACAAAGGCCGCATGATTGTAGTGCACTCCCGTGTCGATCACGGCCACCACAGTTTTTGAGCTGTTGGAAGAGAGCGAAGTGAGCTCAGTCCAAGCTTGCTCCACATCGACTTCGGCGAGGTTTTGGCTAAAGCCCAAAGATTCCACAGCCCCCGAAGCTTCGAGCAATTCTTCCCGAGAAAATTCCCTCTGGTCCGCACCAGCCGATTCGAGAATTGAAGGATCAATTTCGATCGTGGCTTTCTTCACAATGTAATTGGGTTCAGCGTACTCGACATTGGGATCTTGGCTCAACTCTTGAATGGTTTGCTCGACGGTCAAGCCTTTGGCCAAACCTAACTTGTGCATTCCCAGCTGAGGAAAAGAAGCTTTCAAACTTACAGAGGGGCCAGCTTTCCCTAACAGTTTTTGAGTCGCTGTTTGGAAAGACTTACCTTTCATTTTAACAATGACTTCGCCGGGGACATAGTCCTGGCCGTGCGCCATCACCGATAGCAGAAATGTCCATAGAAGCAAAGTAAGGCGTTGATATCGCACCCAGTGACCCCCAATTGACCCTTTCCCTATCGGATCAAAGTCTAGGTCAGTTGAGTCCTTGCAGAATCTTCTCAAAACGAATCGATCGCTATCCTAAAATGAAACACTATGACAGCATTCAATAGAATTTTCTTCCGAGGCCTCATTACTTTACTCCCCATTGCGATCACGATCTATATCGTCTATTCCGCGGTCATTATCTTGGAAAATCTGCTGGGCACAACTCTCAGAAAAATCCTCCCCGAAAATGCCTACATTCCGGGTTTAGGGTTTATGCTGACTCTGATTTTGATTTTTGCTTTTGGCTTGATGCTAAACTCTTTCATCCTCGGAAAGGTGATCTCTTCCATGGAAAAAAGACTCACTTCCGTGCCCTTTGTGAAAGCAATTTACTCTCCTTTGCGAGACTTAATGAATCTCTTTAATCGCACGGAAAATCCTCAAGAAATGGGATCTGTGGTTCTGGTAAAAATCGGAGATACAGATGCCAGAGCCTTGGGATTAGTGACTCGAGAAAACTTTAAAGATCTTCCCCTGGGAACCATAGCTGATGACAAAGTCGCTGTTTACTTTCCTTTATCTTATGGTCTTGGAGGATTTACTTTTCTGGTACCCCGAAAATCTATTCAAGAAATTGAGATGCCAATTGAAAAAGCGATGAGTCTTGCCATCACGGGTTGGGTCAAAGCTGAGACAAAGGAAAATCATGAAAGTCACTCGTAGCACGCTCGATAAAGCCCGCGCTGTGAACATCGAACCCAAGTATTACGGGGCGTTTGCCGAGATCGGAGCCGGACAAGAAGTGGCGCGATTCTTCTTTATGGCAGGGAAAGCCTCTCAAACGATTGCTAAGACCATGTCTGCCTATGACATGATCTACAGTGATGAAATCTATGGGAAAGAAAAATCTGGCAGATACGTGTGCGAGAGTCGACTTCTCAAAATGCTCGATAAGGAATTTCAACTCCTGATCCGTCGTTTAGATGCATCACGAGGGAATAAAACGCAGTTCTTTGCTTATGCCAACACCGTATCTACTGGCGATGGAGTAAAAAAAGTTTCTCATGGCTGGATGGGCGTGCGCTTTCAAACAAAACCACGAGGCGCAGCTAACGATCTTGTGATCCATGTTCGCCTGCTAGATAAATATCGCTTGCAGCAGCAAGAAGCTCTAGGAATTTTGGGTGTCAACCTGGTGGCCTGTGCATTTGAAAATCTGCAACAACCCCAAAAAATCGTGGATGCGCTCACCGAGAACCTGAAACCAGGACAAGTTTCCATCGACTATGTAAAGATAACTGGTCCAGACACCACTGAGATTGATAACACTCAGCTGGGCATTGAGCTAGTCAGAAAAAATTGGGCTGAATGTGTTCTTTTTTCTCCGAACGGCCAGATTGAATCAGTGGCTGAATCTGTCTTCGACAAATCTGTGATTGTGGATCGCGGCCAATTTAAACCGATCACCAACTCACATTTAGCATTGCTCGAAACGGCTAAAACCCAAATTCAAAAAGACTTTGGGAAAGATCAACTCAGAGATAATTTAGAAATTTGTGAGATTGTTATCAATCAGCCTCACAAAAAAGAACAATTGAAGGATGAAGACCTTGTACAACGCGTGCGCTCGATCAACTTGGCAGGTAAGCACGCCATGATTTCGAATTTTTATTACTTTTACCGTCTTAAAAATTATGTGCGCCAATCCAGCAAAAGGCCTTTGGCTCTGATCATGTCCATTCAGCATATCGATCGCCTTTTTGATGAAAAATCCTATGCAGATCTTGAAGGTGGCCTCCTCGAAGGTCTTGGGAAGCTTCTCGATAAAGATACTCACTTGTATCTTTATCCCAATTACGAAAATGATACTTGCTTGTCGGTGAAAACTTATAAACCACACAAAAGTGTGAAACACATTTATGAACATTTTTTAAGTTCAGGACTTCTGAAGGACATGACCCAATGTTCGGAGATCAAAAACTTTATTCACTCCACTCAAATTGAAGAATGGATCAAACAAAGACGAACCGAGTGGGAAAAACATGTTCCCGCAGCTGTGCGAGACCTGATAAAAAAAGATTCCTTTTGGGGATTCAAACCCGAGCGCGCAAAAACTCGATAAGACATTGTACTGGCTGTCCGTTTCCGCCTGAAAACCCATAGACTCCTTGGGCTTTGTCGGCCCAACAGTACACATCCAAATGAGCCCAGGGCTTTTGACGCACAAATTTTTCTAAGAACAAAGCCGCCGTGATCGATCCGCCGAAGCCATCGACGGCGTTCACGATATCGGCAAAAGGAGTGATCATTCCTTGCGTATACTTCGAAACCAAAGGCATCCTCCAATTCAAATCTCCGGCTCGCTGACCCGCAATTGATAACTCTTCGGCCAACTCATCGTGATTACTAAACAACCCAGCCACATCAGCGCCTAGGGCGACTTTGATCGCGCCGGTGAGAGTAGCCACGTTGATCACTGTACTGGGTTCGTTCTTTCCTTTTTGAGTGACAGCAACATCCAGAACGTCTGCGAGCACCAATCGACCCTCAGCATCTGTGTTATGAATCTCGACTGCCATTCCATTTCTTGCAATTAAGACATCGCTAGGTCTGAAGGACCTTGAACCCACAGAGTTCTCAGCCAAGCCCAAATAGAAATCGAGAGCATGAGGATAGTTCGTCAATTCTGCCCACAGAGCCATACCAAATATTGAAGCCGCTCCGCCCATATCTTTCTTCATCAGTCTCATGCCACTCGAAGGCTTAATATCTAAGCCACCAGTATCAAAAGTAATACCCTTTCCGACGAAAGCCACGGGGGCCTGAGATGATTTTGATTTTGGACGGTAGCGCAAATGAATCATACAAGGTGGATTCTGTGACCCTTGCCCAACTGCTAAATGAAGTCCCATTCCTTCTTTTTCAAGCCGATTGGCATTCCAGACTTCGAGTTTAATACTTTTTCTTTTTGAAAAAACTTTTTCAGCAATCTCTTGAAAAGTGGTGGGGTTTAACAGATTCGGAGGCAGATTCACTAAATGTCGAGCCCAGTTGATGGCTAAAGCATCTGCTTGGTATTTTTTGATTTGAGAATGATCCCACTCTACCCCTGCTTTGTTGATGTGAATGGAGGGTAAATCAATGTAAGGATCCGCTTCGTGGGCTGTTTTAAAACTATAAGCGGCCAGATCAAGCCCCACAATCAAAGCCTTCTCAATCTCTGGTGAAGCGTGAGAGAGCTCAACGCGGAAAGATTTTAAATGATAAGCTTTAAAAAAAGAAACGAGAGATCCCAATTGATCTCGGTACCAAGAGTAGACAGAATCTTCAAGCTGTCCGCCGTGAGAAACCACGCGCGGCCACTCTCTTTTAGAAATGATCCAAACTGGTCCTTTTTCAGATACAAAATGAAGAACATCTTTCTTTGATTGTGCGAGAGATTCCTTCTGCCATGGCGGTGCGAGCTCTTGAATCAACTTTGCAATTTCTTTGAGTCTACTTTCGCCAAACACATACACATAGCCGGTGGGCGCTTTCAGTGACTCTTTCTTTTTTGAAGTGGAAGTCGAGAAAAAATGGTTCTGACTAAGCAGCTTGAGTTCCATGCAAACCTCCTAAGAGACTGAAAGTAACACCCTAGTTTCTGAAGCTTTTTCCCCCCTGTCAAAGTTTTAGACAGAGCAGCTTGAGCTCATCGCTCCCCAGATTTGAGATGACCTCAATTTTTGCTTGGCATCCGCTTCGCAATTCGAAGTGAGTATGGTAGGTTGGCTTTTATCATTTTTCTTGTTCTTCAGCATTTTCGCGGGAGCTTCTGAAGAGATCCCGCTGACTCCTTCCACGTTCCAAACCGTGGGGGATGAGCATCGCATCCTTATTGGGAAAGAGGTTTACTCGTTTCCTGTGGTGGACTCTCTGAGTGCTGAAGTTTATTTGCAGCTGAGCGACTCTGAAAAACAAGATTTTCAGAAGCACCGCCTTGAATTTCTCAAAAAATCTGCACAATCACTTTCGAGCGTTCGCTACGGACTTGGTTTAGGCGCAATCACAAAAGATAAAATACTCTTTTGGCGAGATAAAAGCGATGAGAAGAAACTGAGCTTTGGCGATCGATCGACTTACATCACTCAATTTGTGCTGTCCTCCATTGATCGACAACTCTGGTCCCAAGCTCCCTTGGTCGCTCGAGCCACCGAGTTTGGAGTGAATGCTTCTCTGGGCTTGGGCGCGGAAGGCGGCGTCATGAACAAAGGCTTCGGCGGCCAGTTCGATATTGGTATTTCTTTTGGCTTTAATCGAGAAAGCAAATCTTTTGTTTTTCAAATCTATCAAAATTTAGAAAAATTCAATAGCACCAAAATGGGGGCCATGGGCTACTTGGGCGTTGCAGGCAAACTGGGAATTATGATTTCAAATCGAACTCCCGGAGAGGCGACAAAACCTCTGAGTGGCTCGACTTTTTATCCCCCCGGAGTGCCCGCCTATTTCTCGGAGACACCACACATGTTTTCTTCAGGCATGTCGTCGGGATTGGGCTTGCCACCGCCCCCTTTCGGAGA
>JAJTIC010000150.1 GCA_021300175.1 Pseudomonadota bacterium
TCCAGGAACCGATGTCCTAATAATATAAGGGGAGGGAGCAAGGATGCTCAGAGATGTATTAATCCAAAAAGGTCTGTCGAACAGAGAAGCGGAAGTTGCTGAACTGGTTTCGAAGGGTTTGTCTAACAAGGAAGTTGCGAACCAGCTTTTTGTTACCGAGAAAACAGTGAAGTTTCACCTCACGAATATCTATAAAAAAATGAACGTGAAGTCGCGTGCACAGTTGATCGTTTGGTGCTTGCCTCATCTTGGTTTCGTGGAAAGCGAAGCTCGAGTGGAAGCTGCTCAAGCAGCAAACAACAACGCTTTTGGTTCACAGGCGACTCAGACTATTCCTGCAGGAAGTGCTACAGTTGCTGGTACGACACAGATTATCCCCGGTCGTAGCAATGACATTGGCGGAAACCGCGGTGGCGGCGACGTAGGAATGGGTTACTAGAGGTTTTTGAAGGGTTGTGATCACCGTGAATACGAATAGTAAACCTGTTTCGGCTTCGCGTGTGGTCATGACCCAGTTAGTTCTTCCAGAGCATACTAACTCCCTCGATACGATTTTCGGGGGAGTAGTAATGTCTTGGATCGATATTGCCGGCGCTATCTCTGCGCAAAGGCATTCTCAGAAAGATGTAGTTACAGCAAGTCTCGATGATTTGCACTTTATTGCTCCAGTTCGCAAGGGCTGGGTTGTTAATATCAATGCTTCTGTCAATTTTGTTTCAAGAACCAGTATGGAAGTAGGAATCCGAGTCGATGCTGAAAATCCGAAGACTTCGGAGCATTTTCATGTGGCTTCAGCTTACATGACGTTCGTCGCGCTTGGGAGCACCGGCAAGCCAACTCCAGTGCCCGGTCTCATCATGGAGACGGCGGAGGATCGGCGAAGACATGAACAGGCCCTCAGGCGTCGTGAGCTTCGTCTCAAGCGAAAATCTAAATCCTAATTCGTATTTGGTTTGAGTCCTAATTTAGATCTAGAGGCGAGAAGTTTTTTCATTCGGCCGTCGTCGTCTTCATCGTAGATGTCGCCCCAAATTTCTTCATTGATATCTTCGAGGGTGACGATTCCTAGAACTTCTGCATTTTTTCCCATAACGAGTGCCATATGAGACTTTTTGCTTTGCATAAGGCGAAGAACATTAAGCGCTGACTCATTAAAAGGGATCCTTAGTACAGGGCGAACGATGCTGGTCCAGTTTTGCGCACCAGATAAGTGATAAGCCACAAATTCTTTAGTGTGAAGAATTCCAATGACGGATTGGGCTTCAATCACAGGGAGGCGGGTGTGAGCATACTGTACCACCAATTGGAGAACCTCTTCTGAGGAGTTAGTGGCGGAGATACTGTGCACATCTTTCCAGATGATCATGATATCCTGAGCTCTTTTGGTTTCTATATTCGCGAGATTGAGGATATACTGTTTGTGGTGTTTTGAGAGTGATTCCAGCTCTATATCGCCGAAACCTTCAAGTTGGCTTTCATTTTTTTTCTCCGGAAAAAACTGAAGAACGACCAAGGTTGACTTTTCCAGTACCCAAATAATGGGGCTAAAAATGATGTTCAGAAAGCTGATCAATGGCATGAAAATCTTGATGATCGGAAAGCTATATCTGAGAGCGAGAGTTTTTGGAACAAGCTCTCCAATGACAACACTGAGGTAAGCCAAGGGGGCGACAACGGCCAGGACTGTGATAGTATCAGCCCAAGCTTCGGAATAGCCCTCCGCCATCAAGAGGGGGGTGAGTGATTCTTGCGCTGCAGCTCCAGAGACGGTCGCTGAAATCGCTCCCACGAGGGTGATTCCCACTTGAATCACACTCAAAATTCTTTCAGGCTTTTCCCTCTCTTTAAGGATAAGGGCTGCAATGCTAGAGCCTTTGCGCATTTCTTGGAGAAGAAAACTTTTGTTGATAGATACAAAAGCCATTTCAAAGCTAGCAAGAAGGGCATTGAGAACAAGGCAAATAAAGACAACGAAGAGTTCTTCCACAATCAGGTACCAGAGCAATCTTCAGGGCTTCTTTTTGGGGGCGAAGTCATCATGAGAACTTCACGAGATTTTGATTGGATATTATTTAAATAAGGGACTCGCGAAGAGAGTTTCTGTTTAAATTCGTTAAAACTTTTAGGTTTGGATTTTATTACGGCACTGATGTGGCGCTTAGCACCTAAGCCCTCGGGGCCATAGATGGCCAGAGCGGCTAAATTTAGAGCTCTATAGTCCTCAAGATTCGCCCGTTCAAAGTCATCTTTAAGAGAAGCTAGTTGGGTGTCACGGATATGGAGAAAAAGTCCAATGGAATAGATCAGGGATCTCGCAAATCCATCCTCCATGTCGAGCCACTCACAGCGATTTAGTACGTTGTTGGGTTTGTTTTTCATGGCTTTTGCGAAGGGGAGGCATTCCCGCTTAAATGGGTTAAATATCTGAGTGAAGACCTTAGAGTTGAGGTTGAGTTCTTTCACCGCGATACTGGTCATTCCACCTATTCCCATCCCACCACTAAAGCCGACAAAATAGTTAAATCCACTTTCATTGTTAAATTTTTGAAACAACAAGCTAGGATCCAGGGGGCGGCTCGGGTTATTCATGCAGGCAAGCGATTGATTGAAAACCCAAGTAGTGTAGTTGAGCAGTTCTCTAGAAATGCAGGCTGCGCGATTTCCGCCAGGAGGTCCTAAAACTTCTTTAGGACCTCGAGGAGACGCGCAGTAGTAGCCAGGCTCTGATCCGTTTCGTTTCATAGAAGCGAGAATGCACGTGGGTTCGATAGCGAGCTGATGAGCTTGGAGGGCTCGACCATTCACAGCTCGCAGATGATGAAGATTGAAGAGAGGACCGTTCACGGTGGAAGTGAACCGACAGATAGCGCCGTCGGAAGCTGACTGGGCACTTAGAAGCGAAACCCTGTCAGCACTTTTCAACGTATTCTGGAGGATATTTTTTTTGTAATGCTGAATAAGACTCATTGCTGCCGAGGGGGAAGTCGGGAGCTTTGTGTTCATCAGGCGATCATGCATTTGACTGCTGCGAGGGTCTCCGGCTAGGCAGGTTGGAGGACGTGCTCGCGCTATCTCAAAACTACACAAAAATAAAATAAGTCCAGAAAGGACCCAAGTGCAAAGCCAAGACATCACCTAGGTTTCGGTCAAAATCCTACTTCGCTAAATAGTCTTTCCACTTGGTGATCAAGGTCGGGGTCATTTGCGCATAACAGACGGTTCCCTCACTGCCTTGTTCTCTGCGAACAATGCGGGTCTCTCGACCTAGGTCGTAAATTTTATACTCGTCTTTTCGGGGAAAGTAGAGTTCCACATCTTCTTGCATGGTTGAAATACTATCTGCCATCATTTTTTTGAGCTGGTCAATTCCTTGGCCTGTCAGAGCAGAAACAAAAACTCGAGGGAAGTGTTTTACTTGGAACTGTCTTTCTACAGGGGCTGCATCCGCTTTGTTGAAAACATGAATGATCTTTTTTGATTCCCAGCCGAAATCTTTGGCGAGATCCTCCACCACTTCGATTTGTCTTTGCATATTCGGTGAAGATAGGTCGATCACGTGCAAAAGCACATCGGCTTCGGAGCTTTCTTCAAGTGTTGCTTTAAATGCTTCAATGAGTTGGGTCGGAAGTTTTCGAATAAAACCAACAGTGTCTGTCACAACGGCGGGAGGTCCATCAGCAAGAAAAATTTTTCTTGTCGTGGGGTCAAGGGTTGCAAACA
>JAJTIC010000140.1 GCA_021300175.1 Pseudomonadota bacterium
CTCGAGGACCATCAAAATCGAGAACTTTGAGGGGCGTATGAATCGAAACTATAAAGTCGGCTTTGAAATCTTCAATGTGCTTTAACGCGCATTTAGTCTCTGGCTCACTGGCCGCTGTGTCACCAGGAAATCTTCTGGGATTCGATTTAGAAAGTTGCTTCCAGTAATTTTGAGCTTTTTCAGTCCAATCTTTCGTTGGAAAATTGCGGTTCACATCCACAAGGTTGGCATTGGTTCTGGTTTTGGCGGCGACTCCATCCGGGTTAAGAACAGGAATCACTCGCCAAGAATTTCTTGGATCAATGCTTTCTAATCGCTCCATCCAATATCGCCCCACACTGCCCGCATGGGTTTCATCTCCATGGATCAGAGAAAAAACCAAAACTCGATGGGGTTTTTTTGATTGACCTTCACGGTCATAATGGTAGATCGGCATGCCTTTGACGCTTTGGCATCCGTCAGCCACTTGAACTTTCTCACAGGCTCGAGCCAAAAACTTGGAATCTGATGGACCTGGAAATTGAGCTAACTGCTCTTTACAAACATCACTGATTGTTTTCACGGGTTTCTCATCAGCCGTTGCAAGGGCTGGAAACTGCAGTGCCGCTAATAAAATAACGAATTCAATCATGAATCCTTATTTTTTCCTGACTTTGAGTGTCTGTCCAATTTTTCTTGGTCCTGGGCGGAAATTTCAATCTCGTCTTTAGCTTCTTTGAATTTTCGAAAACCTTGACCTATGGATTTTGCCACATCGTTAACTTTGTAAGGACCAAAGAAAAGCAGCAGAACTAAGGCAAGAATGAGAATTTCTGTTAAACCTAATCCGAACATGGCGCCACCTTAGCTTGGCTCTGCTGTCTCAGCAACCAAACAACGCATTGCGTTTGAGGAGATTTTGTCCCAGTGATCTCCTCACCCTTGAGCCAGAATTTCTCAGACCTTCCTCCAGTTCGATTATACCTCTGTCTCAAATTGGTACACCTGATGCTCTTACTCAAGGCAAACACCAAGTCGCGGGATGCGACAGAAGAGAGGGAGAAAATGAAATCAGTATTAATGTCAGCCTTAGTAGTCATGAGCATGGGATTCTACGCACACGCAGAGGATCAAGGTCTTCCACCTTCAAAAGATGTTGAAATCATGATCAGTGATGCTTTCGTCCCCGGCGGTTTTGACTCTGAAAGCGATGCTTATATCGTTGCTAGCGGGATCTTCCCCAACGGTTGCTACACCTGGAAACAAGCCATGGTCACAAACAGAGACTCTTTCAATCACGATATCAAGTCTGTAGCTTCAGTTTCACAGGGAATGTGCTTGATGGTGTTAGTACCTTTCACAAAAGAAATTAGGCTTGGCAAGCTTGATACTGGTAAGCACACAATCCGTTTCTTGAACGGCGATGGAACTTACCTCGAAAAAACAATGACTGTAGAATAAATCAGTCTCATTGAGGTCAAGGGTCGCCTACTCGATCCTTGGCCTTTTTCCATTCCTGGGGGTCGCTATGAAATACCTTTTTTCTTTGCTCTCTCTTCTGAGCCTTGTTGTGATCGGATCTTGCTCCCCGCCAGCTCGCTACCAAAAAGTTCATTGGACTCAAGATATGAGCTCCCAACCTCCAGTTTTGCCACGTCAAGGTATCTCCTCTTTAACTGAAGTCGACGCCGGCGATGAGAAAATTCAAATCTCTGAGCAACAGATTCTCGGAGCTTCGGTTGAAAACTCTTATGTGAAAACAATCCAAGTCGGAGATCGAAAGACTTACATCTCTGCCGCTTATGTTGAAAAAGTAGATTCAGAATTGAAGTCTGACATTAAAGAAATGAAACAAAACCTCGATCAAGTCATTCTCGAACTCAAAAAGAAAGACTCTCAGTATCTCAGCATGAAATTTGATGAGCCTGCAAAAGTTGTGGTGACCGCTGAGCCCTGGGGAAGCCAAGCTCTTTTTAAAGTGAGTTATCTTAACTCACAAGGCTTGAGGTTCTCCACTTACCTCAACAAGAACTTCAAGATCGTCCAACAAACTCCTGAAGGATCCGGATTTCAAGAAGCCATGGCCTTGGTTTATCCAGAAAGTCCTCGTAAAACAGATCTTCGAAATGTTTTACTCCGAGGCCTCTCAGGGGAAGGCTCTTTGGTCACCCAAAACTTGACGGTTGTCACAGAGTCAAAACAAAGAGCCACTTCCGAAAATGGACTGTTTAATTTTGCCCCTCCCAGTGAAAAATTTGATCAAGTTCAGGTGTTCTACTACATCCATCGCGCTTTGACCTTCTTTCAAGAAAAATTGGGAATTCGTATTCCCTTTCAAATCAGAGCCACAGTTCATGTGGGTTACCCCGATAAAACAAACACAGCCTATTATTACAATGGGCAAATTCGGCTAGGATCTGGGGACGATGTGGTCTTCGCAAAAATCCCTCTTGATCCCACCATCGTGATGCATGAAACAGGGCACGCTCTCGTCGAAGCTGTGGCTAGACTTCCTTATCAAGGTGAAGGCGGCTCTATCAATGAAGCTTTTGCGGATTTCTTCACGGCCGTTCAGTTAAACTCTCCTCTCATGGGGGACACAGCCTACAAAAAAGCTCCTTATAAAAGAACTCTTGCGACCAACAAAAAGCTCTCTGAAAAAACAGGTGGCCTTTACGGAGATTCAGCCATTGTTTCTGGAACTTTTTGGGCGATTCGAGAAAAGCTCGGGAATGATAAAGCTTTAGCTTACGCACTGGAAGTGCTCAAACAGCTGCATCCTCAGGCTGATTTTGAATTTTTAAAGAAAGCTTTGAAAGAACAAGCTGAAAATTCTTTCAAAGATAAAGATCTGCTTGATGTTCAAGCCATTCTTGAGGAGAGAGGCTGGTCATGAGAAATTGGATCCAATGGTTTTTTGTCCTTAGTTTGCTTTGCCCAGGGTTTACTCAAGCTTCCCAACTCTTAGATGAAGAGCGCATTATTGGAACTTGGAAGTATGTGGGATTTATTTACGAAGATCACCGCTATAGTCCTCCGAATCCCAAACTCCATGTTCTTTTTACTTTTTCCGAATCCCATAATTTAAGACTGTACTGGGAATATGAGGGTGAGCCTGGGAATTTTTGTGAAAGCCGATCTTCCTATTTGGTCAAAGATTCTTTCTTTCGGAAAGAAACCTACTGGCTGAATCCAGACAATCACTTTTCATGCGGTCAAGACCCTGACATGCAGCTGGGAAAAGTCACGACCAACCGAATTTTCTTCCAACCAGACAATGAACTCCATTTGCTCATGGCCTTGAACGGCAAAGACTTTTTTTACGTCCTCAAACGCCAGTAGCAGGCTGCTCAGGGCTTTGACAGATAAACATTTCTGCCATCCTAACCTATTGATATTACTTGAATACTCTTGAATTTGCAGGCCAAATCAGGAGCTCCCCTGTGAGAAGCTTCTTCCATCAGGTACAACAACCACATGAACACACTGAAAAACATCTCTGCTTGGGCGTTGGCCATAGCAATGGCTGTTCCTTTTCATCCAGGTTTAGCTCTTGGACAGGCACTGCCACCTCGGCCCCCTCAGTACATTTTGATTAGTTTTGATGGCAGCTACACACCCGAAATGTGGAAAGCGACTCGAGAGCACGCACAAAAGACGGGTGCCAAAGTCACACACTTTATTTCCGGTGTCGACTTCCTCATGGGATCTGATCGTCGCAAAATTGATGGGGCTGTCGACTCCATTTACATCCCACCTCGCTATAAAGGTGGTCGACGCTCCGATATCGGTTTTGGAGGCGATCGCACAGAAATGAATCGCCGAATTTATGAAATGAATGAAAACATGAAAGCTGGCATGGAAATCGGCGGCCACGGAAATTCACATTTTAACGGCAGCTCTTGGAGCTTGGAAGATTGGACATTTGAGTTCAATCAATTTCATAAGTTTCTTTTTGAAGCTTTCAGTCTGAACAAGCTTCAAGAATCTCAAACTCGAGTTCAAGAATCCGAATGGAGAAACAATCTACTTCCTCACCTGAGAAGTTTTCGTGCCCCTTATCTTGGTCGCGGAGAAGGTCTTTGGAAGACCTTGGGACAGACTCAATGGAAAATTGATGGCAAAGCAAGAGAGCACCGGTTTATTTACGATGCGAGTGCCGTTGCCGATTCTCCGACATCGTGGCCAACAAAGTCTAATCTCGGCTTTTGGTTCTTTCGCATGGCAATCATCCCTGTTCCTGGTTTGAATCATGGTGTTCTTTCTATGGACTACAATTTCTATGTGGCTCACTCGGATAATCCAAACTCTCCCAAGGATAAGCTTGAGAAAATTCAGGAATTTGAAGAGCAGATGTACCAAGCCTATATGAGCTGGTTCCAGCGAAACTACCATGGCAATCGTGCTCCCATAAACATAGGCCACCATTTTTCAACTTGGAACAAAGGTGCCTATTGGAAAGCTCTCAAAAGATTTATGACTGATGTTTGCCAACAGGCCGAAGTCAAATGTACAACGGGTCTTGAGCTTGCTGAATATCTTGAGAGTGTACCCGCGTCGGCTCTGGCTTTGCTCAAGCAGGGTCAGTTTGATCGCAAGAATTTACCTCGACTTGCAATTGCAAGTCTAGATCAGTCGAGAATTTCTTCTTCAGTTCTGTCACAGAATAAGTTCTACCGCTGGTCGCAAGAAGGCTTTGCTGATTTACCGAGAAAAGAAAACGTAGATTTCAGCTGGCGAGCGAGCAATGGGGAAACTTCGCGAACACGTCTCAACCTTGAGCGCTTAGCCGCACGAGGCATTCATGGCTTAGAACTAGTTGCAAAAGATTCTGAAGATCGAGAAGAAGTGAAAAAAATGATTATCGATTGGGACGCTCGCGAGGGACGCTACCGCTTGGCTCCTCAGCAAGAACCTTTGGTGATGGGCTGCACTTGGGAAGCTCACCGCGAACAAGTAGATCTCTCAGTTCTGGATGATGAATAAGATCCGAATTTCTATTCCTGAAATTCTCTCCTAGCTCATAAACTGTTCTGAATCTTGCGCCTGTTTTGCACAAACAAAAAAGGCTCCCTTCCGCAAAGAAAGGAGCCTGAAAATGCTAAAATACCGACCGTATTTTACGTTTCGTCATTTGTTGAAATTTCTTGAGAGACTTTTGAAATTGACCCTCTTGATTTTGAAAGTTCTCGAGATTCTGAAGCGGATGAAGGTTTAACTCTTAAACTCGGGCTCTCAGTGTTCAACGTGTTCATGAACGCTGTGGAAGGGAGCACTTGATGACCTGCAAAAACTGATATCCCATTGATTTTTTTAACATTTTCTGCGAAGTCCAGATTTCAAAGGCCCCCTTGACTTACATATAATTTACACTGTAATTTATATGTATAAACCAAGAGGTTAATATGACCACACAACAGCCCCTCCCCTTGACCGAAAAAGAAAAGTTGGTGCTCGAATTTATCGAATCTCAATTGGCTGAAGTCGGAGTGTCTCCGTCTTACCAAGAAATTCGAAATCATTTTGGTTTTGCGTCTTTTAATTCTGTTCAGAATTATCTGAAGCAGCTTTCCAACAAGGGCTACATTCAGATTTCTGAAAATCAAAAGCGCAGTATTCAAATTCTGCATTCAGCACATACGGTGCAGACTCAAGTTAAAGAAAAGAAACGCAACGAATCTCTTCGCGAGTCATCGCTCCTCCAAAAAGAGGCTCGCGAAGAGGTTCTCCAAATTCCACTTTTAGGAAAAGTGGCTGCAGGAGCTCCCATCGAAGCTTTTGAACATAACGAATATGTCGATGTTCCTCCTTCGCTCGTTCGTAATCCCAACAAATCTTTCGCTTTGAAAGTAAAAGGTCAGTCTATGATTGATGATGGGATTTTTGATGGGGATCTTATTTTAGTCCAAAAACAATCCACAGCCACCAATGGGGAAATCATTGTGGCCAGTGTGGAAAACGAATCCACTGTGAAACGTTTTTATCTAAAGCCTCACCCGGATGGTTCTGCTCGGGGTGAAAAAATGGTTGAACTGCGACCAGCCAATCCGACCATGTCTTCGATGTGGTACCACCCACAGCAAGTCGAGATTCAAGGTGTCGTGGTGGGTTTGATCCGCAAGTTCTAATTGAGTTTCCAAAAATTTTTCGAAGCTGAATTTTGTGAGCAGGTCACAGAATCAGGCTTTGTATTACCAGCAGAGGGGGTTCCTATGTCTTTAGAAGCCGTGAAAGAACAATTGCAGCAGAAATTTCATTCAGCTGTTGTCTCTGTGGATCAACTCAGACCACCGGAGGGACTTCGGACAGGCTTTGATGTCATCGACGATTTTTTACTTTGGAAAGGCTTTCCAAAAGGAGATCTTAGTTTACTTCATGGTCAACCAGGGACGGGCGCCACCAGTTTGTTTATCTCTACAATGAAAGAGGTTCACAAGCAGTCCAAATGGGCTGCTTGGATCAACTCGGATTGGGAACTCCTTCCCAGTCACTTAGCCAAACGAGGAATTGATTTAAAAAAACTTCTCGTCGTGAAAAAACCTCAGGAAGAGTCCCAATTATTTTGGATTCTTCAAGAACTGATTAGCTCTTCTTTGTTTGAAATTGTGGGCTGTCACCTACGAGAAGGACTATTGAAAGTTCATCAACTGCAAAAGCTAAAAAAACTTGCGCGAACTCATAAAGTATCACTGGTTCTGATGAGTTCGGCAAAGCAGTGGCTGAATAATCCACTTTTTAGTTTGATTATTGAATGTGGCAGAGATTTTTTAACTATTCGAAGAGCTCTGCACCGACCAACACCTTTTAGTTTTTCTGGAGGAATGATCCATGCGGACTTTGTGTTTGAACTTACAAAAAGTACAAGAGCCCTCTTGCGCTGAAGTCTTCCTCAAGTTCAGCCCTCGAGTTCAATTTCGATATCCTCAACATGTTTTTTTGGATATCGAAAGCACCGCTTCTTTGTTTGGCGGAGAATTTTCAGTGCTCAAACAGAGTATCGATTTAGCTCGTCAGTTTTCTGCTCAAGCGACGGGAGCCATTGCAGATCATCCTGCCGTCGCACAGGTTCTATCAAACTATCGACCTTTTGAGCTAACAAAGCCCAAAGAAGATTTTCAAAGCTTGCGGCACTTGCCGGTGGCAGTTTTACCTGAACTGGAAGGTCTGTATCCTTGGACTAAACCCCGACAGATTGAACATATTGTTCAATTTTTCCAGAGCTTAGGCTTTCATACGATAGATGATATTCAGCACTTTCAATTGACCTCTTTCCGAGAGCGGTGGGGGGAAACTGGCATTGCTTTGTGGCGACGGCTCCATGGCAAAGACACTCAAGTGATTTCTCCTCTGACCCCCCAAGATCCTTTCCAAGGATATGGGTACTTTGATGATCCGGTTTATCATATTCCTCTCCTAATGCAGAAAATTGATCCTCAAATGACTTATTTATTTTTGCGTCTGGAGGGACTGAGCCGATTTGCTCAGAAAATGGAAATCATTCTTCATTGTGAGTACTCTCAGCAAAAACACAGTCTGATTGTTGAGCCCGTCTCACCCAGTCGAGACGTTAAATTGTACAGAGATCTTTTGTTGAAAAAATTAGACCATCTAGGCCTTGAAAATCCTATTCGAGAATTTGAAGTTTCTATTTTTGATGTACCTGAGAAAATCGAGCAGCTTGATTTTTTTGAACCTCGTGACCTGACCGAAGATCGCTGGCGCCGACTCATTAGCTTTGCAAAGCAATCTGGTTGTGAAATGGGTTTTCTTCAAATGAAGCCAGCTCACTTGCCTGAAGACAGTTTTAAAATTCAAACCGATTGGCCGAAAGAATTTAATTCTAAAGATCTTATAAAAATTGAAAACAACTCAATTCAAGTCAAAAGTGTCTATGCAAAAGCTTTGGCTAAAAGTCCTCGTCCCTCTCTTTTACTTAAAGAACCATTACAGCTCTCTCGCTTGGCGATTCAAAAACTGCAAATGCTTACTCGCTTTCCAGCCGAACGGATTGAATCAGCATGGTGGAATCTACTGAAGAAAAAGGAAGACTCTGCTCAGTTTGAAAATCGTGATTACTACTATGCTTTGTCCTCTGAAGGACAAATGCTTTGGGTCTATTTAGACCGTTTGAAAAAAGAGTATTACTTACATGGCTACTTTGATTAAGTATCAAGCAAGGCCCAGAGGCTTTGTGGAACTTCTTGGACGAAGTAATTTTTCTTTCCTTCAGTCAGCTTCGCATCCTGAAGAAATGGTCGAGCAAAGCATACGCTTAGGCTATGACGGATTAGCTTTGTGTGATCTCAATGGCCTCTACGGTGTTGCTCGCGGCTATCGAGCCGCCAAGTCACCCTCTCACTTCACTGCCAACTTGCAAGCCAAAGATAACTATAAATACCTGATTGGTTCTGAAGTCACTCTCACTGATGAATCTTCTTTAGTCCTTTTGCCGATGAATAAATCAGGTTATCAGCGACTTTGTGAAATATTGACTCAAGGAAAGCGGCAAGCCGAGAAGGGATTCTCGAAACTTTCGATCGAAGATGTTCTCAAAAAAACAGAGGATCTCGTCTGTTTAGCTCTTCCCCCATGGACCCGAGATCGTTATCAATTGCTGTGGAAGCATTTCGGAGACCGCCTCTATTTGCCTGTTTGGCGTGACTTCACTTGGGAGTCCAACGAATTCTTTGCTCAAGGTCTGAAGCTTGAGGATGAGTTTCAAGCTCAGCTTTTTGTCACGAACCGACCTTTCATGCATATCCCTGAGCGCAAATCTTTGTTTGATGTGATGACTTGCACACTTCATCATACAAGTCTCTATCAAGCGAGAGATATTTTGATTCAAAACTCTGAACGATATTTGCGCCCCCTCAAGCAACTCTATGAACTGTGGAAAGACCGTCCAGATCTTGTGGATAAGACCGTGGAGATCTCGTCACGTTTGAATTTTTCTCTCAAAGAAATTCGCTACCGCTACCCACAAAGTGCTCATCCTGCCTCAATGTCCGCAAAAGAGTATCTTCGAAAAAAGACGGAAGATGGCCTTCGATGGAGGTACGGTGAAGAAATTCCCGAAAAGGTTCGCGCCATGGTTCGACATGAACTGCAGATTATTGGCGAACTCGAATATGAAGATTATTTTCTGACCTTAGATGAGATCTGTCAGTTCGCCCGAGATCAGAATATTCTCTATCAAGGTCGCGGTTCTGCTGCAAACTCAGTGGTGTGCTTTGTTTTAGGACTTACTTCTGTGGATCCAACAAAGATCGATTTACTCTTTGAAAGATTTATTTCCCGAGAAAGAGGAGAACCTCCTGATATTGATATCGATTTCGAACATTCTCGTCGAGAAGAAGTCATTCAGTACATCTACAAAAAATATAATGAACAGCATGCTGCGATGGTGTGTACAGTCATTCGCTTTCGTTCTCGCATGGCCCTTCGAGAAGTCGCCAAAGTTTTTGAAGTCCCTTTGAAGACAGTGAATGCTATCATCAATTTTATGGGCCGTGATGGGATGAGAAGGCTCAAAGAGACTCCTGATATTCATCTGAAATTTGGTATTCCTGAAGATACTTGGAAGCTCATCATTGCTTTGAGCGGAGAACTTCACGGATTCCCGCGCCACTTGGGAATCCATACCGGTGGATTCTTAATTAGCCATCAACCTATTTCAGAGATTGTCCCTGTTGAAAAAGCAACAATGAATGGTCGCTTTGTCATTCAATGGAATAAAGATGATGTCAATGATCTAGGACTTATGAAAATTGACGTATTGTCGTTAGGAATGCTGACAGCTTTAAGAAAATGCTTTGATCTTTTGCAACAGCATAAAAATCTGAACTACAATTTGGCCACGCTTCCTGCAGAAGATTCAAAAACTTATGACATGATTTGCAAAGCAGATACTGTCGGTGTTTTTCAAATCGAATCTCGAGCTCAGATGAACACTTTGCCGCGCCTCAAGCCCCGCTGTTTTTATGATCTGGTCATCGAAGTGGCCCTGGTACGCCCTGGGCCTTTACAAGGGGGAATGGTTCATCCTTTTCTACGACGACGCCAGGGTCTTGAAAAAGTGATTTATCCTCATCCTGATCTTGAGATTGTCTTAAGAAAGACCATGGGCGTTCCTATTTTTCAAGAGCAAGTGATGAAAATTGCTATCGTGGCGGCAGGCTTCACCCCGGGCGAGGCGGATGAGCTGCGAAGAGTGATGTCAGATGCCTGGAGAAAAAAGACGACCATGGAAGGAATCCGCCAGCGTATTCTTTCAGGACTCGAGAAAAATGGAGTTTCTCCATTTTTTGCGGAACAAGTTTATAAGACAATTCAAGGCTTTGCTAATTATGGCTTCCCTGAAAGTCATGCTGCAAGTTTTGCTCTGCTTTCCTATGCTAGTAGCTATCTCAAGTGCCATCATCCTGATGTTTTTGCCTGCGCCCTTTTGAATTCCCAACCCATGGGATTCTATGCCCCCAGATCCCTTATCCAAGATGCCAAAGCTCATGGAGTGACAATACTTCCTCTGTGCATTCAGACTTCAGACTACGACTACACTCTTGAAGAGCCGCCCCTCAAGTCTGAATCTTTGATTCCCGTTCGTTTAGGGTTACGGTCTATTTATGGAGTGCCCGAGAAAATCTTACGCCAAATAGAAATCGAAAGAAAGAACCATGGAGCCTATCTGAGCTTGGAAGATTTCGTTCAACGAACTCAAGCTCCAAAATCAGTTTTGATGAAACTTGCGAGTAGCGGGGCTTTTTCAAGTTTAGAAAGCAATGTCCGAGATCTATTATGGAAAATTGAATCTATTAACATGGATCAGAACAGTTTCTTGTGGGGCCAACCTCAAGAGAATATCGCCACCGATGATCAGATTCCCCAGGAATCAGCTTGGGATGAAATGACTCGGGAATATGAAACGAAAGGATTCTCTTTAGAACACCATCCTCTGTCAGTGCTGCGGCCTTCTTTGGAAAGAAAGAATGCCGAGTTAATCGAAAGAAAACATGTTCCCTATGTGACATCGCGAAAACTTCCAGAACTTTACCAGCGACAAAAAGTTCGAATTGCAGGGCTAGTTGCTGTGACACAAAGGCCACCCACGGCCAAAGGCTTTTGCTTTATCACTCTTGAAGACGAGCATGGTTGCATGAATATTGTGATCCCTCCGGATGTTTACCAGAAGGATCGTCTTGTTATCTACGGGAAGTCACTTCTTGAGATTCACGGGGAAATTGAAAAATCTGGCCCTCTACTGAA
>JAJTIC010000027.1 GCA_021300175.1 Pseudomonadota bacterium
GAGGGACCCCCATGGACAAAGGTTTCGTCCAAGACCTGAGCTTGGTGCTGGTAGCAAAATGGGATGGGTGGGATTCTGGGGACACGATAAGTATGATGTTCCCAACCAAATGGGATTTGAGTTTCGTTTTCTCACTGGTTCAGACAATAATCATGAAATGCGTCGTTGGCTCAGTGACTTTCCTCGACAAATTCAAAGCAGAGATTTCAATCTGGAACCTACGCAACTAGAAAGGTGGATGGTTTCTGCATTTCATGCTGATCTGAGGAAAAAACATGAAACGACATTCATGGGTCCATTAAGGTCCATCTTGCAAAATTTAATGGCAAGTCAGTCACTGCCGGATTGGGGCTACAATGCGATGAGCCCTCATCAAGATGTTGGAGTCATGCTCGAAGCTCTTCCTTTCAGTTCTAAAAAATATCTTCTGGGAATGAATTCTCACAAAGTATTAAATGACTTTAAGACTCGAGGTCGGTTGAGATACATCATCCATGATTGGTCCATGGATCCTCTTCTCTTTGATGCTTCAGAAGTTCAATTGAAAAAATTAGAAGATGCTCAACTGCGGGCCATTCGGAAGTATGCCCAAGGAAAAAAAGAAGCGGAAGTTATCCAAGAATTTTTAATTGAATCTGATTTGTATTTTCTTTTTGCCAAGTCTGTTAACTTTAACCCTTAACGATAATCGTGAATGTAGTCGATTCGATCGGGGATCCAAGGTTCAAAGTGCCCTTCTAATTCATAGACTCTACCATCCACGACTTTTGCTTCCAACGCAGGGTGGAGAGAGTTAATGAAGCTTTGTGGAAACAAGCCTCTCTCTACCCCTAACGCAGAGAACTCTTTTAAACAGCGCCCTCCAATAACTTTTCTCCGAACCAAATCATTCAAACTCCTCTGGAGCTCTTCAGGAGTGAATCGGTAGTTAAAAATCATATCTTGCGCAATATTGTGGACGCTCTCGGCGTGAATTCGCCCGTCCTGCATCAGATCTAAAGCAACCTGAAAAGTGTTGTAAGTAGGAAGTGTGCGACGACCAAATTTTAAATAATAATCTGGATCCGTATCGATGGCGAGATTGATATAAATTTTATCTACTGGATCATGCTCAGGGACTTCAGATTGCAATCGTAAGATGGCATCGATCTGCTCAGTCGTCACACTCAAATGACGAAGAATTGATCTTAAATCTTGAGGCCCTAATCGTCTCGCGCAGATATCTGAATACAAATTATAGATAATCGCATCTGACTCGCTATCATCACCCCAGCACACCTGGCGGACATCTTCTTTAAGCTGATTTCTCAACTGTAAAAGCGCTTGAACTTTATAGCCGACCTGTTTATTCAGGCGCCAAAGTCGAGAGGGTCTTAAGTTAGCTAGATTATCTTTATAAAAGCAACCGAAAGGACGAATCTCATCGAGAAGAAATTTCTCCCCAATACGCTCTTCCATCTGTGGTGGTGATGCCGAAATAAAATAGAGCGGGAACCTCATTTGCGAGTATTTTTTTTTCCAGTCTTGAGAGAGCACTTGAAGAAGAGTGGAAGTCCCTGGCACATTTCGCTTGGTGAAAGCTCGCTCGAGAGCTGTAGCAAAAAGCGCTGGTAAAGAATCAATTGTAGTGTCTAAGTATGTTTTATCGAGATCCCAGATGTACACTTCAGCCGCATTGCGCTCGATACCAGGAGTGACATATCGAAAAAAAACCACATCATCTTGTATCTGAGCTTTATTGCGCCAATCAGCCATAGAATTCATCCTAAACGTGAATAGTCTTGTTGCCAAGAAAGTGAAAATTCGATAGCGATGGCCCCATGAATGTGACTTTGTCCAATCCACCTCAATTAATCCCATCATCGCAGTGCGTTGCAAAGCTTGATTTCAGGCCTTTATCTCCATGGCCCCAGGGATTGCCGGGTGTGAGTTTTCAGAAAGTCCAAATCGCAGGTTTTGAATCCGAGCTTGTTTTTGACTACAGCCCTGGATCTGAAAATCTGTCAGAGCTTATTGCTTTGTTTAAATCTTTATACCCAGATTTGAGTTTTGCTGAATTTGGACTTCTTATGAAAGTCGTCGAATTTCAGGGCCTCCCTTTCAATTTTCCGAGAGAAGCTCTCGCAGCTCAGCGAGGCTGGAACACCAATGAGAGCTTCTGGAAAATCTTGAAAGCCACACAAGAACTACCCGCTGGTTTTCTCAAGTGGTGTGCTGAAAAGAAAATGGCGCCCATGGAATGCAGTCCTTTGCTCGTGGCTCAAGATCTGAACTTAAGTCCGCTGCTTTTATTTATTGTGCATTTTGGTTTCTCCAAAAGCCAAGGGTCTCAGGCTCTCGAGATGGGGATCGAACTTCTTTTGCTCGGAAAATCTTTTGCAGATTTAAAATTGGACTCTATCCAAAGCAGAGATCAAATCGAGTCGTGGATGAGTTTTCTTCGTGATTTACGCTATCCCCAAACTCAAACCCGTGATCGCGAGGTCCAAGCCTATTTCAAATCCCTCCCATGGCCAGGCTCCAGTCAAACCCGCTGGGTTCGTCAAGGTGATAAATCAGGTCTTGAGATCAAACTTTTTGTAGCCCAACCTTCCGATCTAAAACGGTACCTTCAATCTTTAAATAAAGTGCAAGAGCAACTCGAGAAACAGGATTTGAATTGATGCTGGTAGAAAAAATTCTCTCTGAGCTCGATCGAATCTCGATCCATGAGTCCGCTCTGGATAGTGGACTTGCGCAAAGAATGCTCAAAGTTACTCCTTCTGAGAAAATTGCAATCGTTCAAGATCCGCCAGGAGCCCATCACCGAGGAGCTCTCACCGCAGAGCAATTCAACGCTAGTAAAAGACATCTCTATGTCCACCCATTTGTCGGCAAATTTTTTAAGCGCTGCCCTGGAGCCACTCAGAAAAAGACTCTCACTTGCTGCAATTACTATGTCCTGAATCTCGGAGCTCAGTGCAATTTTAATTGCAGCTACTGTTATTTGCAGAGCTATTTGAACACTCCCGTGATGCATGCTTACTCGAATCTTTCTCATGCCCTCGACGAGCTCGAGGAGATGGCCAAAGACCATTCTCACCTTCCCTATCGCGTGGGCACTGGTGAAGTGATTGATAGCTTAAGCCTTGATCCTCTGACTCTTTACTCTGTTCCTCTGATCGAATTTTTCAAAAAATATCCTCGCTGGACCCTCGAATTCAAAACCAAGTCGGATCATGTAGATCAGTTCTTATCAGTCCCTCATGCTGGCAATGTCGTTGTGAGTTGGTCCATCAATGCTGAAGAAGTCATTCAGCGAGAAGAGCACGGAACCGCTTCTCAGGCGCAACGATTAAATGCAGCTCGCAAATGCGCTGATCAAGGATTTCAAGTGGCTTTCCACATTGACCCTTTGATCTGGCACCCTCAGTGGGAGCAAGGTTATTCAGACCTCGCAGATCGAATCACTTCTCTCTTCAAACCTGAAGAAGTTCATGTGATTTCCATTGGCGCGCTTCGTTTTCAGCCTGAGCAGAGACATTTGATGAGAGAACGCTTTGGCCTTACAAGCTTGGTCACCCAAGCTGAAATGTTTCCTTCGGACGGCGGCAAAATGCGCTATGACTTTCGCCTCAGAAATCAGATGTACCAGCACGTGGTGAACCGTTTTAAATCGAGCGGTCAAAAGTGGAAAGTTTTTTTCTGCATGGAAACTCCAGAGTCTTGGATCAACTCTATGGAAGGAACACCTCTTCAGGTTGATGGACTCAAAGATTTCTTTAGACCTCTTCCAAAAATTAGATCAGAACGCGAGCAGAATCACAACTGCTAAACTAAAAATCCAAGTCAGTGCCGACGAAGTTTTGTTATGCTTTTTACCGCTCGATTCTTTCTGATAATCTGTAGCCAGGTATTCCGCTGAAAGTTTTGAATCTGTTTCCATCAAAGAATAACTCTCTTTCAAACGCTCCATCTCTTTTGGAAAACGAACCAAAGAGAACTCCGTCAGATCCGAAACTGATCTCATTTTTCTAATTTCTACAAGAACATGATCTCCATTGAGCTCACTGACAATGCCTTCTGCCAGAATTTGAATTTGAGCCCCTTCGATAAAAAAGACTCTCGAGGTTTCACCCACCATGCGAACCCACTGGACCGGGTCTCCCACTTTGATTTCTGATTGGCCCCCAATAAAAACTCGCGCATAAAACTGATCATTCTTTTCAATAAGATCTTTACCCAAAGTTTGATCTTTGACTTGATAACCCTGATAAGGAATCGCCGAGATAAAATCCATGACAAGTTTGCCAGCCGCTGAAACCAACTGATCTTTGATTTGGATGGCCGGATGCAATTGGATTTGTCCTGCCCAAAGCTTAAAGCCAAGTCCTCCATCAAACACCGTCATCGCGAGAGTTCGCTCTTGCACAGCAAGGGTGACAAGAGCTTCCGCATCCAAAATCTTTGCAAGAATGATGGCATCTGCCGCACTCAAATTTTCTCGCGCTTGGAAAACCCCACGGTTCATCATAAATCTGCGACTCGCGACAAAGAACCTTTGATCTTTGGTCAAAGTTTCCCTGGACTGCCACCAAGCTTCTTCGGCAGAAGACGCATCGGTGTGAGCAATCGGGAAAACAGCGAACTTTCTAAGAACTTGATGCTCATGCTGAGCCCAGAGATCGGAACTGAAGACAAGGCACCCGAAGATGATTAGACACTGAAATTGACGACTCATTGCTCAGAGTATAGACGGGTTTTAGTGAAAACACAGGCTGAAGCCCGACGAAGGGATAGCTAAATTGTGCCTCAAAATGATAATTTTATGCCTGTCTCTGGATGAATCACTGGGAAAAGGACAACCTCAAGTCTCGGGGGGATATATGCAAACCAAGACCTTATCTGATTGAATTCACTGAATGCTGTTTGTGCGTCCACGGGTGGCTGACACGTTGGACGAATGCACCCAGCTTGTGGCATTTATGATCCCTGGGGCTGGCGCTAATCTAAGTTCGGTAAAGTGACCCAAGATTCTTTTTTGGGAAAGTCCTTGGGTCTCTCCTGGATCTTCCCTAAAAATTCAAGAAGACCTGTATATGCACAAATGAAAGCTTCAAAAGCATGGTTGTTTTCGATCATACTTTTTGAATCTTGCTGATAAATGAAGACATTTTTCTTTTCTGAGAGATGCTGAAGAAAGCTTTTGCGACTTTCCTCTCCGGTGGAAGTATTGCGATGATGCTTGAGATGAGACTTATTCACTCTCAGCTCATTGCCAATTCGCCAAATAGAAACTTTCGGATTCACTTCCAATGTCCGTAACTGCAGTCTGCGTGTTAAAAATCGAGCTCTGGCGGTCAGGGGACCTAGGTTGGATCCGAGGGCGTGTTGAACTTCAAAATTCTCTTCCAGTTGATGGCCCAAATAAGCATCCACACATCTTTGAGTGTAAGGCGTGAACATTTTCTTCGGACGCTTTTCTTTGTTCACTTCTGCGAAAGTATCCCGCATCCAGATCATTTCAGGCTCTGTGCAGGTTTCATAACCAGGGCACTTCAAAGTGCAGGTCATGCACTTTGGAAGTGAAAGCGGTACATCAATGGCAAGAGTTTCAATTTGCTTGTGATATTGCTGGATCAGCTCATGAATTTTCAAGTCTGCTGATATAAACTCCTCGGTCTTAATTTTTTCATAAAGACGCGCCAAGAAAATTCTCTTCTGCGTTGGATAGTATTCCACGACCGCAAGACAGGCTTTGTCTGCTTTCCCTCCCGAGAGGGAAAGCCCTAAGAAACGATGGAACTTTTTTGAGTCATCATTGCTTACAAGGGAAGAGGATCTACGGGCTTTGCGCCGAGGACTTGAAATCCGGCTGTTTGACAAGCTGCCACCACCCCTTCTCTGCGGTGAGGGGGAACCCAAACGAGAACACATCCTCCGCCACCGGCTCCACAAATTTTAACAGCATCAGCACCTGCCTGCAATGAAAGCTTGATGAGCTGCTCAATCTCAGGGCTTGAAAAGGCAGGAGTTAACTGAAGGCGAGCATCGAGCTCTCGATGAAAGAGCTCTTTCATCCTCTCCCAGGTTCCCCGCTCTACCATTTGAGCCGTTTCCTCAGCCACTTGTTTAATTTTCAGAAGAGCCTCAATAACTTTGGAGTCTTTTCGAACTGCACTGGTGAGTACTTCAAAATTATTCAAACCTGAATGGTGACTGCGCCCCGTGTTCACAAGCAAAAAGTGGCTCTCGAGGGGTGTGCCCTTCACAGAAAGTACTTTCTGCGTAATGCCCTCGAATTCATAACCCAAAACATTAATTCCGCCACTCATCGGTGGATAGTAATCTTGAGTTCCCGTGGGTGTATTAAGCACTTGAGCTTCCATATTATGCGCGACTTCGGCCATCTGGTGATTCGACGGAAATGGTTTTTCCAACCAACTAGAAAAGGCTTTCAGCATAGAAACGGTCAATGAAGAAGAGCCTCCAAGACCCCCGCCCACCGGAGACTCAGACTTTGTGACAAGTCGAAATCCATCTTGAGGATTCCAAAACTTGAGTTGAACTTTTAAAAGATTCAAAGCTGGATCAGGATCTGCCAGGCACTCCTTGAAAGATCCAAAACTCTTTTTCAAGTTGAGATCGCGGGACTCAAGTTCAATTTTCCCCTGTGGCAGCGGCGTGAGCTCTGCCCAAGTCCAAATGTCGATGGCCACATTCACTGTCTTAGCACCTCCGACAAAATTATAAAGAGGCCAAAGATCCAAAGTTCCACCCGCTAGATCGACTCGTGTGGGAGATTTGCCGAAAAACTTCATTTTTTCTCGCTTTGCTTTTCAGGAATCTCAAAGCCCAATGACTTCAGATCTTCCTGCGTGATCAAGAAAAGGTCTGATGTACCATCAACAGAAACCCACCAAGTGTCCTTTTCTGACGTCAGTTTACCAGACTTTTCTTGAGAGCCAACTTTCATCCTCCAAACTAGCCCAGCAGAGCTCAAGAGCTGGAGCTCTCCCTGCACCAAAGCTAACTGCCCTTCACTGACCTGTTGAGCTTGAAGCGAAGAAAGCTTCCGCAAGATCTCTGCTATTTTTGCAGACGAGGGGGATTGAACCGCAGATCCCCATTTGAATTCTGCCGTGAGAATTTGATCACGCTGCTCTGGCAAGGGAAGGCGCTTGTCTCGAAAATCTGCCAAAGTTTCAAATAAAAAATTTCGTGTAAAGTCAGGACTCACCCTTACGAGCACGCTCGCTGGAAGCAAAAGCCAAGCATGAATATTTTCCTTGGACTTCATAGCTCTCACTTGAAAGTCAGCACCCATAACCTTCAGCTCAAAAACAGGCTTATCCCACTGGAACATTTGCTTCTGAGCAGGTGTCAATGTTCCCTCCGACAAGAACTCACTCACTGCATTGCTTTGCAGTTGAGTCAGAATCTCTCGCACTTTATTCTGATCCAGCTTCCAATTTGGTGCTTGAGCGGCCGTCCAAACTCCGTCCTGCAGGTTGAAATCTATTTTTTCCTTTCCTTTTCTGAACTCTAGACCTATGACCGCTTTAAGATCTCCCATGAAAAGTCGTTTATCTCTGAAATCAAACTCTTTCTTTTCAAGCTTTGGAATCCAAGTTCCCGCCACGAGTCGAACTTTCTTTTCTCCTTCAATTTGAAGATAATTTTTACCTTCAATATTTTTTCGATTTCCAATTTTTAATTTTACTGGAGCTTCTTGGCTCTGAATCTCGAGAGTCCCAGCTTCCGGCGACAAACCAAATTCTTTGAAATCAATGTTCTCGCCTTCGACCACCACCGAGTCCTGTTTCTCAACAGCAATGCCCTCAATAAACTCTTCCACGGATTTTCGATCAGCCAGCTTCCCATTCACTGCCCAGCCGCTCTCAGTCCTTTCAAGGACAATCTTTGTTTGAGGAGTCTGGATACTCACTTTTTGAACGGAAGAGGTTTCCCCCTTCCAAATCTTAGAAAGCTCTTCCTGCTGCTGTGCCACTTTCTGCTGACTCCAGAGATCCCAAGCGACATAGCCGCCTAAACCCAAAGCTAAAATCAAAAGTAAAAAGACACTGGACTTGGACATTATGCATATCTCCTTCGGTACCAAATCCAGCCTGCAGCCGCTAAAAAGGCTACCGGCAGCGGAATAAGAAACCCAAATAGAAACACCATGAAACTTGTCTCGGTCATCACGAACTCTGTTTTTGAGATCTCTTTGGGGGAAATACTGATCATATTGCTCTGACTGGACAAGTAAGAAAAGCTATTCAGAACCAAGTCTCGATTAAGATTTTGATACAAGAGTTGGTTCCCAAAGAAGTCAGAATCTGCAAAAACCAAGAGCTTAAAGTCGTTTTCAGCTTGAGGGAGCTTTCCTTCAGCAATCGCTGCCACTGTGAATGGGCCTTTGCCCAAAGACTGGGAAAACTGCGTGTTTGCAAAGAGCATAGAATTCACATCGGTTTTCACAATTTCATCAACATTGATTCCTTCTGGCACCTTGGTGCTGACACGCAGTGGTTGCGGTAAACGAGAAACAATGAACTGACCCTGTCCGAACACTTTTGTGACAACATGTGAAGAAAACCCAGAGGCTGGAGTGACCGAAGGATTCACTGCTTGACCTAAAGGAGTGTTCATCACTTGGGCAATGAGCCCGCTGTCCACACTGAGGCCAAAGCGAGAAATAAAACTCTCCAAATTCGACTGACTTCCCATCTCCCAGGTCAGGATCATTCTGCCTCCTCGCCTCAGAAAAGCTTCCAGGGCAGCCACTTCTGATTCAAGAAACTTCTGTTGGGGACCAGCAACCACCAAGATTTCAGCGTCTGGCGGCACTGTCCCTGAGGTCATTAAGTTGATCTCTCGAACAAGATAGCGATTTCCTTCCAGCAGCTTCTTAAGACTCGCAAGGCCCGTAACTTCTTTTTCGTCAGCAATATTTCTCTCTCCATGTCCCAAAGTGAAGTACACAGTGACATCTTTTGTTCTCAGCACATTCGCGATGGCCGCCGTGAGCTCTTGTTCATCCACTCGCTCAATTTTATTTTTACGGCCTTGATATTCAACGAACACTAGCCCAGAACCTTTAGTCACCCCATACTCTTCGGCTTTGGCGGGGCGCTCATTGATATCAATGAAATCCAATTTCACTTTTGCTGAAACATCTTGATACTTCTTCAGAAGATCAATAAACGCTCTCCGAGTCTCTTCAACCCCTTCCGCACCTTTTTGATAAAAAAAGGTCACTTTGAGATCTTCTTGCAGTTGGCCTACAAGCTTTAAACTCTGATCAGACAAAGTGTTCAGTTTTGCCTCAGAAAGATCAAAAGTTTTATAGTGTTTGGCTCCAATGTAATTCAATGCTGCCAAAATCACTAATACCAAAACTAAAGCGGCTCCCAAACTCATTCCCCGCTTGGTTGTTTTGGTAGTGAAAAACTCCATCAGTACTTTTCTTTCCATGGCGACTGAAAACACGAGAAGGAGCAGCGAAATTCCAAGGAGGATCCACATAAAAGGCATCCAGACCCCCAGAATTAGTCGAGCGACTCCTGTCGAGAGAAGCCCCACTGCCGCCAAAACCAATAAAATTCTTCCAGAATTTGTCATACTTAAGACCTCCAACGAGCTGATTCGACAACTCGCTCACACAAAAAGCAGAAAAAGAAAATCAGACTCAAGAGGAAAACCAAAGAGCTTGTTCTGATAGTCCCCTCCACGAGTCCTATCAAGTGAGTATTCAGCGAAATGTGCTCAAATACACTGCGTGCCCAGCTAGAATCCACCACCTCAACCCCAAGACCGATGAACCACACTCCAATATTCAACACAACTGCCATGACGTAAGCGACGATAGCTGACTCTGTGAGAGATGAACAAAAAAGATTCATCGCTGCATAAACCGCAGCGACCATGAAGATTCCAAAGAATGCAACAAGCAGCGGGGCCCAAGCGAATTTGGCAAGGGCAAAAGTTGCCACCGGATAGGCCAGCCCAATCAAACACAGCAGAAAAATACTGGCGATGGCCGACAAGTATTTACCCACGACGATCTGCAAAGAAGTCACGGGCGAAGTCATGAGCAGATCTAGACTTCTCAGCTTTTTTTCTTCAGCAAAAAGTCTCATGGTGAGTGCAGGCACCACAAAGATCAAAATCAGATTCAAATTCGAGAGATGTCTCAGGAACACACCATAATGAATATTCTGAGCTTGCGGCGGAAGCCCCGGCTGAAACATCATTGCTTGCATATTCCTTGCAAAATCTGAAAGCGCAATGGGGTAAACCCAGCTCATGATGCAAGCAATGAGAAATCCCACAATGTAAAAAGTGGGGCTTAAAACAAAACCTTTAAATTCTTTCCAAAAAATCACATTGATCTTATTCATTGAGCACCTCCTGATCCATAAGTGAGGTTCAAAAAGATATCTTCCAAATTGCTGGACGACGAAGAAATTTCTTGAAGGCCGAGCCCTTGTGAAATCACCGAGCTTGCGATCACATCGACGAGATCTTCTCGAGGTTCGCCTTCGATGGTCATGCTATCGCCTGTCTTTTCAAGTTTCAAAACACCTGGCAAAGCTGCGATCCGCGTCTGAGACTCTGAAGTCCATTTTCTGACTTTCAAGTGGATTTTCTGCAGACCCGCCTGAACGCGGCTTAAGTTGCTCAGACTGTCCTGAGCAACAATCTTACCTTGGTGAATGATCACAATCCGCTCACAGGTCGCTTGAACTTCTGGCAGAATATGCGTGGACAGAATGATCGTATGCTCGCCCTTGAGTTCTTGAATCAATTCGCGAATCTCAGCGACCTGCTTGGGATCAAGACCCACTGTGGGCTCATCCAAAATGAGGACTTCTGGAGAACTGACTAAAGCTTGTGCGATGCCGACGCGTTGACGGAAGCCTTTCGAGAGATTCCCGATCAAGCGGTGCCGCACATCACCCAGTTGAGTCTTTTCAACAGCGGTTTGAATTGCTTTTGACAACTGACCTGACTCTACTCCTTTGAGCTGAGCCACGTACTTAAGATAATCATGGACTTTCATATCCAAATAAACTGGAGGCTGCTCCGGCAAATAACCAATGCGTTTTTTTACTTCCAGCGGACTATCAAAAACGTCGAAACCACAGACTTTGGCAATACCCGATGTGGGCGCCATAAATCCGGTGATGATTTTCATGGTGGTTGATTTACCAGCCCCATTGGGCCCTAAGAATCCGACCACTTCTCCTTTTTGAACTGAGAAAGTGATTCCTTTGAGGGCTTCAGTGCCACCGTATGATTTCTTCAGATTAGAGACTTCAATCATGATGACTCCTTTTTTCTTGTTCACTTATTTTAGGAAGGTCGCTTCAGAAATCAAGACTCTCTATTTGACGCAAGCGTGTAGACTTGAGCATTGTGATAGGTGACACGACCAATCTTATCCCCCTTGATCGGTTTGACATGACGACATTCAGCAACGAGCACGTCCAATTTGCCAAAAGACTTTTGCTTTTTGCTCTCAAACTCTTGAACCAGCCACCTAGCCACTTCCAAAATCTCGCCTTGAGAGACGTTTTGATTTCGATTTCTAGAAAGAACGGCATAGGCCGAGGGAAAGTCCTTCAGATGAATCCAAAGATCCCAGGCCTGAGCCCGTCTTAAAATTGATAAATTATCCGCAGCTGACTTCCCCATGACTGCCACAAGCCCCGAAGCCAAAACTTTCTTGCGTCCTTTGGCTTCCGCTTTTTCTAAAAGTCCTTTTGTCTTTGACGGAAGCTGAACAGTTTTAGGAATTGGGTTTTCTTGAAGATCTCTTTCAATTTTTTCGATCTCAGCTTGAAGTTGGAGCTGCCGCTGTGTCTGCCCTTTTAATTTCAATCGCAGATCTTTCGCTTGAGCAAACGCTCTTTCGCGATTTTCTGAAACCGAAAGGCCCTGCCTCCAAAGATCTTTCAGAACTTCAGGAACTGTTGCTTCGTATTTGAGGAGTTCTCCCATTTCTAAATACCTGGAAATATCTTTTTCAAGATTCTGGGTTTGTAGTCTCACCAGAGCATTCCTCTTCTTTTCAAGATCTTTGGGTCGAGGATCCCCTCTCTCCCCGCTCGGTTTTTTTCGCCAATACAAATTTTGAAACTCTTCAAAAAGATTTTCAAAATCAAGATTCTCCCTAAGGTCAAATGACTGTTGAAGGGGGGATATAGACAGTTCAGTGGGCTTTTCCCACCAAATGCTCTTTTCCCCTTTTTCCACCTTGAGGTTCCCAGCTCGAGGAATCAGAATTGCTTCTAAGAGACATTGCCTGTCCCCTGAACCAAAACTGATTTGAAGCACTCTTCCTTTTTCAGAGACGATACGAATATCACAAACACGCAAGTTCTTTGCGTGGGAATTCAGAAAAAGAGCTACTGGCTTTTTCACTTCATGAAGACGAGGCTCTTCAGACAGCCAAAGTAAAAAAGGAAGCTGCTGACGCAAATCGATAACTACCCAATGACTTTGCTCCCGATACAACTCAAGCACAACCCCCTGGTCGAAGGTCCAGACTTTCTGCAGCTGAGAGCCCAGCGCTTTCTCATTCAGAAACAAAACAAGAGATTCGAGCTCTTTTTGATTTAAAGCTTTCATTCAGGGATCATCTTCTCCTCAGTTTTTTCTCAGGTCCACCGAAAAAGAGAAGGTGAAATCAGATCTTCTAACCCTTATCATCAAACGCAGAATTACCAAAGCTGATCCGGACAAACACACCAGCGAAAGCGTAGTGTTCGACTCAGTAGCTGAATACATGCTTTATTTGATGTCTTTAGGTAATGTGCCTCAGCAGCATTTGGATCAAGTTGAAACTGACCTCAAAAATGAAGCCCTTGAAATCTATCGGAAAATCACCTACGGGTCACTCTCTTTAAAAGATTACAAAGACAGAGTCCAAACTCGAAAAGTGAGAGCCTCTTAAACTTTCTCGATCACGCACCAATACAACGGACCATAACCCGAATTGTCTGGCATCAACATTTGCCCGTATTTCGTTCTCTCTGCAGCTTTGACTAAAGGAATTTCCACAACTTTGAATCCTTCTTTTTTCTGAAAAAGCTTTTCAATCACTTGATCATTTTCAAGTTTGGAAAGAGCACAGGTGGAATACACAAGTCGACCCAGAGATTTCAAACAAATAAGCCCTGCGGTCAGCAATGCATATTGCCTCTGGGCAAGCTTGGCACTTCGCTGAGGAGACCACGCCTTTAAGTCTTTGGGGCTCTGCAAAAGATGTCTTTCACCGCTGCAAGGGGCATCAATCAAAATCCGATCAAAAGCTTCAGGATGAGATTTGGCAAAGATCCCTCCATCTTTTCCGCTGACTCGAATTCTGTCCCTTGTTTCGCGATCCACATATTGCTGAATTACTTTCATCAAGCGATCTCGGCGCGCTTCAGACACTTCGTTGGCAATCAAATGACCTGTGCCCCCTTTGAGAGCTTCCGCTAGAATCAGCGTCTTGCCTCCCGGGGCTGCACACATATCTAGGACATCGTGATGACTTTCTACCGAAAGTGCGCAAGCAACTTCGAGGCTTGCCGGATCCATCACATAGTACTGAAGAAGTCCACTGAGCTCGTCTCTGGTGGGAGCTCCCGCAGGAACATCAAAGAAAGCTGTCCCCGAATAGGCAGGACAGTCGTAGTGTTCTTGACTGATGAACATTGAATTTTGAAACTGATTCACCCGCGCGATTTGGCGCTCAGAACGAAGAAGGGCCTCCCTAAGGGAAGCCCATCTGTCTTGGTACTGCTCAATATAAAACTGATCGAAACTCATTACCAGCTGACAGAGTCAGCGTCGTAGCCCCACTGAGCCAGAGCTTTTTTATACATACCCTTAATGAATTTCTGAGCTTGCGCAGGCTTCAGACCCAAAGACTGAGCGGATCTGTCTGTTAACTCTCTCATCGAAGAGTTGTCGCCAGCAGCTAAGTCCTTCACGGCTGCTAAAGCTGATTGGTAGTCAACTCCGAAAACTGACTTGAATGTCTTATCCATGTCTTTCGTTGTTGTGTAACCACGCTCAGCACCAGAAACAGCCCAAACGTTCAAAGCAGAAGCCACAGCTTTCGCTTTTTCAGAAGAAAAACCGTAATCTTTTTGAAGCTTCTGAGAAGCCGCTTTGACGAGAGCTTTATTGGCATCTGAATTTAAAGCTGCGAAGCTAGAGTCAGAAACTTCATCAGCTTCATCGTTATTGATGGCATCACCAAAGTTATTACGTCCTGTGTTTGCAGAGTACAGAACTCCGTTACGTCCCAGCCAGTAAGTACGGCCAGCAACGTTCTCCCAAAAAAGACCGGTCGTTCCAACTCCGATCGTTGTGCCACCAACAAATCCCGCAAACTGCGAAATGTTCCGAGAGTATTGATATTGACCCAAGTCGTTGTAGACGCGAGCGTTCCCGAAGCTATCAAAGGTGACAAACCAGAGATCATCAGCATCATAACCATAGCGATCATAATGAGGATCTTGAGTCACGTTTACACGGGAACCATTACGATTGAAAGTACAGCCTGGAGTCGGTTCGGATGTTCTGCAAACATCTCCAAACACCGTTTCATAAGGATAGCTGATCACAGGGGCAGATCCGCCACCGCCCACAGATGAACCGCCACCGCCGCCACAAGCAGTGATCATTGTCACACTTGCAAGAACTGTCACTGAGCTTCCTAAAATTTTCAAGAAACTTTGCTTTTTCATGTTTTACCCCTTTTGGTTATTAATCTTGAATTCTTACTTTTTCGTTTTTCGTAATTTCAATATTCTTCCCACCACTCAGGCTTGCGCTCTGACGAATCACCGTCAGGTTCACAAAAACTGTGCGGCCCCCGGAAATATACTTTTCAGCCGTCTTTCTGTCGAGACCCAAATCAGTGGTGAGTTTTAATTTCACGGTGCCATCGCTCGCCTGAGAGATCTGTTCACGATCTATATTTTTTTCAAACATGATCTCACGCTTGGTTCCCAAAAAACCTGCAGGACGAACCAATTCAATCCGGTAAGCTGTTTTCACAGCTTTGTGCTTCGGCGAGCGATCTTTAAAGACCAATATTGCATTTTTTTCACTGCCTTGAATATCTGGCTGGCTCACCAAATCTTCACGCGTGAAATCAGCCGGATTGATTCTTTCAAAGGGGATGACTGCTTCAACAATGAACTGAATTTTCCCTTTGGGAAGCACCAATCCTGTTCGTGTGACTTGAAGAACTACTTTATACTCCACGTCTTCAATCAAGTTTCCAGCAATCGGCAGACTGACTTTCTCTTTTGCTGTCGCTTGCCCAGAAGCCGTTGCAATCACAGCTCCAGAGGACCTGTCAATGAGCCTTGCAGAGTACACAGAAGTGATTCGTGCCTGATTTCCTTTGTCAGCAAAACTCAGCTGGCCTGCATCGATGGACACTCCACGAATACTTGCTGCACCGACTTGTTCTTCAGTAAAGCGGGGAACCAAAGCTAATTCCACCAAAGCATTCGAGCCTTGAATGGACTTGTTGGCAATCTTGTATCCGAACACCGACGTCAAAGCTTTGAGGCCTAGGTCAGCACGACCAGCTTCACCCAAAAACTCAGCTTCGAATTGCTCCGTTTCGCCTGCAACAAGTTCTGTCCCTTGAGGGAACTTTATCTTCAACTGAAGTGCGTCTTGTCGCTCAAAAACATCTTTGTACTTGGTCACACAACATCGTGTCTCTTCACGATATTGGGTTTCAGTGCGCCACTTAGTCACAGGACGAGTTTTGCGAACACTTTCATAACCACAACGTTCACGAGGAACTTGTCGGCATTGGTACTCATTTGAGCACTCTTGCCGAGTGGTGCTTGAGCATCTCTCTTCATAACCACATTCCTGACGAGAAGTGCTCGAGCAACGCTCGACATAATCACAATCTTCTCCACCAGGTTCAGAAGTACACACTTTGTGAGATTTGCAAATCGGCTCGCCGAGGGCGTTAGTTCCACACTCTTCTACCATTTGGCAATTTTCACGACCCGGAGTCGGTCGACAAACGCGCTCTTGATGGCACTCACGATCTGGAACTGATCGACAGACGTGCTCTTGGCGACATTCGCGATCAGGTACCGACCTGCAAATATTCTCATGGCTGCACTGTTGTTCATACTCTGTGTGGCATTGATATTCGTTTTCGTAGTATTCTTCATAGTCCGTGTAACCAGCCTCCACTTCGTAAGGAATTCTTTCGGTGTATTCCGCCTGATAAGGCTCCTGACGATAAATATTCTTGGTGAGCGTTGTTCCTAATTGAAGACCTGATTGCTCAGTTCTTGTGAGTGTCTGGCGCGGTGATTGCGCTGGCTCAGCGAAAGCATTTGACGTGATCATCAGCAAGCTCATGCAGAGCTGCGTTATCACACGCGCAAGCTTTCTTGTGGTTCGTGGTTGCATTTTGTCCTCCCCAAAAACGGTTTTGTTTTGCGACAAAACCCACTGAGCAAGGCCTGGACCAGGGCAATTGGACACCTTTTGTCACTGACTTTGGAAGAACTTCAGTTTAGCTTAGTACTATGTCTTATAAAACCCACGTCTTTATATGTACAGCAGCTCCCGAAAAACCGGGAAAGTGCGGGAACAAAGGATCTGAAGGGCTTCGCAAAAACCTCAAGGAACGCTGCCAACAAGAGGACTGGGGATCATCGGTCAGAATTAACAGTGCTGGCTGCCTGGGGCATTGTGAAAAAGGCATTAGCACCGTGATTTACCCGTCGGGGGATTGGACCTTTCACCAAACGCCAGCTGATGAAGATTCTTTGTTTGAAAAAGTAAAAGCTCATGCGCTTGGTAAAACTAAGTAAAACGAGTAGGATCTAATCGTGGATCTTGGCTTCTATTTTGAAGCACAACTTCTGCCACAAACTGTCCTGAACCTAATCCTGTTTGTAGTCCCAACATTTGATGACCACAAGCCAAAACCATGTTGGGAATTGCAGGACTTCGCCCTAACAGGGGAAGCCCGTCGGGCGTGCAAGGCCTGAGGCCCCGCCAACTTTCTAAATATTGAGGCTTCTCGGGAATCTCTAAAATTTGCCGAGCCCCTTTGACGACCGCATCCATTCTTCGTTGAGTGATAGAAAAATCCTGGTCCACAAGCTCCAGGGTTCCCGCGACTCTGAGCGAATTCTCTCTTGGCGTGATCGCCACTTTCTTTTCGATCAGCATGATAGGTATTTTGGGTTGCCGTTGAAGCTTGGGCAAAATGATCGAATAACCTTTGCCACCTAAGATAGGGATATTCAACCCCAACTCTTGACCGAAGGCCTTCGACCAAGAGCCCATGGCAAAAACAAACTGATCTGCAAACATTTCTCCCAAAGATGTTTTTATCGACTTCAAAGACTGAGACTCACCGATTTGAACTCTATGTCCTAGCCCCTGAAACTGACAATGGGGGACAACTTTAACGCCCAACTTGAGGCCTTCTTTCAAGAGAGCTTGCACAGTTCCTAAAGGCTCCGCATGAGCTTCGTTTTGAAAGTACACTCCTCCCAAATTTTTCTTCAGCGAAGGTTCAAGCTCTTGAGCTCTCTCTCCTGAGAGAATCTCACCTATGACCCCGAAAGGTTCTCCCCATTTTAGCTCTTCGATGGCCGCTTGCCGACCTGAAGCTGTTTGACTGATCATCAAAAGTCCTTTTTTTTCAAACTTCATCAGATCAGCTTGAGTGTGAGAGAGCTCTTCATAAAGTCGCAAACTCTCTTGCGACAAAGCGATGAGAAGCTCAATACTCGACTTGGCTTTTTTCTCGTTCATCGAGAACAGAAAACGCGTGAGCCAAGAGAGAAGATCAGGCGATAGAGAAGGCTTGATATAAAGAGGACTTTCTGGATTCAAAAGCCAACCCATGGACTTGATAAGCATCCCAGGCATTGGCAACGGCATCGCAAAACAAGGAGTCATCCATCCCGCGTTCCCGTAAGAGCAGCCATGACCAGGAATATCTTGATCAATCAAAGTCACCTGAGCGCCACCGCGTGCGAGCTGGAGCGCCGAGGAAGCCCCGATGATCCCACCACCAATAACAACGACATCTGTTCTCATATCTTTCGAGGAAATATACAGGTGAATTCGCAACCTTGCCCTGGATCAGAGCTCACTTCCACGCTCCCACCATGAGATTGCATGATGTGCTTCACGATGGCAAGACCGAGGCCAGTTCCCCCGACTTCCCGTGCTCTTCCTTTGTCAATACGATAGAAACGCTCAAAAAGTCTACTCAGATGCTCTGCTGAGATTCCTGGGCCATTGTCTATAACTTTCAATCGGATGTGTCCCTGACTTTCAGACCACAGGATTTGAATTTCTCCCCCCTCTTGAATGTACTTAATCGAATTGCTCACCAAGTTCTGCAAAGCTTGGATCACTTTCACAGAATCTGCCAAAAATGCTCCTGCATCCACTTGGATCCGGATACGGATCTTCTTGTCATTGGCTAAATTGGATAATCGTTCCACCACCTCATTAGTGATTACCACGGGATCCACTTGATCTTTCTTCAGCCGGTACTCGCTCTCCAGAGACGAAAGAGTCAGCATATCATTCACAAGGTCCACCAATCGATCCACACTTTTGTTGACGATTTCCAAAAAAGTCAGTGCTTGATCGTACTTTCCAATTTGCAAATCTTCTTTCAATGTTGCTACATAACCCTTAATCGATGTGAGAGGGGTGCGTAACTCATGACTTGCATTCTCGACAAACTCAATCCGAATCTGTTCGGCCCGATGGATATCTGTGATGTCATGAAACAGGGCATGCAAAGCATACAGCTCTCGCGTGCGCTCTTCCCGCAAGGGAGACACGAGCAAAGAATAAGTCCTTATCGCTCCATCCAAACGATTGATGATTTTCACGGTGGCCTGAGCTGAGTAACCGTCAGTAAGAACCTTTCTGAAGGCCGTGAGCACTTCTGGTTCGCGAAAAACTTCCGTGAGCAACACGGGCTGATTGCTTTGTATCTGTTTCATCAGATCTCGTGTCAGAAAAAAGGTGGCAAAGCGCGAGTTATAGAATTTAATTCTTTCATCAAGACTGACACTCACCACAGCATCTTGAAGACCTGACATCAACGCCTGAGATTCCTCACGCTCGTGAGCTAGCTGGATTCGTCTTTTCTTTAACTTACGGCGAATCTTATCAAAAGCTCGAGAGATCTCCGAGAACTCGCCGGGCTCATCTTCGAGCCAATCTTCCTCACTGACCTCGATTTCCTCGAGCTGCTTCTTATTTGCTGTCCGCATCGCTTTCAAAATCAAACGCCTCATGGGGATGGCATAACGATAAGCGATCACCGCTGAAAAGAGGGAACTCAAGACAAAAGCGATTCC